>JACNJM010000159.1 GCA_014382605.1 Anaerolineae bacterium
CTGCGTTCTTGGCGTTCTCTGCGGTGAAATTGCTTTTCTGTTTCGACTTTAAGAAAGCCCTGCCCATTAATTATATTTCGCTAGGCGCGCTACTCCGGCACTTTGATAAGCACAATAGTAGAAATCAAGAATAATGCCGCGTAGATGCCAAAAATCACCATATAGCCGAGTCCTGGCAGATGGGGGAAATGGATGGTGAAATAGTCGGCGATGGGGCCGCCAATATAGGCGCCGACCGCACCCGCACCCGCTCCGGCCAGGTTGGAGATGCCCAGGAATTTGCCAGCATCTTTCTTGGGGACGATGTCGGTTCCCAATGCCCAACTCGTTGCAAAGAACATCCCAATGCCTGCTCCAACGATGCTGCCGCCGATCATGATGACATTCAGCGTCGGGGAAAGCAGCAAAATCACTGTGCCCACAGTTGCCAGAATTCCACTGAGGGCCACTAATTTTTTTCTGCCGACCTTATCGGTCAGCCATCCGCTGGGGAGTGCAAAAACCAATATCAGCACCCCCACCACCAGTTTGAGTCTGGATGCCGGTCCGGCAGCAGCATCCCCCTCGAGGCTCAGTCGCCCCTGAAGAAAATATACTGCAAATGCGGCCAGATTGTTAGCGCCCACCAGAAACGCCAGTCGATTAATAACCCACCAGGTAAATGCTGGATTTGTGCTCGCCGCTTGCCGCCCGATGCTGACCTGGATGCTCCCGTAAACGCCAAAAACAACCGCAATCAACATCCCAACCAGGCCAACCAGCCCCATCACAAACACTTGCGCGGGAAGAGCGGCGGCATCAAACAGTTTGCCAACATACTGCACACCTTCACCCGACAACAAGATCACCACTAGAAACAGCAGGGTCATGGCGGCTAACCGTCCGAAGGATTTCCACTTCAGCTGGGCTGGTTTTTCTGCCAAGGGTTGCTCGCGCACAAACATAGTGATGCCAGCGGTGAGCAGCAAGATAAGCGCTACCACAGCGATAGCACCCAGCATATTACCAGCGGCAATCATGGGGCCAATCGTCAAAGCAATGATAATTACGGGCAGTAATTCCAGCACGGCTTTGATCCCCGAGAAGCGACCGCGGCGGTCTTCGGGAACGAGATCGGGGATGAGGCCTTGTTGCGCGCCATGCGAAAGATTGGAGGCGAATTGAACCAGTACCACTGCTGTAAACAGGAACCAATAGCCTGGCGAGGCGCTCATGGCAAAGAGAAAAATCACATTGAGCAACGCGCCGACGAGAATATAGGGTCGACGGCGACCCCATTTAGACATATTGCGATCCGAGAGCATTCCAGCGAGGGCCTGCACCAACAAGGCGGTCATCAGGGAATAGAGGCGCATATTGCCATAATAGGTTCCCTGCTGCTCCGGGCCGACAAAGCGCTGTACCAGCAAAGGCTGAATCAGACCATTGGCCTGGGATACCGCCATAATGCCGAGCCAGTAAATATTGATGGTGATGTAATCGTACCAACGGATGGGGCGGTTCAGAACAAGCTCCTCAATAACCAATGGCGGGGGGGACGATCACGCAAAGCCGCCAAGACACAGAGAAATAATAGCGATTTCGTGCTCCGCTCGGAATGACAGGATCGGTCAAACTACCATTGACCCGTACAAATATTCGCGCTCGCGAAAAGCCTTGTGCCGTTATATTTTTCGCGCCTTCAGATGAAAAACTTCATCCCCCGACAAATGGCCTTCTAACGGCGCAGCATCCAGCGCCATGACGCGGCTATTGGCAAAGAAAGGAAAATCAAAACTCGTTATATCACCAACGTGTTTCCCCGGAATTGGCATCAGGCGGGCGGTGAGGGGTTTGTTCAGACGTTGGGCCAGCGCCGCCAGATCGAGCAACACCGGAGCAAGTTGTTCGGCGGTGGCATCGCCGGGCAAGGGGATTGTATCCAGGCCAGTGCCGCATACCGCTGAATAGAGCAACATATCTTTTAACGTCAGCACCCCCTGTTCGGCGCGGGCCGCCAGGATAAAGTCTTCCAGCACGGGCAACATCAGGCCGCTGAACCCGGCGCGCTGAAACTCGGCCTTATCAATCGTATCGGCTATAATCGCAGCGGCGGCCAGCGAGCCGTGCAGCCCCACCGCCGGAACACCCAGACGCTCAAAGGCCGTCCCCAGTGAGAGAGCTTCTTCAGGAAAAGGAGCCAGGGAGAAATCGATACCGCCAAAGGGCAGATTCAATGAACCCGCGATGGTTGTTAGCCGGGCGGCATGGGTTTCAAGAGCAGCAATTAAATTTTGGCGCGCATCAGCAAGACAACTGGCCTGGGTGAAGGCTTTTACAGCCAGATCGGCAGATTCGACGGCCAGGGCGAAGGCAGGCGCGTCACCGACATGATAGGCCGCCGGAAAAAAGGGAGCGCCGGGCGGTACATTTGCCAGAGCTGCAAAGTACAGGTTAGCAAACCCGTTGGGGTCTTGGGGAGCAAGGCGCTCGATAATCTCGGCGCAGGCGCGCACCGCAGGCAGCGAAACGCCGCCATCTGATGTACTCATCATCGCCGAGGCAAAAACATTCTCGGTGGCTGCCAGCACATCCGGAATCAGAGTGTAGGCGCGCAGATCATCAGGCTGTGCCGGGCCAACGGCGATATAGTCAAAACCCAAGGGCGCGGCGGCGCGTTCCAATTGCTGTGCAAATTCAATCACCTCACCCACATCCAGAGCGGGCACTAATTCGTGGAAAGGCACCGTTGCCAGGCGTGCGGTTTGCACTTCATACCCAACATTGGCAAAAGCTTGCCGCGCCGCGGCAACAAAATTTCCGGCCTGGGCCAGTGCGTTTTCATTCAGCGGCCAGCGGGGATTGCAAAAATAAGTGATCGAGCGGATTTTCATTTGGCCAGGATTGGATGGATAAAAAAGTCAGGCGCGTTGGCGGGCGACTTCAAAGAGCAGGATCGCCCCGGCAATGGCGGCATTGAGCGATTCGGCGCGGCCCAGCATGGGGATGTGTACCGGCTGCGGATTCACCGCCCAGGCCTGATCGCTGGCCCCGTGCGCCTCGCCTCCCAATATCAACCCCAGTGGACGCTCAAACGCGGCCCCGGTATAGGGCTGCCCCTCCGTGGAGTCGGCTAGAAACAAGATGAGGCCTGACGAAGCGGCGCGTTTTTGGACATCTTCCCAGGATACGGTTTCAATTGGCAGATGAAAATGTGCGCCCATTGCCGCGCGTAATACTTTTGGCGAGTAAGCGTCCACAACCCCCGGATGCAGCCACACGGCATCGGTTCCGGCAGCCAACGCTGTGCGCAGCAAGGTTCCCATATTCCCAGGGTCGCGCACGCCATCCAGAATCAAAATAAAATCAGCATCGATGGGGGCAGGCAGAGATTTCATCGACAAAACGGCTAAAATGCCCTGTGGAGACTGTGTATCACTGGCGTGCTGCATAACTCCAGGGCTAACCGGAATTATTTCCACGCCGCGCTGCTGATAGGCGGTGATGATATCATCGCCGCGCTCATCTAATCCGGGAGTATAGAGCACAAATTGGGTATGCCAATCTGCTGCTACTGCCTCTTCCACGAGGCGCACACCTTCGATAACAAAAGCTCCTGCTTCACGACGGCTGCGCGCACGCGCTTGTAAGGCTCGAATTAATTTGATTTTGGGGTTCGTGGTTGAAGTGAGCATGGGTGGGATTGTAGCATCCCAAAACGGTTAATACAAGAACCCCGGCGCTAAGGAGACACCGGGGTTCGAAAATATCTGCGACGTGGGGTTTATTGTGCGGCTTTGACCTGCTCAATAACCGCGGCAAAAGCCTGGGGGTCGCGCACAGCGAGGTCAGCCAACATTTTGCGGTTGATGGTGATATTGGCTTTCTTCATACCGTGGATCAGACGACTGTACGAAATACCGTTCAGGCGCGAAGCGGCGTTGATACGCGCAATCCACAGACGGCGCAGATCGCGTTTGCGATTGCGGCGGTCGCGATAAGAATACCAGAGGCTTTTTAGCCGAGCTTCATTAGCGCGCCGAAAAAGGCGGCTGCGGGTTCCAAATTGTCCTTTGGTCAGTTTGAGGACTTTTTTATGTCGTCTTCGACGGGTATATCCAGTTTTTACACGAGCCATGTTAATTCTCCTGCGTACTCCTGAGCGTCGGCAACTTTTTCTTGCTGCCCGTTATGAACACTCAACAGTCGCGTATTCATTCTATTTATTGGTTTGACCGGTGCGAGCATTCGGGTTGGCCTTATATTTACTCAGATAAGGAGCCAAGCGGCGAACGCGCTGTGCAAGTTTTTTGCTTTCTACAGGCTGCATGCGGGTAAATTCTGCCTTGGTGCGTTTCGACTTTCGCCGACGCAAATGGCTTTTGCCACCTTTGGTGCGCACGAGTTTACCAGAACCCGTAACCCGAAAACGTTTTGAAGTTGCTTTGTGGGTCTTTAGCTTGTATTTCCCTTTTTTGGGTTTTCTAGCCATAATTACACTCCTCTCACAAAAACACCGCGGCGCAAGGTAAACTCGAGCTACCCGGCAGTTAACCGCGGATAATTTGTAAAATAATTTCGTTCTTGCTAATTATTGCGTATTGTTTTATTTCTTGTCACTCTTCTCAGGAGCCAGAATCATAAGCATCGAGCGTCCTTCGCGCGAAGGCTGGTACTCCACAATGCTCACGTCCGATAGCTCTTCAGCAACTTCTCTTAAGGATTCCATCGCGATCTCAGGGTAATGGATTTCACGACCCCGGAACTGTATGCGCACCTTAACCTTATTGCCTTTTTCTAACCAGCGGCGAGCGTCGCGAACTTTAAATTGCAAATGATGCTCACTGGTCTTGGGGCGCAAGCGAATTTCTTTGACTTCAATCTTAGCCTGAGCCTTGCGTGCATCCCGCTCTTTTTTCTTTCGCTGATAGATGAACTTACCCAAATCCATAATGCGGCACACAGGCGGGGTAGCATTGGGCGCAACCTCAACCAAATCGAGTTGCGCTTCCTCAGCCAAACGCTGGGCCTCACTCAGGGATACTACACCATGGTTCTCGCCATCTGCTCCGATCAAACGGACTTCGCGGGAGCGAATTCTATGATTGGCACGATAATCTGGATCGCTTATTGCTTACTTTCTCCTCTTCTCGACATTTCGAGAATTGCAAACTGTGATAAGACGGGCTGCATCATACCAAAAGAACGGTAAATCGTCAACATTCCATTCAACGCTTCTCGGAAATCGCAACTCATTCTGTGCGTACAAAAATATGAATGGGAGAATTTGCACGGCAGGGAATCATCGGCGGCGTGGGTGAAGTTTCATCAAAGGCTCCGCTTTCCGCGAAACTTGTTGCGAAGCCACCATATTGCCGCGCTTCAATCAGGATCACATCGGCTTCTTGGAGCCACTTTTCAGCCAATTCCTCGTTCCACCAGCCGAAACGTTCCAACTCGTCGGCATCGCCGGACAAGCGGTAAGAATAACCATCGTTGATCTGCGCGGGGTAAATCTGCGCCTCGGGGATATAGAGCAGCGGCACTGCCGATAACCCGCCCCACCAATAAACTTTTGCACCCGCAGGCACAACTTCGGCCAAACGCGCTCCGCCTGCTTCATAGGAAGCAATCACATCACCACCACAGTCGCGATCATAGGGTGTCAGGCCAACCAACAGGGTTATCAGCGTGCCTACAAGCAAAAGCGCGGTCAAACGCGCTACAACCGGAGAGATCGTTTCCCCCTGGAACAACCCCCGACCCAGTTTCTCGCCAAAGCGCCAAATCAGCCATCCAGCCAGCAATCCCAAGCTGACAAACCCGACTATGCGCAACATATCAATCGCGTATTCCACCACCTGTGTTTCGCTGATGGCAAATTTATTGGCAAAATAGCCCCATAATTCGGTCGTCCCGGTCTGGATGCGGAAGGATTTGATACGCGGCACATCCACTTGCATGAGCCGGTAAACAAAACGATTCGAGATCAATTTGCTGCCAAAAATAGGGATCAGCCCGAAGCTGATCCCTGCCGAGAGGCAAAAGATCAATCCCGCGGGGAGCCAGCGCATCCGTGCGCCGCGCCACGAAGATGCGGCCACAATCACCAGCAATACGCCCAAGATGGCAAAAAACGATATATAGGCATCCAGGCAGTAGACGCAGTAATTTTTGCCCAACGAAGCCCAAGCATGGAAGGCCCATAAGAGCATAAACAGCGCCACAAGGAAGGTCGCCGCCCGCATTCGCCATGCCGATTTCCACTGGCTCTTGCGCGGCCACAAGATCAAAGTAGTCAATGCGCCCACAGTAGAAAAATAGTGCAGGCGTATGGCCTGGAAGAAACTCAAAATGCGATCGCTAAAACTCGTCTCAGGTTGCCAGTTGGGAATCGCCGCGGGGCGCGCCCACGGTTCGAGAAACGGGAACAACCCCACAGGCAACCAAGAGGCCCACATGTGTAGAATCTCCGGCCAGAAGAAAGCGTGTCCACCCACAAAAGTCAGCATCCCGACGGCAAAACTCCACAGACCAACCCGCCAGCCGTTTTCCCATAGAATATAGAGAATTAACAGGGGTAACAGCGGAGCCATATTGATGCGTGTCAGCACCACCAACACAGCTAATGCGGTCCCCAGAAGCAATTGCCACAAACGGCGCTGATTGCCCAGGGTCAACACCAGCACCCAGACGAGCATACAGGCCACCAGACCTTGCGAAGCCATCACACTATAAACTTTAATCAACTGCACGTTGAACGCAAATAACCCCACTGCTCCTGCCGCCCACCAGCGCCCGCCAATGCGCCGCGCCAACCACCAGATGCCCAGCAGCATTAGCAGGCCAAGAAAAACGGCAAAATAACGCCCGGTGCGCAGGCCAGGGCCAAAGATGCGCTGCACGATTCCCGGAATGAGGAACGAAAACGGCATGTGGTTGGTCCAAAAGCCATAATCCTGATAAGGCGTATAGCGTCCGATGGCAAAGAAATAGCCTTTGAGCAAATACGCGCCTTCATCGAGAATCGATGTCTGCGTATGGGCATAAACCCAAATTTGCAGCGCAAAAAGCGCGGCTCCCAACCCTGCCAGCGTTTCAGCCAGCCAGGGGCTGGATACCAAACGCTTCCATCGCACCGATGGGTTCATCTTAGAGTACCTCGCGCCCCAAATATTGCAAATCGGCATCCACCATCATTTGCACCAGCTCAGCCAGGCTAACCCGCGGAACCCAACCGAGTTTATTTTTGGCGTGAGCCGGATCGCCCACCAATAAATCCACCTCAGCGGGGCGATAAAAACGCGGGTCTTGCACGACATAATCACGGTAATCCAGCCCGACATGCGAAAAAGCAGCCTCGCAAAATTCGCGCACTTCGTGCGTCTCGCCGGTGCAAACCACATAATCGTCGGGGGTATCTTGTTGCAGCATCAGCCACATCGCTTCGACATAATCCCCAGCGAAGCCCCAATCGCGGCGCGAGTCGAGATTGCCCAGGCGCAGTTCATCGGCCAAGCCCAGTTTGATACGCGCTACTCCATGGGTAATTTTGCGGGTGACGAATTCCAGACCGCGCCGCGGGCTTTCGTGATTAAAAAGTATCCCCGAGCAGGCATACAAGTCATGCGACTCGCGATAATTGACGGTGATCCAGTGCCCATAAACTTTGGCTACCCCATAAGGGCTGCGCGGATAGAAGGGCGTTGATTCCTTTTGGGGGACTTCACGCACCTTGCCAAACATTTCGCTCGAGGAGGCCTGGTAAAAACGTGCCTTAGGGTGCGCCAGACGGATAGCCTCCAACATGCGTGCTACGCCCAGAGCAGTAACTTCACCGGTGAGCACGGGCTGATTCCAAGATGTGGGCACAAAGGATTGCGCGGCCAGATTATAGACTTCATCGGGACGATATTCTTCCATGATCGAGACCAGCGAACCCTGGTCGTGCAAATCGCCCTGGATGATCTCGATTTGATCCTGAATATGCTCAATACGTCCAAACGTAACTGTGCTAGAACGGCGCACCATCCCCAAAACACGGTAGCCTTTTTTAAGCAAAAATTCTGCCAGATAGGAACCATCCTGACCAGTAATTCCGGAAACTAATGCAGTTGGCATGAAATACCTCTCTTATGAACAAGCCCAAAAAGGTGGCAGCCCCCCATACGCACTCTTTTTGCGGGATTTTTTCTGCGAAGGCGTGAACCTGAGCAGTTACTCTATTTTTATAATTCAATTTTTGAATTATAGATGGCGTCAGACACAAGGTCAAGGTACTACTGAACGATGCAAGCGCGCCCAATCCCAAATCCAGTATAAGACCGCGCTGGAAATTCCCAATCCAAAGGTTTTGAAAACATCGAGCACCACCCATTCGAGGAGAAGATAGCGGTGCAGATACCAGGGCAGGAACCAGGCCAAAACTAACCCAACACCAACCAACACACGGCGAAACCAGGGGTCAGGGGTCTGGCGCTGCTCCACCAGCAGCCAGGCCGCTAGAACAATCTGCATTCCGGCGAAAGCCGCCCGGTATCGGGGATTATCCCACTGGTCGCCACCGCTGCGGAAGGATGCCGAGAGAATCACCACCCATGAGGCCAGACTCAGGGATAGAATCAGCCAGCGGCGGGGCTGGCGCAGGGCGCGCAATGGGGCGTAGATCAGCAGCGGCAGGAGCAGAGTCCAGCCGAGGGCGCGCCAGATAGCAATCCCGCGCCACAAAGGGTTGCCACCCGCAATTAGAGCGGCGGGCAAGAAGGGCTGCACCACTCCATAGACCAAAATCACCCAGGTATAAAACTCGTACGGCACATTTTTGAAAAGTTTTGTCATCCAGCCAGAAACTTGCGTGCTAGCAGTTTTCTGCCACAAGCTGGTGCGCTCAATCCAGTGTTGTAAATAGGCAAGTGGATTCTCAAACGAAGCATCCGCCAGGCGCGCGCCGAAGAACCACGCTCCGGCGATGCCCAAAATCAGCAGCGCTCCCAACGCGATCCACAAGCGCCGATCGCGCAGCCATTGGCCGCGCCACAAAGCCACTGCCAGCAGCAATAATATGAGTGTTAGCATCATCGTAAATGCCGGGGACAATGGAATACTGAGCAGTAGCGCGCCGAGTACCCATAAACTGTTACGCCAATTGTGTTCCTGGCGCACGCGTGTCAGGCCGTGCATTGCCGCGGTGGCGAGGGTGATCGTGAAGGCCTCGCGCATCTGCGAGCTACCGAGGAGCATGGCTTCGGGGTAGAAGGCCAACATCCAGACAGCCCATTTCGCCACGCGCTCATCCCACAGGCGGCGGGCAAAGGCCCAAACAAAAAGCAACGAAAGCGAGGAAACCAGCGCTGCCAGCGCGATCATCAGCAGGGGTTGGTGAAGATTCCCGCCCAGATAGCGATACACCGCCGCGCTCAAAAAGAGCAGGCCGCCGTATTGGTCTACGGCGGCATAGCGCTCTGTAAAAGCATCTCCCAACGGTTCATCAGATTGGGCCAGTTCCCAGGCAGCGGTATCGCGCTCGTAGGCATCGGCCATGATATAACCGGCAACCTCTGAATCGCCGCCATAGCCCCAACGGGGTAGGGCTTGCTGCCAAAAGATTCCCAACCCGAAGCGCAGGAGGATGCTAAGAATCGTCAGGCGGATGAGCCAGGAGGGAAAGATGGATGATTTCATATAAGGTGGGTAGATTTGCAAATTGGCAAATTTACAGGAAAAAGGTTAAAGATTTACCAGGATACGGGCAGCGCGGGTTTGCCAGTCGTAGTTTTGGGCATCGCGACGCGCCTGAAATGCTAAAGCCTGGACGCTGGCAGGATCATTGGCAAGCGCGCTCAAGGTAGAGGCCCAGGCGTCGAGGTCGTCTGGCGGAAGCAACAAGGCGTTATTTTCGTTAAGAATTTCGCGCAAGACGGGCAAATCACTTGACAGAATCGTGCGACCACAAGCTAAATATTCAAACAGTTTCATTGGGCTAAGATAGCGGGCTATATCGCCACCGGAAGATGCCGCCACACGCCGTTGATAGGGCATCAGTAGGGCATCGCAGGCGGCCTGATAGCGCGGCAGTTCGGCATTGGGGATAAAGCCGGTCAGGGTGAGATTGCCAAGTTCAGCGGCATCGCCACTCAGACGAGTCACGTCATCCTGATTGCCGCCAACCAACAGGAAATTAATCTCAGGGAGTTGTTTAGCCAGCCTGAGG
The DNA here is from genome assembly GCA_014382605.1 of Anaerolineae bacterium. Lineage (GTDB taxonomy): Bacteria > Chloroflexota > Anaerolineae > Anaerolineales > UBA11858 > NIOZ-UU35. The sequence goes on from JACNJM010000159.1 coordinate 10,190, forward strand.
ATCATCTCTCCGCCGCGTCCGGCGTAAAGATGCCCAGTGTAACCTACTGTAAAACGTTGCGGAAGTGAGAGTTGAGCGCGAGCATCGGGGGGATCGGGCAGAGCGGCGTAACGAGCCAGGTCAACGCCATCGGGGGCGATAAGCGTGAAAGGGGGGGGAGATAGCGGAGTAATCGCCTGAGAGATTGCCTCCCCCAGGGTTTGGGTAATCACCACCAGGCGGCGCGCGCCACTCCCACCCAGGAACCGGCGTAAAAGCCAGGGGCCAAGTGTCCCGCGCGGCAGATCGTGAATTTCGAAGATGGTATCCATCCCCAAAGAACTGGCGATAGCCGCGGCCTGTGGCAAACGCGTGAAAACTAAATCAGCATCCTGATGGCGAGCGTATTGCACGGCCTTAAAGCCATAATCATAACTGCGCAGGCGGGGGTTGGCGGGCAGCCAATCCACGGCGAAACGCTGCTGCAAACCGTAGTGCTGCGCCAGATCGTCCCAGGATGCGGGTTGATGTTCGGCGCGGTTCTGCGGCACAACCACCTGCAAGGTATGCCCCAAGGCAGTGAAGGCCTGCGCCATTTTCATCGTCTGGATGGTGTTGGCGCGGCGAGAAGGAAGATACGTGGGGGCAATCAGGCAGATTTTCATAGCACAGTTTCCCCCATGAGTTGATGCAACTTAACACTTGTGCTTATCTTAACGCGAATAAGCGAATGTTTATTCAACAACATTCGCGCTTTTCGTCCATTCGTGTCATTCGCGTTTATGGGTATGTGAGAATGGCGATTCATACCGACACTCGAGGGCGCGTACGCAAATCGGCGAAGACGCGCAGCACCGCCGCCCCGTTTGTGAACACATAGTAGGCAATCAACAAACTGGCGAAGGCCAACGCGCCAAAGCGTTCAGCCAGCCAGAAGATGGCGGTCACTTTCAGGATCATGCCGATAGCATTAATCACCGTAGGGAAAACCGGGCGAGACAATGAGAGCAACGCGACACGGTTCCAATAGAAAATATTGACAAATGTAAAGCCCAACGCCAGCACTACCAGCGCCGGATAAGCGGGCAGGTATTGCGCGCCGTAACTAATTTCTAAAATCCATTCGCCAAAAACGATCAAACCCAATGTCACCGGGATCGAGTAAATCGCCGCCAACCGCGATCCCTGGCGCAACACATAACGCACATTTTCCCAATTGCGACGAGCAATTTCACGCGCCAGTTCCGGGTAGGTGGCTTTGGGCAACGGGCTGATGGGGAGTTGCAGTAAATTGGTGATTGCCAGAGCGGTTTTATATAATCCTGCCTGTGTCGGGCCTAAAAAAGCCGAAACCCACAGCACTTCGCTATCTTTGGCGATCAGGCTGATAGTGCTGCTCAGATTGGTGCTGAAGGCAAAGGTCAGTAAACTACGCCGTTCCGATTTGAGGATGCCCAATGGCGTACGCCACCACACCGAACCCCAATTACGGCGAGCTTCAAACAACGCAGCGGTACTGATAGAAAGCGAGTAGGCGATCTTACCAACCATATAAGCAATAATTACCGCGGCAAGATCACCTTTGGCAATGAAGATGCCGAGGATTAAAACCAGCGTTATCGCGCTTTGGGCAACGGTAGCAGCGGCAATGATGCGAAAACGGTCAAAAATTTGCAACAGGCCGCTGGCCGTTTCAAAAATAAAATTGGCGATGACGATCAGGCCGTAGAGTTGGAACCAGCGCGCCAGATTGGCATCTTGTGCGAAGTACTGCGCCCCGAGGGGGGCTAACCCCCAGATGAGCGCCAGCGCAATCAGCGAACCGCCGACCTCGAGGAGGGCTGCCATTTTGAAGACCGCCGCCGCCCGAAGAAGGTCGCCATCTTCCTGATACTTCCCCACATAGCGCACAACCAATTCGTTCATGCGGAACGATGCAAAGCGGTTGGCAACACTAGTAAATTGCGTGATAGCCCCCAGAATACCAAAACTCGCCGGGCCAAGCAAGCGGGCGGCGAAGATGCTCTGAAAAACGCTCATCCCGGCGGAGAGTCCGGTAGCGCTGAGTAAATAGCCGGTATTTTTAATAATCCGGCTGAGAAGTTCGTTTTCGAGCAAACGGGCGAGGGGTGCGGGAAGTTTTAGCGACATTGTAAAGACGGAAGACCAATGACGGATGACGGGAGGGCAAAAGACTCATGCGTACCATGCTCGGTCTCCTGTCTTCCGTCTTCTGTCAATCTGTATTAATCTCTCGCGTCCACTCGCGATTTTCGTTGTACCATTCGATCAGGCGAGCAATGCCATCTCGCAATGAGACCTGCGGCTCCCAACCGAGCAATTGACCGGCCTTGCTGACATCGGCCCGATTCGCCAGCGCATCGGCAGGATGCAAGGGGTGATAGGTGATCTGCGCTTTGCGGCCAATCATTTCTTCCATAATGGCAATCAGAGCGTTGATGGTGATATTCTCATGTCCACCCAGGTTGATAATCTCGTAACCCACCGGTTTGAGTGCCTGGATAGTGCCGCGGGCGATATCATCCACATACGTGAAACCGCGCGATTGTTCGCCATCACCATTGACGCGCAGAGGGATGCCCTCGCTGATCCACTTGGCAAAACGAAACATTGACATATCCGGACGGCCTGCCGGACCATAGACGGTGAAGTAGCGCACAATGGAGACATCCAACCCGTTGAGGTAATGGTAGGCGTGTGCCATCGCTTCGGCGCCTTTTTTACTAGCGGCATAGGCCTGCAAGGGGAGGTCGCTAGAAGCGGTTTCCGGGGTGGGCAGGGGCGCTTCACCACCATAGATACTGGATGTAGATGCCAAAATAAATTTGGGCACCCTGGTGCGTTTGCACAACTCTAGCAAGTTGAGCGTGCCGGTCATATTCGTATCAACATACACCCAGGGATCCTCGACGCTGGCGCGCACACCGGCGCGGGCGGCCAGATTAATTACGGCATCGAAAGGTTGAAAGTTGAAGGTTAAAGGTTCAACGGCTGACCAATCGCCAATATCCAATCTTTGAAACTCAAAACCATCGCGGCCTTGCAGTTGTTTCAGCCGATATTCTTTCATGCGCACATCGTAAGCGTCGTTCAGATTATCCACGCCAACGACGGTATGCCCGGCATCGAGCAGCATTTCAGCGATGCGGGAGGCGATAAATCCGGCAACCCCCGTAACAAGATAGTTTTTAAACATACAAAGTCCTAATCCGGGTAACCCGGAATAAAAGCAAGATATTCTTGAACCGCAAAGACGCAAAGGTCGCTAAGGTTTTCTATTTTTCTCGGCGTTCTTCGCGTCTTTGCGGTGAAATTTCTGACAGGTGTAAGACGCCAAAAACGAACAACCGACAGCACTATGCCATCGGTTGCCAGCGGTCGTTAAAACTACAGACGGAAAACTTTGGGGTTATCGCGCTGCGCGCTGCCCAGGGCGTTGCGGGTATCGACAATACATTTGGCGGTTTCCAAAATCTCAGCATAAACGTAGTCGCTGTGATTGGTGATAATTACGACACAATCAGCTGCTTTCACTGCAGACATCAAATCGGGGACACTTTGAAGTTCAAACTCTTCTTCTTTGATAAAGGGAATGTATGGATCATGAAAACTTACCACAGCGCCACTTTGCTCCAGCAAGCCAATCACATCCAATGCAGGAGATTCGCGCAAATCGTCAATATCAGGCTTGTAGGCTACACCCAGCACCAGGATGTTGCTGCCCTTGAGCGATTTACTCTGATCATTTAGTGCATCTTGCACTTTGCGAGCCACGTAACGCGGCATCCCCAGGTTGATTTCGGAGGCCAGCTCGATGAAACGGGCAGTGTAATTCAACGAGCGCAATTTCCATGAAAGATAGAGTGGATCAATGGGGATACAGTGGCCGCCCAGACCTGGCCCGGGGGTGAATTTCATAAAACCGAAGGGCTTGGTAGCCGCGGCGTCAATCACTTCCCAGACGTCAATGCCAAGACGGTCGCACATCACGGCCATTTCGTTGACCAGGCCGATATTAATCATGCGGAAGGTGTTTTCGAGCAGCTTCGCCATCTCGGCAACTTCGGAGGAGGTGACGGAGACAACGGTCTCCAGCGCGCCGCGGTACCAGGTAGCCGAAACTTCAGAACAGGCATCGGTAATACCGCCGATCACCTTGGGGGTGTTAATGGTCGTCCAGTCTTCCCGACCAGGATCCACTCGTTCGGGCGAAAATGCCAGGAAGAAGTCTTCACCAACGACCAAATCGGTATCATCTCCCAACTGTGGCAACAGAATTTCGCGCGTGGTGCCAGGATAGGTGGTCGATTCGAGTACCACGACCATACCAGGGTGCATATATTTGGCAAGTTCCGTAGTCACGGAGAGAATAAACGAGAGATCAGGGTCACCGGTTTTGCGTAATGGCGTGGGTACACATATGCTGACGGCATCGGCCTCGGCAAGAGCGGCGAAATCGGTGGTGGCTTCAAGCCTGCCCGCTTCCACGAGTTGAGCAACCAATTCAGTGGGTACATCTTGAATATAGCTCTCGCCCTTTTTGAGGGCCTCAATCTTGCGTTCATCGGGGTCAATGCCAATAACATTGAATCCGGCTTCCGCAAACACGGTGGCAAAAGGCAGGCCAACATAGCCCAAACCTAATACAGCAACTTTTGCGGTTTTGTTCTCAAGTTTTTCAATCAATTGGTTTTTGGTATCCATAATGCCTTTCCTAATCCGGCAACGCCGGAACAAACATTTTTTTACCACAAAGACACGAAGGCACGAAGAAAAACATAAAAAATCCTTTGTGTCTTTGTGCCTTTGCGGTGAAATTTTTAGCTATTCATACAATAATTTCATGCACAAGCCACTAAACACCTAATTAAACCACACTGCGCATTATCCGGGGAGCGGCTCGCCATGATGGAGATAGATGGGGGATAGCATGGCGAGATCGTCCACCGCGGCGGATTGGAAGCGCCCCCAGGCAAGTTCTGCTAATATTGCCGGACGGCGCATAGATTGAGCGGGAGATGCCAACCGGGCATTCTCATTCTCGAGGGGGAAACGCCCCCGTAAATCGGTGTTCAACTCGCCGCCCACGCGCGTGGGCTGGTCAAATATCGCCACAAATTCGTCGATGGTCAAATTTTCCAGCCGACCTGTAGATTGATACTTCCCATCCTCGGCCTGATACCAACCCACAGCCATGCGCTTGCGTCCAGCTTCGATCACGGCGGCAAACTCCGACTCTATCACCGGCTGTGCGGCAGCCAATACGTCAAAAGAAGGCACGCCAATCACCGGGATATGCAGGCTGAGCGCCAGCCCTTTGGCAAAAGCCAGGCCAATCCGCAAGGCTGTAAAAGACCCTGGGCCCAGCGCCACACCTACGGCTTGCAAATTTTGGCGGTTTGTTTTGGTCTTCGAGAGTAAATCCAGCACTGCGGGAGCAAGTTCTACCGTGTGATAGCTTCGGCTGACCCAGGCCATTTCGCCAATTACGCTGGCGCCATCATAGAGCGCAATTCCCACCATGCGCGTAGAAGTATCAATTGCCAATAACATCAGGCCACTCCAAAAACTTGATTGCGAAAACGGCGCAGCAATTTCTGGCAATGTTCGCCGCGCGCCGAAAAGACCAATTGTCGTCGGGTTTCATCCAGCCACTCAAGTTCTACCCAAATACGCTCTTCAGGCAGCACTGCCTCGATACGGTCGGCCCACTCAATCACCAGCGGGCCTTCTTCGAACATACTCTCTAAATCCAGGTCAACCGCATCGGACGCGCCGCGCAGGCGGTAGGCATCAAGATGGTAGAAACGCTGCTGATCCGGGCGGCGGTACATATTTACCAGCACAAAAGTCGGGCTGGAAACCGGGTCTGATGAACCCCACCCGGAGGCAACGCCTTGCATCATGGTGGTTTTTCCCGCACCCAAGTCGCCGACCAGACCAACAACGTCGCCGGGCTGCAATAATGCGCCTAAACGCATACCCACGCGACGCGTTTGCTCAGAGCTGCGGCTGATGAGTTCAAAAGAATGTTGAGAAAAGACAGGGGGCATAGTTTGATTATAAACCTTCAACCTGTAACCTTCAACATATGGCAATTTCAGATTGAAAGTCACAGGTTTATGGTTTGATTTCCAACCGCGCCAGCGAAGCAACCACACGCTTTAGGCCAACATCTTCAAAGAAAATATCGACGATTTCTTCGTGGTCTTCAATTTTGCTGTTGAGCACCATGCCATCGCCCCAAGCGGCATGGTTCACGTTCATGCCAGGATGATATTGTTGCTCAACGCTTTCGATTTCTTCAGATGCGTCCCATCGCTCCGGGCGGAATATTGCGCCATAGTTTGAGTTTTGCCGCGCAGGCGCGCCGCTGACTAACTCTAGGGGAATATCTTCCAGGTAGCGCGAAGGGTCGGCTGATTCCATATAACCATAATTAAAACGGTTGAGGGCATAGAGCAAATATAACTGGTCTTCGGCACGCGTGATGCCAACATACAGCAAGCGACGTTCTTCATGCATCGCTTCAGGGTCTTCGAAGGAACGAATATGCGGAAGTGTGCCATCATTCAGGCCAATGATGAAGACCACCGGAAATTCCAGCCCTTTGGCGGCGTGCAAAGTCAATAAAGTAGGCACGTTGCCAGTATCATCAAGGGTATCCTGATCGGATACCAGGGCAATATTTTCAAGAAATGCTTCCAGGCTGCGATTCTCGTACTCCGAGGCCAGGCGGCGCAATTCCATCACGTTTTCCCAACGTTCTTTGCCTTCTTCGGTGCCATCTTCGAGATAGGTGCGATAGTCAATATCGCCGAGGATGAGGTCCATCAAGCCCATCGGAGTTAAATCATCTTTTTGCGTGTGCCAACTCGAAAGGAGTCTGCCAAACCCGGCCAGGGAAGTTGCCACCCGGTTGGGGAGCGCCTCACCATGCTCGGAGTCAGGATACAGCCCCATCTGCAAGACAATTTCCCCCGGCGAGAGATTCTGCTGCCCAGCGTAGGTGCGTAATGTGAGGATGCTTTTATCCCCAATGCCGCGGCGCGGCGTATTGATGACGCGCATCAGGCTGATCTCATCACGCGGGTTATACACCAGCCGCAGGTAGGCGATCACATCCTTAACTTCGCGGCGTCCGTAGAAACGCTGCGCGCCAACCAGTTTATAGGGGAACCCCGCGGCAAGAAAGGCTTCTTCCAGGATGCGCGATTGGGCGTTGGTACGATACATGACGGCAAAATCGCCAGGCTCGTTTTTCTGGGCGGCGACATCTTTGGCAATTTGCCCAACAAGAAACGCAGCCATCTCGCGATCGTCATAGAGTTCGCGCAGGGTGATCTTGCGCCCGTCGCCGCGCTCGGTAAATAATTTCTTGGGTGTACGTTTGGGATTCTGGTCAATCACCGCCATCGCCGTATCAAGGATCGTCTGCGTGGAGCGGTAATTTTGCTCCAGCAAAATGACCTGCGAGTCGGGGTAATCTTCTTCAAAGCGCAACACGTTGCGATAATCAGCGCCACGCCAGCGATATATGGATTGGTCGGCATCGCCAACGACAAAAATATTTTGATGAAAAGATGCCAGATGTTTGAGCAGGGTATATTGCACCATATTCGTATCTTGAAACTCATCCACCAAAATATGCTCATAACGACGGGCGTAACGCTCGCGCACCGCGGGCATCTGGCCGAGCAGGTAGGCCGTCCATAGAAGCATATCGTCAAAATCGAGGGCGTTGCTGGCAAGTAGCATCTTTTGGTAACGCTCATAAACGCGTTTAACAACTTCATCACGATACGTCTGCACGGGAAAATCATCGGGGAACAGCAATTCATTTTTGGCGCGCGAAATCGAGCCGTGAATGCCGTGCGGGCGGTAAAGTTTGTCGTTCAGGTTCAGGTCTTTGACGACTTGTTTGACCACCCGAATCTGATCGTCGGCATCGAAAATGACATAATTCGGGTCAAAGGGCAGGTACTGTGCCTCACGCCGCAAAATTCGCCCACAAATCGAGTGGAAGGTTCCCAGAGTTAGCCCGCGATTGCGCTCGCCCAGCAAATTGCCGATGCGTTCGTCCATTTCGCGGGCGGCTTTATTCGTAAAAGTCACCGCCAAAACATGGTAGGGACGCACACCCAGATACCCGATCAGATAAGCAATGCGCTGCGTGAGCACACGCGTTTTCCCCGAACCAGGGCCAGCCAGCACTAAAATTGCACCGGTTCCCGCTGTCACGGCCTGTTGTTGTTGTGGGTTTAGCTCACGAAGCATATCCATGTGGGGGATTGTATCGCCGTGTCTGATCGTTGTCAAAGCCACGTCCCTGCGCTACAATCTAATTTGAAATAAAAAACGATTGCTTAGGCTTACGCCTTCGCAATCAAGATTTCGCAAAAAAGGGTGTGCATGGGGTGCGTCGCACCCCATGCACACCCTTTTTTGCGATTTTCCCTTTCGAGAAAACTATCGAAAATGAACAAAAACTGGAATATGCTCGGCCACGAATGGGCGGTTGATCTGCTCAAAGGCCATCTGGCAAATGGGCGTATGCGCCATGCCTACTTGCTCACCGGACCTCAAGGAGTGGGAAGGCGCACCCTGGCTTTACGCGTGGCCCAGGGATTAAACTGTCCTCAACCCACATCCCCTGGCTTTCCCTGCGGAAGTTGCCATACCTGCCAGCGCATCGAACGGATGCAGCACCCCGATCTGGTGGTGGTGCAGGCCGAAGAGGGCAGTTCTACTCTCAAGGTTGACCAAATCCGCACCCTACAGAGCGGTCTGGCTCTGGCTCCCTACGAAGCGCCCTATAAGATTGCGCTATTGTTACGCTTTGAAGAAGCCAACCCCAACGCTGCCAACGCCCTACTAAAAACGCTGGAAGAACCGCCGCGCCAGGTGATCCTTTTCGTCACCGCACAAGATACCGAGGCGCTGCTGCCTACCATCGTCTCACGCTGCGAGACCATTCGTCTGCGCCCTCTGGCGTTGGGTGCGGTCAGTGAGGGGTTACATCAAAAATGGGCGCTGCCCATCGAACAGGCGCGCCTGCTGGCACATATTTCCAATGGGCGGCCAGGCCATGCCCTGAACCTGCACAATAACCCCGATATCCTGGCGAGTCGCCAACAATGGCTGGACGATCACCAACGCTTACTCTCTGCCTCACGCGTGGAGCGCTTCCGCTATGCAGAGCAACTGGCCGGAGATAAAACTGTACTCAAAGAAACTCTCACCATCTGGATGTCGCTGTGGCGCGATATTCTCCTGCACGTTAGCCGGGCCAGTGCGCCGCACACCAATATCGACCGGGAAAGCGAAATTGCTCATATTGCTGCAAATATTCAACCAGAAACGGCACAATTTATGCTGCAACTCTTTAACCAGACTTTTTTGAGATTGGAACAAAATACCAACACCCGTCTGACGATCGAAGTATTTATGCTCGATTTGCCAAAAATTGCATAAAATCGCATCGGAACTGATTTTTAGCGGTTATAATGTGAAAATTGGTTTTTGAAAAACTCTTCCCCCATCAACACAACGCCATTTTTGTAGCGTTCATCACTTTTCCAAAACTGCATTCTAAACAGCCATCTTCGTGATGGCCGATATTGCGGGTTGAGTCATAATCTTGTGCGGTAAGTATTTATCCCAAAGCCGCCCATCCCATTTTCCCGGAGGAACGTATGAAAAAAAATTATTGGGTTACCTTGATTGTCGTTAGTCTGGCATTGGTCTTGACCGCCTGTGGTTCACCTGGCGCAGAAGCACCTGTTGCTGAACAACCCGCAGCCGAAGAAGCTGCGCCCGCCGAAGCGCCCGCAGCAGAAGCCGCTCCCGCAGCCCAACTTGATGCTGAAACACCTGGCGGCATTTTCCAGGCCGCTATGGCTGGTGTAACAACGGATGTAAAAACCTTCCTCGATGGGATTCCGGTGCCTGAGGATGGCACGGTTTCGATGGAAGATGCCAACCGCATGGATTTTGTCACATCCTTGAGTATTGAAGAATGCGCTCAGTTTTATCGAGATACCTTCCCCACACTGGGATTGATCGAAATCGAAGAACTTGGCAAACAGACCGATTTCGGCGCGACATTGATCTATGGTGGTTATCCCAATGGCAAGGCAATCCGTGTGAAAATTGGGCGGCTTTCAGATATTTCGCGCAATGTCCAGGTCTATATTCTCGATCCCGAAGACCTCTAAAATTAAAAGCCTCCACACACTACGCAACGAAAAACTCAAAGGTGTGCCGCGATAAAATGCTCGCGGCACACCTTTGAGTTTTTAGGACTTCCGTAAAACGATGATGAATAGGGGGGTGTGGTGCGGCAGCGAAAGTACTCATTAAATTGCGGCGAGATACTGCGCTATGCTATACTTGGCCCAGAAAGTAATTTGCCCCATGACAATATCCCAGAAAAACGATTTCTCATCCACGCAAGAGTCGCTGGAACTGCTATACCACATCAGCCGCGAGATCGCATCAACGCTTGATCTTTCGACAGTATTGCAGCGCGTATTGGGGCTATCCATGCGCACAATCGGGGCAGTCAGCAGCAGCATCATCGTCATTGATGAAGATGAACAACCACTCGACGCGGCTATCATCTACGCGGATGAATTACTAGAACACACGCCAACCAGTATCAAAGCCTTGCTCACACAGGGATTAGCCGGTTGGGTCGTAAAAAATCGAAAGCCGGCCCTGATTTTAAATACCAAGAAAGATGAACGCTGGATCAAAAGCAGCCACCCCGCCCAGAAAAATAGCAAAGCTAAATCGGTTGTCAGCGTACCTATCATTGCCCGCGATCAACTCGTTGGCGTGATCACACTCTCACATCCTGTGCCGTTTTTCTTCACCAACGATCACCTCAACCTGGTACAAGCCATCGCCGATCAGACAGCAATCGCTATTCTGAACGCCCGCCTGTACGCATCCAGCCAGCAACAAGTATTGGTCATGGGCGCGCTTGCCAATAGTGCGGCAAGCATCACCGCCTCGCTCAACCTCGACAGTGTACTGCACGATATTCTCAATCAAATCCATCAGGCGCTCAATGTCGAAGTAGTCTCACTGGCATTGGTAGCCCCGGAAGATAATGCGCTGGTATTTCGGGCCACCACTCAACCGAATACCAAAATTGTTGGCAAAAAAGTAAAATTTGGGGAAGAAATTACCGGCTGGGTGGCTCAAAGCCAACAGGGAATCATTGTCTCCGATGTTGCAGCAGACCCTCGCTTTGCGCACTTAGTCGATGAAAATGCCGAATCCACACTCCGGGCAGTGATCTGTGCCCCGATCATCTCCGAAGTTGAGTTGATCGGCGTACTCCAGGCCGCCAACCCTCTCGAGGGAAGCTTCGCCCCAGAAGCCCTGACCTTTATCAGTGGTATCGGCAGCCTCGCCGGGACAGCCATCCGCCACGCGCAACTCTTTGAAGAACTTCAATCCGCACATCTCCGCTATCGTGACCTCTATAATAGTAGCATTGATGCAATTATCATCACCAATCGCGATGGCATCATCACCGAGGTCAACGACCAGGCAATTCTCTATTCGTGTTACACAAAAGAAGAATTAATCAATAACGATGTTCAATGCTGTCATACAATCGATATCGAAGTCGTAGGCGAAAAACTCGAAAAAATAACCCAAGAAGAAACATTTTCGTATGAATCCGAACTTCAAGCCAGCGACGAACGCTTGATCCCCATTCAAGTGCATGTCCACATTGTCCACATCGCTGGGGAAGAGCACCTGCAATGGACATTTCGTGATATTACCGAACGCAAAGAACTCGACCAATTGCGCGATGACCTCATCTCGATGGTCTACCACGATTTGCGCTCCCCCTTGGCTAATGTCGTTTCGAGCCTGGATGTATTAGACAGCATCCAGTCTTTCGATGAAGACCCTACCATTCATTCACTATTCAACATCGCTGTACGCTCCACAAAACGGATTGAACGCCTCACCAACTCCCTGTTGGATTTCAATCGTCTCGAATCTGGGCAAGCGGTAACCAACACAAACCCGACACATCCTAGCAGCATCATCCAGGCTGCGGTTGAGGCGGTTGAGCCAATTGCGCATAATAAAGAGCAGCAAATCTTCGTCCGCATTCAAGAAAACACCCCCGTGGCAGAAGTTGACGAGAATATGATCCAGCGGGTGTTGATCAACCTGATGGAAAATGCTGTAAAATATACTCCCCCAGAAAGCCATATCACCGTTGGCGCTGCCAAAGCCGGACACGAACTATGTTTCTGGGTTGAAGATACCGGCCCGGGCATTCCAAGTGAAAAAAGAGCCACCATATTTGATAAATATACCCGTCTGCATGGCAAAGGCGGCCCAAAAGGCATTGGTTTGGGGTTGGCCTATTGTAAACTGGCTGTTGAAGGCCATGGTGGGCGTATCTGGGTAGATGTAACCAATCAAGGTGGGGCGCGTTTTGCATTCACACTCCCCATCGCCAATGAAACATAAGGAACTGCTATGAAAGCTCTCGCAGAGAATATCTACTACGAAGACTCTTATTCTGGCGTGGTACTTGGAGCTATTTTATTCCCCGGCGGCACACTACTGATCGATACACCGTTACGCGCAGATGATGCCCGCACTTGGAAAGCTGCCCTGCTCACCCAAAGCCGCGGCGCACATCGTATGATTGTCATATTAGATATTCATGCTGATCGCACTTTGGGCAACCGGGCGATTGAATACCCGATCATCGCCCACGCAGACACTGCAAAAGCTTTCGGTCAAAGGACAACCATTTTTAAAGGACAAAATATAAAAACCGGCGCAGAATGGGAGCATCACCCCGAAGTTAGCGGCACACGTTGGGAGCGTCCTAATATCACCTTCAGCACAGCACTCTCTTTACACTGGGGTGGACCTGAAATCCACATCGAATCGCATCCCGGGCCTACATCTGGGGCAAGCTGGGTACATATTCCCGAACATAAAATTGTATTTATTGGCGATGCTGTTTGCAACGATCAGCCGCCCTTTATCGCCAACGCCAATCTGGATGCCTGGCACGAAACACTCAATTTGCTGGCTTCCCGCACCTTTGCAGACTATACCATTATCAGCGGGCGCAGCGGCTTTGTAAGTGTGGAAGATGTCCGAGAACATCGCAAATTTCTAAAATCCATTAGCGGACGTTTGGATACTGCCAACAAACGCAAATATCCCGCCGAAGAAATCGAAAAAATGGTGCCAGCGCTGCTGGAAAAAATCAACTATCCTGCCCAACTGGATGAGTTTTACAGCCAGCGGCTTCTCCACGGCCTGCAGGAATATTTTGCCCGCAATTATCTACACGATAGCACCCTCTTCGAAGCCGAAGATTAATCCGACCATGGAAGTCTCACAAAACTACCAACCCCTCCTGGAACTCATTCGCGGGCCAATCGCCGAGTCATTCCACTTCGGCGCGTTTGCAGTTGTAGATAGCCACGGCAATTTGCTTGCCGCACAAGGCGACCCCAACACAACCACGTTTCTGCGTTCTTCGGCCAAGCCGTTTCAAGCGCTGCCCCTCATCGAGAACCAGGCCCATATTCACTGGAAACTCACCGAGCAAGAAATCGCCATCACGTGCGCCTCTCACGCCGGAACCGACGCGCACGCCGCCACCGTGCAGGGCATCCAGGCCAAAATCAGCGCCAGCGAAGCCAATCTCCTGTGTGGCACACATCCCCCTATGGACGGGGAAACTCGCCGCACGCTCATCCGCAAAAATGAAACCCCCACCTCAAACCGCCATAATTGCTCTGGCAAACACACCGGCATGTTGGCTCAGGCACGTTTTTGGGATTTGCCGTTGGATGACTATCTTAACCGCGATCATCCCATCCAAAAGCGAATTTTACAGACCTTCTGTGAGATGTGCGACGTGACTCCCTCGCAGGTGATCCTGGGAACCGATGGTTGTTCTGCCCCAAATTTTGCCATCCCCCTGAAGAACGCCGCCCTGGGGTTCGCGCGGCTCTGCGATCCGCATGATCTCCCACCGGCGCGTGCACGGGCCTGCCAAATTATCACCCAGGCCATGACCCACTACCCAGAAATGATCTCCGGCCCAGGGCGTTTTGACACGCGTCTGATGGAAGTCACCGGCGGTAAATTGATCGTTAAGGGAGGCGCGGAGGGCTATCAATGTATTGGCATCCTGCCCGGCGCTATCCAGCCCGGCTCGCCGGGGATAGGGATTGCCCTAAAAATCAGCGATGGCGACCTGAAGGGGCGCGCCCGTCCGGCAGTATCGCTGGAAATCCTGCGCCAGCTTGGAGCAATCTCTGCCGACGAATTGGCACCATTGGCGGAATTTGGCCCCAGCTTTGATCTATATAACTGGCGCAAAATTCATGTCGGCTCCGCACGCCCGGTTTTCTCAATATTATGAACAAAGCCCTTCAAATTCACGAACGATTGCTCAAAAAATACGGGCAACCCGTCTGGCGCAACCCGCTGCCAGCGCTAGATGAACTCATCTCGACGATACTCTCGCAAAGTACCAATGATAACAACCGCGACAAAGCCTTCGATGCGCTGCGCGCGCGCTTTCCCACCTGGGAGGTTGTACGCGATGCCAAAGAAAGCGAAGTGATCGAAGCCATCCGCCCGGCTGGATTAGCCAATCAAAAGGGACCGCGCATCCAAAATGTGCTCCGCGAAATCACCCAAATGCGCGGCGAATTAAGTTTGGATTTTCTTAAAGACTATTCCCCAGAAAAAGCGCTGGATTGGCTGGTACAGTTCAAGGGCGTTGGCCCAAAAACAGCCTCGATAGTATTACTGTTTTCACTCGGCAAGCCAGCCTTCCCGGTGGATACGCATGTTTACCGGCTTTCGGGCCGCCTGGGGTTGCGCCCAAAAAAAATGAACGCCGATAAGGCCCACGATCATCTGGCGGCACAATTCCCCCCGGAAACGTATTACACGGTGCATCTTAATATCATCCGTTTGGGACGCGAAATCTGCAAAGCGCGTAAACCCTTGTGCGCAGAATGCCCTTTGCAAGATTTATGTCTGTATTGCGCAGAAAATATGTTATGAAAAATCATTTTTCTCTACGTACATTTTTGCACGCGGCGCTCATCGAAGGGGTCGTAGCGTTCATCTGGTTATTACTGATCCCCAGCGAGGGCGGGATGACTGGAACACGGCTAATGCTGATTGCCGCCGTGTTGCTCCCCCTGGCTGTCACCGTGTTCTTCACCTTGAAGGCAAATAAAAACTCCGAGTGGAACCAGCAATCCACCCAAAAGATGGCTGCGCTGCTCCGTGAAGATGGTAACCGCACGAATATCTTCTTTTTGTCACTCATCGGAACCTTCGGCAGCGGCTATATAATCTATACTGCGCTCGCCACAACCAATTTGCACACACAAGGGTATTTGCTGCGCCTCGCGCCGCTGGTATTTTGGGCAGGAAGTTTCTCGTTGCAAATTCTGGTTTTCTTGCGTCAGCAAGAGCCAGCCGCCTGGATTGCATACCTCAAAAAACATGGCTTGGCGATCATGCTGTTGCTCGCTATTCTGAGCGTCGGTTTTGTCGTTCATAACAACTTGGGCAATCCTAAGCGTCCGGCGAGCGCCTATTACTCTCCCGTTGATAATCTCGAGTTTGATATTGAAGAACAAGATATTTTTTTGGTCTATAAAGAGGGCTTGAATCTGCTGCAAGGGAATAATCCCTATGCACGCGCCGAAGACCTGACCCAAACCCGCTGGAATAGCGAACTGCCTACCTATTTGCCTCTCATCTATTATGGCTCATGGCTGACACACCGCGCCGGGTTGCAAGAGCTGGATCAATGGCTCAATATTTGGCGAGGAATTTTCCTGGGAGTCAACCTGCTAATTGCGTATACTCTCTTTCACCTGGGACATCATCGTTTCAACAGCACCACGCTGGCCGTTTTTGGGGCTTTGTTTTGGCTTTTCAATCGTTGGACATTGCACGTCACAATGATTTATCATTTCAACTTCATTCCGATTTTCTTCTTCCTGCTGGCGCTGATTCTGTATCCGCGGCATAAAATTACTGCCTATATTCTCTTTGGCATATCGCTGGGCGTAAAACACAATGCCATTTTCTTTTTGCCCATTTTCCTGATCTGGGCCTGGCATGAAGCCTCCGAACAGCGCATAAAAAATGTCGTTATCGCCGGCCTGGCGATTGCCAGTGTCCCCTTTCTGGCATCGCTGCCACTATTCGCACCCAGCCCGCTTGGATTTATAAAATCGCTGCTAATTTCGCTCACGCGCTTCCCCGAAACCCACATGGGCGTACTCTCACTGGATGCGCTGATGGGTTGGGTAGGTTTACCGGCTAAAATCCCTCTGCTGACGATGGTGCTGCTCATTTATGTACTGGCCTGGAAAAGAAAACTGCGCCCCTTTGCGGCAGGCTTGCTCATCATGCTAATTTTTGTGGACTTTCACTCGGTATTATTCCGCCACTATATGGCCTGGGTGATTCCGCTGCTGCCGCTAGTGATTGGTGAGACATTTTACCAGGAGAAAGAACTTGAGCAAGATTTCTGCAGTTGAAAATATATGACGCGAAATTTCACATCGATCTGACAAGCTAACCAAGCGAGGTATCCAAATGGCCAATATCTTCCCCAGCGCCGAATGGCTGGAAGCGCTCAAAGCAAAACTGAATAGCGATGAAAAATACGCCCGCGTCGCACGAAATTGGGAAGGCGATATTATGTTCAATATCGAACCCGGTGGCGGATTCGCTGAATCGCTGCAGCTATATATTGACCTCTGGCATGGAACTTGCCGCGCGGTCTTTGTCGTTGATCCCGCCAAAGACACCGAACTCAACCCGGCTTATATCCTTAGCGCCCCGTATGACAACTTCACCCGCATTCTGGATAACCAGCTTGACCCTATGCAAGCCATGATTACCCGAAAATTGCGCGTGCAAGGCAGTATGAGCTATATGATGCGCAATGTGCCCGTAGTGCTCGATTTTGTGCGCTGCGCCCAAGAGTTGAATAGTGAATATTTGTAGAGCTATCCAGCTCGCGGGAAAATTCTCAGCGCCAAAATACTGGTAATTGCTCAGGCTAAACGCCTTCGCAGCGAGAATTCCGAAAAAAGGTGGGGGCGACGCCCCCACCTTTTTTCGGCCTCTTTCTGGGTTCTTTCTGTTCGAGGCTGAACAGTCACAAATACTGTATAATGGCCCTCCGTTAAACCGCGCTCGCTAAACCGTGCTCGCAATGAAACCGGATCGAATATGAAAATAAACCTTCAGACTGACACGCTCAAAGAACTTCAGGACGCACTGGATCATCTCGAAAAACAAACCCTGCCGATTCAAACCCGTTCTGCGTTGCACAATGCAAAAAAACAGTTAGGGCAATTCGCCCAATCACACCAGCTTGAATCCGATCAGGGACGGCTGGCGGCGCTGTATCGCGTCTCGCAAAGCCTGGGGGCCTCCCTCAATCTCGATGAAGTTCTCACGCAGGTGATGGATGCAGTTATCCAGCTCACCGGAGCAGAGCGCGGCTTTATCACACTGGTGAACCCCGAAAATGACGAACTCGACATCCGCGCGGCTCGCAATATTCAACAAGAAACCCTGGAAAAAGGCAAATTGCAAACCAGCCGCACTGTTATCCAGTCGGTCATTGATAGCGGCGAAGGTATTATCACCACCGACGCGCAGGATGATCCGCGTTTTGCACAGCAGAATTCGGTCATTTTCTATGCGCTGCGCTCTATTCTCTGCGAGCCGCTGCGCGCCCGCAACCGCGTTATCGGTGTGATCTATGTCGATAATCGCGCTCAATCGGGCATCTTTGGCCCAGACGATCTCGACTTGCTCAGCACCTTCGCCGGGCAAGCGGCTATTGCCATTGAAAACGCCCAGCTCTACACCCAAACCGATCAGGCGCTGGCCGCACGCGTGGCTGAACTTGAAACCCTCAGCCATATTGACCAGCAACTCAATGCCCGTTTAGATGTTGAACGCGTGCTGGAAATTGCTCGTCATTGGGCTGTGAAGGAAAGCGGCGCGCAAAGCGGATGGGCAGCCCTGTGTGGGGATGATTCTGAAACCCTGAGCCTGATTTCTGCGCCACATGATGAAACGGGCAATACCAAAAACCGGGAGTTGTTAGCCACCCTGAGGGAAAATCCTGCCCCCATACAGATTCACCCCCAAGACGGGCAACCCGCTCAATTTGTCGTCCCGCTGATCCACGCCGGAAAAATCATCGGCGCGCTAGCCATCATCCATCCCCAGGGATTTACCCATGCTTCACAGGAATTCATTCAGCGTCTGGCTGGCCGCGCGGCCGTTGCCGTGGAAAATGCGCGCCTATATCAGGCCGTAGAATATGCTAACGAAGCCAAATCGCAATTTATCTCCATTGTGACGCACGAATTGCGCATTCCGCTGACTTCGATCAAAGGCTATAACGATCTGGTTCGGCAGGGCGTTGTCGGCGAAATCAATGAACAACAACTCAACTTTTTGAATGTCATCAGTAATAACGTCGAGCGCATGTCTACGCTGATTTCAGATCTTTCAGATATTTCACGCATTGAGCGCGGCAAAATTCATCTGGATTTCTCACATTTTGAACTGCGCGAACGCATGGCCGAAACGCTGACCAGCCTGAGCCATAAACTGGCCGAAAAGAGACACAAACTACACACCCATATTCCCGACGATCTGCCACAAGTGTACGCCGACCCCAGCCGCTTGATACAGATTCTCACTAATTTAGTCAGCAATGCCTGGAAATACACGCCCGAGGGCGGGGAAATCACCATCAACGCCAAAGCGCAGGACGAACGGGTACGCATAGAAATTCAGGATACGGGTTTAGGTATCAGCGAAGAAGATCAGGCAAAACTTTTTACGCAATTCTTCCGCTCAGAATCGCCAGAAGTACGCGAACAAATCGGCTGGGGGTTGGGGCTAAGTGTAACCCAACGTCTTGTGGAAATTATGCACGGGAAAATTGGCTTCTATAGTCAACTTGGGTCAGGCAGCACCTTCTGGTTTACGCTCCCCACTCAGGCATAGAATAACGAAAAAAATAAGGGTGGCTGAGGGGCAAAGCCCCTTAGCCACCCTTATTTTTTTCGAGGTCTCATCAATATAAAACATGCCCACTGAAACTGTTACACTTGAACAACACGTCTACGGCGGCGAATGTTTAGCGCGCTTATCGGATAAGCGCGCCGTCTTCGTGCCCTATACCTTACCCGGCGAAACCGTTGACATCCGTCTGACAGAAGACAAACCCCGTTATGCCCGCGGCGAACTTATAAAAGTCATCCATTCAGCGCCAGAGCGCATCCAACCGCGCTGCCCACATGCGCACCCGCCTGCCGAAACGAAAGCTGTGGCCTGCGGTGGCTGCCATTACCAGCATATTCCCTACGAAATCCAATTACAGATTAAAATCGATGTTTTGCGCGACCAACTCGAGCGCATCGGAAAATTCAGCGACCCGCCAATCCGCCCCATAATAACTTCACCCCCCTGGAATTACCGCAACCAGATTCAATTTCACATCTCCCCCGAGGGGCAACCCGGCTATCTGGTCAGCGGATCAAGCGCTACGCTCCCCATTCGTGAGTGCCACCTGCCCACAGAGACTATCAACGAAATCTGGCCTTTGCTCGATATGGAATCGATCCCCGGGCTGGATCGCATCATCCTGCGCGGCGGCCTCAACGACGACCAGTTGATCCTTCAAAGCAGCGATCCGCAACCCATTGAACTCGAACTCGATTTGCCGCTCTCTGTGGTGCACATCGGGCCAGGGGGCCTGCTGGTTCTGGCCGGAGACGATCATATTATCATCGAAGTTCAACAGCGCCTGTTGCGCGTTTCTGCGGAGTCATACTGCCATACCAATACCCACATAACCGAAAAAATGGTCGCACACCTGATCGAGAATTTACCGCTCACGCCCCATACCACACTCATCGATGCCTACTGCGGCACTGGCCTGTTTAGCGCCTTTCTCGCTCCGCACGTTGGCAGGCTAATTGGCATTGATAATTCTTCCAGCGCCTGTGAAGATTTTGAAATTAACCTGGATGAATACGACCACGTAGAACTATACGAAGCCCCGGTGGAAACCGTGCTCCCGGAGCTTGATCCAGGCCCAGGGATCATCCTGGTAGACCCGCCCCGCTCGGGGTTGGCGCGCCAAACTCTGGATGCGATCCTGGCCCTGGGGCCGGATGTGCTGGCCTATGTCTCATCCGACCCGGCCACACTGGCGCGTGATGCCAAGCGTCTCACTACCGGGGGATACCAATTGCAACAGATCACCCCCTTTGACCGCTCTCCACAGACATATCGCATCGAAAGCATCAGTTTCTGGGGAAAAATTTAAGAAACTGCCCTTGCAAAACTAGAACATTTGATCTATAATTAGAGCATAAGTTCATTCACCCTGAGGGTTGCCCCCAATCGTTATTACGGCGTATCGCCTCGACATACGAAAACAATTCTCACAAAAATCGGGACCGTATACCCTCAGGGTTGAACTACAGAACTTACCTGATGGAGGCTAAAATGGACATTGGAATGCTCTGGTTTGATAACGATAAGAATTCTGAACTAAATACAA
The DNA here is from genome assembly GCA_014382605.1 of Anaerolineae bacterium. Taxonomy (GTDB): domain Bacteria; phylum Chloroflexota; class Anaerolineae; order Anaerolineales; family UBA11858; genus NIOZ-UU35. The sequence continues at coordinate 30,843 of JACNJM010000159.1, forward strand.
AAGTAGAGCGGGCAGCCGCGTATTATCAAAGAAAATACGGGCAATCTCCAAATATTTGTTTTGTGCACCCCTCGATGATTCCGGTCAGCGAAAAACAGCGCAAAGCCGCCGTAATCGAATTGCGCACATCCCAATCGCTGCTGCCGAATCATTTTTGGCTGGGTATCTATTCGCAATAATTTGCCCAAGCCCACCATTTTGACAAAAGCCCTGCCGGGTTTCCTCCTCACAGGCTCTCATATCCGGCAGGGTTTTTGATTTAACAAACATAGAGCTTACGCAACACGGTGAAAAATATCCCAAAAATAGGGGTCTTATGTCGCCAGCCGTGCAATAAATGTATCCAGGGCAATATCGCCATCCATCTGACCGATTTTTATCGCCTGGTCAATTGCCAGCAATTCACGATAAATCGTCTCCAACGCTGACTGGGAAAAATTACGTGCCTGATTGATAATTTTGCCAATTACAAAACGGTGTGTTTTTAATTCGCGGGCAATATCATCCTGACGATAACCTGCATCGAGCAATTCGCGCGTTTGAATGAGCAGCCGAAACTGGCGCACGACCATACCCATCAAACGCAAGGGGGCATCTTCTTCGAAAAGCTGGTGCAACATCCGCAACGCTTGCCGCCCCTGACGATTACCGAGCGCATCCACCATGGCAAAAACATCGCTACTACCCACCGGAGCCACCAAATACTCCACATCATCGGGTTCGATGGGGCGGTTGTAATTGACATAGGCCAACAGCTTGTTGATCTCCTGAACAGCAATACGCGGGTCTTCGCCAATCAGGCTGGCAAGTACTGCGGCTCCTTCGGGCGTAAGTTCCCCTCCCTCGGATTTGGTATATTTTTGCAGCCAACGCACCAACTCCGGGCCGCGGGCCGTCAGAAATACTTTTTCGTACACGCGCCCCCCCCGATCGGCGGCCCACTTTTGTAACCAGTGCAGCTTATTTTTCTTTTTATCCTGATAAGATTGCAATGGCCTGGAAATCACCAATGCCAGGGCTGTTGTTGGGGGTATATTTGTCAAAATCTGCTGGAAACGCTCGCGCATTGCCGCACTTTTCAAACTGCTTAATGGTTCATACACAATCACCAGGCGGCGTTCAGCCAGAAAAGGCAATGACTGAACAGCCATAATCAGTTCATCCAGCGCCAGCTTACCTTTCTCCAGCCGAATGGTATTCATCTGCGCAGTGGCAGGGTCGCCCAGCTTGCGCTCCATTTCAGCGACAAATTGGGCGATGGCAAATTCATCGTCGCCGTGCAGAAGATAGATTACCGGTTTTGCAGCCATATATTTATCCCCGGGTAGTGATGCGGTGCGCCGTCAGTCGCCCGCGGTTGACACAGTCGATTGCAACGATTTCCAAATTGCCAGGAACACCCGATGTTGTGACATATTTTTGCAATCGCATGCCCAGCGGTTGGGCGAACATAAGAGCCAGTGTTGCCAATGTCGCTACAAATGGCAGGCGTTCAAACTTATCTCGTTTGCGCGGGCCTGCGCCCCACATCCCCAACATACCCGCCATGCCAGCCATAATGCCAGCCGTGGCAAAATTGGTGCCGCAGCCCGGATGCACCGCCAGATGATGCTCACCGGCTTTCATGCGCGCCAGGGCTTCTTCGGAAGCGGCATGAATATCTTCGAGAGATAAATCGCCTATTAACACAAATCCGGCGGGGTTAGAATGTCCGCCCATTGCTTTCTGGGGATATTTTTTCGCCAGCACGTGTAGGGTAGCGTGCTCCAGGCCGTGATTACGGCGAATGCGCGAAAGCATGGGAGTTTCGAGCAGGGATTGGATGAATGTTGATTCGAGAAAGGACATTTTTTGCTCCGTTTCGCTCCAAAAATTGGTTCAATCTTCTCTAAATAAGGCTACTGCTCAAAGTATCTTCAGATTGAACCCATTTGTTTTTAGATATTCACTCACGCAATAGTATCACAATCGCGCCGGACGCGGCGAGCGGGTATAATAGCAGGTCAGAGGTAGCCTATGTATAAACTGATTATTCTCATCGGTCCGGTAGCCAACTCGCCCACTTTCGGTGATGAATGGCCTCAATTCTTGCACAATGCTGAATCCATGCCCGGACTGCTGCGCGAAGCCACGGTACGAATTCAAACTCCATTATATGGCGATTCAGAGATTACCATGATCCACGAGTTATTCTTTGAGACTCCAGAAGCGCTACATCGTGCGCTGGCCTCACCCTACGGTCAGGCTGCCGGGGAAACGCTGCAAAAGATCACTCACGGACATATGAATCTGCTCATTGCCGAACATAAAGAAGATAGCATCGAAAACTTACGCAACTACCGCAAGGATACTTCCCATGCTGACGCCGAATGACCTGCTTAAGTTTATGGGGAAAAATACCATCACTGGGGAGATTCTCTTTTTGGATGCACCAACCCCGACGGTGGAGGCTGCGGCGATGGCATTAAACACACAGCCCAACCGGATTGCAAAATCTGTGCTATTTACCTTGCCCGAGGGGACAGTATTGGCGATCACCTGTGGAACAAGCCTGATTGAGCAACGGGCGCTCGCGTCGGCTTTTGGGGTGGGACGCAAAAAAGTAAAATTGGCTGACCCGAAGACGGTGCTACAAATGACAGGCTACCCCGTTGGGACAGTGCCCCCCTTTGGGCATCCCCAGCCCCTCAGAACAGTCATCGACCCGCGTGTGCTGGAGCACGCGCTCATCTACGCCGGTGGCGGGGAACACAACGCCATGCTGCGCCTGGATAATTCCCAAGATATTGTCCGCGTCAGCGATGCTACAATTTTAAATCTGCACGACTTACCTGGATAAAAAAATAACCGCAGATAGACACAAATAAACGCTGATTTTCTCTATCCGCGTTTCTCTGTGTTTATCCACGGTTTCTTTGAAACTTATTATGAATCGTAAACAAACTTTACACCCCCTGCTACGAATATTTCTATCTTTCGCCTTTGTCGCTGCGATTGTTTTAGGCTACCTGCTCTTTCAGTGGTATCAACGCAGCGGACAGCGCTCCACACGCCTGTGGGACTGGTTACGCAACTCTGGCGCTTATTCCGAATGGTCCATAGACGCCGGGCAACGCTGCGGCGCGGCGCCCTTTGCCTTCCCCACGGACGGCTATATCGGCTTTCTGTGGGACGATTCCTTCCGGCCCGGCCACCGGCATCAAGGATTGGACATCTTCGGCGGGCAGGAGCCGGGCGTCACGCCGGTCTATGCGGCCTATTCCGGCTATCTGACGCGCCTGCCAGAGTGGAAGTCGTCACTCATCATCCGCATCCCCAGCGACCCGCTGAAACCATCCCGCCAAATCTGGGCCTATTACACCCATCTTGCCGACAGCGGAGGATTTACGTATATCGAATCCGATTTCCCGCCGGGCACATCTGAGCTATGGGTTGAATCCGGGACTCTGCTAGGCTACCAGGGCAACTACTCTGGCGACCCTAATAACCCAACGGGCGTGCATTTGCACTTTTCGATTGTACTGGATGACGGACAAGGGCGCTTCCGCAACGAACTCAAAATCCAAAACACCCTCGATCCTTCGCCCTACTTCGGGATGACGCTAAACGCCAACGATAGTCTGGGGGATGTTGTGGTATGCGAGGAAAATCAATAAAGGCTACAAGTTGAAGGTTACTTGTGCAACACACCAACCTTCAGTTTTCAACCTTAAACGATGAGATTATCAATAAGTCTCGTCCGCCCAACCCGCACGGCCATCGAGAACAGCACACGGTCAACTTTGCCTTTGTGTTCTTGCAAGGTATCAGGATGCGCGCAGGAAATATATTCCAGATCGGCCAGTGGCTCGGCGTTGACAATCTCGGTGACGAGGGCGCGCAACTTGTCGGCGTCGTGCTGCCCGGCGTGGAAAGCGTCTTTAGCAGCGTTCAGCGAGCGCGAAAGCACCGTGGCCGCCTGGCGTTGAGCCGAGTCAAGATAGGTGTTGCGGCTGGAGAGCGCCAGCCCATCGGGTTCACGCACAATCGGGCAGACGACAATCTCGATGGGGAAATTCAAATCTTGCACCATGCGCCGAATCACGACCGCCTGCTGGGCATCTTTTTGACCAAAATAAGCCCGCTGTGGCTGCACCCCATTGAAGAGTTTCGCCACAACCGTAGTCACGCCGCGAAAATGCGTCGGGCGGCTGGCGCCTTCCAGCACTTTGGTCACTTCATCTACTGTCACCCAGGTCTGAAAGCCTTCAGGGTACATCACTTCGGGCGTTGGCGTCCATAACAAGTCTACACCCGTATCTTCGAGCAAATGCGAATCGCGTGCCAGATCGCGCGGGTACGAAGCCAAATCTTCAGTGGGGGCAAACTGTGTGGGATTGACAAAAATGCTTGCCACAACCGAGGCACATTCTTCGCGGGCACGGCGCGCCAGCGAGAGATGGCCTGCATGCAAATAGCCCATCGTGGGCACGAAACCTACGGGGCCAGTGAGTTTTGCGCGTTCGGCGCGCAGTTCAGAGATAGTAGTTACAGTTTTCATAGTTTGGTTTCAAGTTTTAGTCAGGATTTACGCACTTTCGCAAAAGAAAGCCCGAAAACAGGGGTGTGTGGGTTCACTGAGGAAACTCCATGGACTCTGTGCCTCTGTGGTCAGGTTTCTCAGCCATCGGTCTTCCATCCCCAATCAATGCTTTTACAAGCAGCCACAGGGTATGATTTACAGGTGTAGGGATACCAAATTTTTCACCAGCCCGCACCACGGCACCACAGATGGCGTCAATTTCGGTTGGCGCGCCGCGGGCCACATCTTGCAGCATCGATGATCGGTTCTGCGCCGTGCGGCGGGCCACATCTTCGGCCACCGCGGCGGGGTCATCAAAGGGCAGCGCCACACCGCGGGCGGCGGCCACGGCAGCCACTTCGCGGGCGGCAGCGAACATTAATTGACGCGCTTCAGGGCGATTCAATAACTCGCCGTTGGAGGCGCCCAGCAGGGCGGTCAGTGGGTTGATGGCCGCGTTGACGGCCAGTTTGCCCCAAATCAGCGCATCCACATCGGGAACGATTTGTGTGGGAAAGTTGGCCTGCTCAAAAAATTGGATCAGCGGCCCAAGGGCAGGATTCGCCCCTAGCGAGATAACTCCCTCCCCGCCGGGACGCACATGACCCGGCCCGAGCAGGGTTGCCCCAGCGGTGGTGGAACCTAACTCCACGCGGCCTGCACCGAGCGCGTCTATCAAGGCTTCACGGTTCCCCAGGCCGTTTTGCAAGCTCAGGGCAATACCATCGTCGGCCAAACATTGCGCCAGTTGACGCGCCGCCCGTTCCGTTTGCCAGGCTTTGACCAGCACCAGCGCAAATCGCGCTCCGGCGCATTCAGCAGGATTATCCGTGGCGGTGACGGGGATAAATTGTTCTCCACCTTCAGAATCCACCAAACGGATGCCGCGCCCGTTGATAGCGGTGATCCCTTCGGGCCAGGTGCCCAGCATGGAAACAGAAGCACCTGCGAGCACGAACCGTGCCGCGAACAGGTTGGCGAGGGCGCCGATTCCAATAATTAGCACGTCAAAACGTCTATCCGTCATGCGCCAAATTCGTTAAGAAATTGCTGCCATTCATCTTCCAACATCTCGACGGAGTGTTCTTCAGCAGGGAAGGTGCGAGCTTCGACATCGGCTTTATAGGCCGTGAAGGCGGTTTCCATTTGTGCGCAGAAGTTGGCATATTGCCTGACGAAACGCGGCGTGAAACGCTCGAACAGGCCCAGCAGGTCGTGCGTGACGAGTACCTGACCGTCGCAGCCTGCCCCGGCACCGATACCAATCGTCGGGATTTCAAGGCGTTGGGAGACAAATTCGGCCAAGCGAGCGGGCACGGATTCGAGTACGATGCTGAAGCAGCCCGCAGCTTGCAGCAACAAGGCGTCTTCGAGCAGGCGTTGGGCCGCGGCTGCGTTGCGCGCCTGGGCACGCATCCCGCCCAATTGATGCACGCTCTGTGGGGTCAGGCCCAAATGCCCTTGCACGGGGATGCCAGCCCCAACAATGGCACGAATCACTTCAATGCGCTCGCGACCCCCTTCGAGCTTGACAGCATCCATCCCGGCTTCTTGCAGAAATCGCCCGGCGTTGCGCACAGCGTCATTCACATCGGCCTGATACGACATAAAGGGCATATCGCCAATCAGCAGGGCGTAGCGTGCGCCACGGGCCACGGCGCGGCAGTGATGCAGCATCTCATCCATCGTCACCGGGAGAGTGTTCTCGTAACCCAGAACGACCATACCCAGCGAGTCGCCGACCAGAATCGAATCGACGCCAACGCGGTCGAGAGCCAGCGCGGTGGGGTAATCGTAAGCCGTCAGCACGCTGATCGGCTCACTGCGCTGCTTCTTTTGCACAAAACTGCGCGTGGTTATTTTTTTGCGTTGCGCGGGGGAATCAACAGATGTTGTAGACATGGTACCCTCCTTTTTGGGTAGGGGCCGGTTAAACAACGATATTTCATTTGCTGGTCTCGTCCCGGCTGATGAAAATCAGTACAGGCGATAAATGTGTTGCAAATTAGTAGGCTGAAAGTTGAAAGTAAAATCTTTGTGTCTTCGTGCCTTTGTGGTTAAACTTTTTTTGATTTGAGAGTCACCTTCCCATGCTCTGACAGGAAGGCGATTTCGAGGGCGTTGCGTTGCGCTTGATGAATTTGTGCCTTGCTCAGGCCCGCGGCGGGGGCGGCGACTTTATATTCGTAGGCTAAATCAATGGCACTGATTCCGGGGTCATCCGTGTTGAGGGTTGCTAGCAAGCCCTGCTCTAAGAAGCCGCGCATGGGATGGCTGGCAAGATCGGGAACGGTCGTAGTTTGCAGATTGCTGGTCAGGTTGGCCTCGATGCCGATGCGATGTTCACCCATGTATTCTCTCAAAACCGGATCGTGCATGGCAGCTACGGCGTGACCGATGCGCGTGGCGCCCAGGCCCTCGATGGCTTGCCAGATGCTTTCTGGGCCAGCCGATTCGCCCGCGTGGACGGTTATTTGCCAACCGGCATGGCGGCCTTTTTTGAAATGCTCCACAAAAAGCTCGCCAGGGTAATTGGCCTCGTCACCCGCCAGATCAAGGGCGGTCAGATGCTCTTTTTGGGATAACAGGGCATCCAGTTCTTTCCAGCCCATCTCCGGGCCGTAGGTGCGGCTGATAATGCCGATCAGGTTGGTTTTTACGCCGAAATCACGCTCACCTTGCTGTGCGCCATCCACTACGGCGGCAACCACCCCGGCGGGGTCGAGATTGTGAGGTTGGGCCATAAAGACAGGACTAAAGCGCAATTCGATATAGTTAATGCCTTCGTTACGGGCGTCTTCTACGTTTTCGTAGGCCACACGGCGGCAGGCATCGTAATCGGCCAAGACGCCCACCATCCACTCAAATTTGGCGAGGAAGGCCATCACGCCGGGCTGCGGCTCCATCACCTGCACATACGGGCGCAGGGAATCCACATCCCAGGCCGGAAGCGGCAGGTTATGCTGCCTGCCCAAATCCAAAATCGTTTCCAGGCGAATGCTGCCATCCAGGTGGCGGTGCAGGTCAATCAGAGGGAAGGTTAGATCAATCATAAGTTTATCCGCGTGCATCCGCGGCTTCTTGTTTCATACTTGGCGTGTTCATAACTATACCCCCAAACGACTTCTCGATCAAGGCAAATTATTTGTGGCAGCCCAATCGTCACCCAGCACCACAACCACATCGACTGCGTTGCCATATTCATAATTGAACTGAATGTGGCGCGTGTCCACATCAAATAAACTGGTGAGATATTGCATCGTATAGGGTCGTCCCACATGGTCTACCAAAGTTGTGTTGGCATAGAGTTCATCCAACTCGCGGGTTTCCACCACCGTTGCACCCTGCGCACGCAAATAATTCGCCGTGCGCAGGGTCAGCCCCGGATCATCACTGCCATTCCACACTGCAATGGAGGTACCCTCCTGGGCGAGCAAATCCAATGGATCGCCTACGGCCAAAGGTGATAGCGAACCTGATGTGTCAAAAATTTCATCGCGCAGCACGCGAATGCGATCCGGGTATGGGACAAGAATACTCAAATTATTCGGCGACCAACCAAATGCCACGTAATTAATATCGATCACCCCCTGGCGAATATTCTCCCTGGGTACCTGTGCAGCCACCGCGGCCAATCGCAGCACTTCATCCAACTGCATATTGGTTTTTATCCCCGCGGCCAATTCCGTATACAGGGTGGGCGCTTTGCTAATCAGCATGGGCAGCAATTCAAGATCAAGAATACGGTCACGGATGCCCATAATCACCTGCTGCTGGCGACGGGCGCGGGCAAAATCGCCATCACCCTGGCTACGGTTGCGCGCATAAGCCAATGCCAACTCGCCTGGCAAAACCTGCACACCGGGCTGCAGGTAACGCGTATTATCATCGCCCAGCGGATCAATTTTGATGCGCTCCGGGATATCCAGCTTAACGCCGCCGAGTTCGTCGATAAAACGGATAAAGGCATCGAAGTCGACCACCGCATAGTAGTGGATCGGCACCCCGATGACCAGTTCCACGGTTTGCACGGACAAGCCGGGGCCACCATAAGCGTGGGCTGTGTTGATTTTGGCGTGTCCAACCCCGGGGATGGCCGCCCAAAGATCGCGCGGAATCGAAAGTACGCCTGCTGTCTTGGCGACGGGATCCATCGTCAGGAGGATCATGGTATCCGAGCGGGAGGGACCAACCTCATTGGCCCAATCGCGATAGTCGAGGCCCATCAATAAAATCGTGACGCGCTCGGTGCCATTCCACGGAACAAGGGTCGGCGTAATTTCAAGGATTTGGCTGGGTAAGGGTAGCGGCGTAGGGCGGTCAGGTGTAGTAGCAGCGGGCGCTTGCGTTTCGATAACATCGGTGGAGAGAACAGGCTCAAAACGAGGCAGTGTAGGGATCGCAGTGCGATAATTCTGTGTGTAGCTAATTTCGCGGCTCACCAAATAGGTTACAAAACCAGTCACGAACATCAACACAATTAACGCCATAGTCCAGGCCACCCAGGAGAGGCAGGCAGAGCGAGATTTAGCAGGTGGCTGTTGGTGCAATTTCGGCATTCGATTCACTTCAATACCCTAACCTGGACAAGCCAGAACCAAAAAGGTTTCACCACGAAGGCACAAAGAGCGCAAAGTGCCTGATCAGGGAGTAGCGCTTGGCGGCGGAACCGTCGTCAGGGTTGGGGGTGGAATAGTCGTCAACGTTGGCGGCGGGGCTGTGGTTAGCGTTGGCGGTGGAACCGTCGTCAGCGTTGGGGGTGGCACTGTGGTCAGCGTCGGCGGCGGAACCGTCGTCAGGGTTGGCGGCGGGACGGTCGTCAATGTTGGTGGGGGCACAGTGGTCAGGGTTGGGGCTACTGTTGTTGCAGTCGGCATACCGGATACTGTCGCCGATGGCCCTGGCAGAGGAGTCAGTGTGACCGTATTCGTCAATGTAATCGAAGGTATCAGAGTCATGGTCTGTGTGGGCGGCGAACAGATATTCGCTACATGCGTCAATGTCAGCGGTAACTCTTCATCAGCGCCGCCAAATTGCAACGCCAATTCGTACTGTTTCTGGGCTTCGCACCAGCGTCGCTCGGCGGCTAGTTCTGCGCCATAGTGCAACAGCGACATGCGGTAACGCCACCCGGCGCTGGAGCCGGTTCCATCGCGCAAACCGGGCACAGAGGCGGCGACCTGCCCAAAATAATAAACCGCTTGTTCTGGATACGCTTGCCAAAACCCCAAACCGGTTAAATATAATCTGGCCCAGCCGCGGTACACTGTGGCCTGATAATCTAATGGGCCAATTTTTTCTGCCAGCGAAAGATCATAAAGCCCCCCCTCCAGGTCGCCGAGTTGTAAAATGCGCTGCTCGCCGCGATTGCGCAGCGCAGCAAAAAGGCTGTCATCCACTTCAACAACGCGATAGGTCAGATCTTCGTTGCGCAGGGCAATCAATGCCGCTACGGCGCCATCCCAGTCGCCAGCCGCCAGCAGGGATTGGGCGCGCTGGAAGATGGATTCAACCCCGCTGGGGTCGCGCGTGGGTGTGAGGGTGATCGTAGGGCTTGGCGCCAGCGTAGGCGGGAATTGCGTAAGTGTGGGGGTTGCGGTGGTATTCAAAATTTGCAATATTTCGCTGAGATACTCCCAGGCATCTGGATAATCTTCGGGGGCAAAGGCCACCACATATTCCAAACGCTGACGCGCCGATTCATAACTTCCGGCCTGGTAATCTTCCAACCCTAATTGATATTGCTCGTCAATTACCTCCGCATTCGGCGCAATGACCTCGTTGGCGGCCAATACCGCCCCGTGCTGATACCCCGCCCAAGCGCCAATAAAACCGATCAATATCAGCAAAACAAGCGCCAACCCTGCCAGCAGAATCTTGTTCGCGGCAGATTTTGGCGCTTGTCGGGATGTCTTACGTGTTGAGGGAGTGGACATATTTTTACAGGGCTAATCACAAAGCGTGCAAAGGTTCACATTTTGCGAAATAAGTAAGTCACGCCGCCAAGCAGCGCATAAAGCAAACCCAACAGCACCAACGCGAATTTGGGCACGGCGCACGCAGCGGCGATCAAAGCCCAGGGCTGGGCAGGCGCCACGAAGAGCATCACCAACAGGGAAATATTCTCTACTACATCCAGCAGGCCAGCCAGAATCAATCCCCAGGCCAACCAGCGACCCAGGGCGGCGACTTTCACCATTTTTTGGGAGAACGTATCGGCCGCCATGATGCAGCCCAGGCCGATGGCCGCCGCATATAGAGGGATAAAGAGAAAATCCAGCCCCTGGATGAACGCGGCACGCTCGCGGGCGACGGCATCCCAACTGGCTAGGATGCTTTCTACCACTGGGGTGGTTGCCGCCAACTCAAAGGATACAATCCCCGCGGGAGCCGCGTCGGTCGTTAGCGGGGATCCCGTCAGCATGAAAACCGCTTCAACCAGCAATGTCAGCGCAACCAATACCCAAAATACACGCTGCCGGCGGCTCACTGTGATTTGTTCAAATGGATGTTGCATAGATTGTGCCTCCATCAGCCAATTTGTCAATTATAATACTGAAAAAGATAATAGTTGGCTCTTTGGACACCAACTGACACAAAGGAGATTATCATGAAGCGGGTCACAAATTTCTTAATCGGCTTTTTCTTTGGGGCATTGCTCGGTGGCATGATCACTTTGTTGCTGACGCCCTCCTCAGGCGATGAATTGCGCACACAGCTTCAAGCACGTGCCCAAAGCATTCAGGATGAAGTCAAAACGGCTGCGGCTGCGCGGCGAGCTGAACTCGAAGAACAGCTCTCTACTCTGCGAAAACCAGCATAATAACAAAAAAAGGGAGTGTGCTGCGAGCAGCACACTCCCTTTTTTTTGAGTTTTATTTAGCGTGTCAGTTCAAAGCGATAGGCTGCCCGTTGGCGTGTGTGGCGGGTTGTTCCTGAAACCACAAAGATAACTTCATCCACATCGCCGCCAATTTCGACCGGAATTTCTACGGCGTTATCTGTCCCCAGTGGAATCATCTCAACCTGAGTCGTATCGCCAACCGTAATCAGCGCCAGCCGGAATGTTTGGGGAAGTTCGTTGCGAATACGCACAAATCCGGCCGCCTCCCAACCACCAGAATCAGCCTCGAGGTCGGTTGAGTAGCCCACTTCGGGGATGGCAATCTCATCGAGCATAAAACCCTCCCCATTCACGGCCGCATCGGTCACATATTCAAATCTTAATTGCACCTGCTGACCGGCAAACTGCGAAATATCCACTTCTTCCAAAATCCATTCACCATTCAATCCGGAAAGCCCGTTGTAGCTCCAGCCATAACTATTGCCGGAGGGGTCTTCCGCCGTGCCAGAAGGGGTTGTTAGAATTTCCCAGTGATTGCCATCCAGCGAAGCTTCCAGATATACATAATCATAATCGGCCTCGATGTCGTACCAGGTCTGATACATAAGGGTCAGCGGGCCAGTGTGATTGCTAAAATCGAAACTGCGCGTGAGGGTCATATCCGACTCATCGCCCTTGTTCGACCAGAAAGCATAATCGCCCGAGTATGGGTCGGCAGGCAACACGCCCACCACTACACTGCCTTCAAAATACAGATTATACGTCCCGCTGCAAGCAATGCGATAATAATCCACCCCATACTGGCTGACATCGCGCGTCAACACTTCAGAGGGGCAGGTGTGTACGCTCTCTGTGACCGAGGTTGAAGGCGCGCCGGGATAATTGGCGTAAGTATAACGACCATCGGCCACCTTTTCATCTTGCAAATAGGAAGCCAGCACCCAGTCGGCAAAAAAATCGTCGGCGCTGATCGGCTCATTTGTGAGTGGATCGCGAATACCCAATTCTTCCAGTACCGCGTCAACGCTCTTCATGCCGTTGTCGGGATGCGCCACCAATGCCTGGGTGGCTTCCTCGCCAAAGCGATTGAGGAAATAATCCACAAACAGGAAGCCTGCCCCATAGTGTGGGCCGGTAGCGCTGGAATCGTTGGGCCAGTCGTTGAGTTGCAGATCGGGGTTGCTGGTGTAGGAGTAATCAAAACCGCCAACATCATAACCATTGATAAAGGCAGCCAACTCTGAAAAACCCTCATTCAGCCAGGATGATTCATTACGGTCGCGATACCAGTGGATCATGTGTTGAAATTCGTGCGCCAGCACACCCAGAGTAAAATCGCCCGAAAGGTTCAGGTTATCGGAGTTGAGCACAAAAGCCTCGTGTGCGTTGGAATATTCATGCGCCAGCGGATGATACTCATCTGCTGAAGAAAAATAGCCCGCCAGGCCCCAGCCCAAGCCACTGGCATAAATAATATACAAATGCGGGTCATTATCCACGCCGGGACTCCATTCGCTGCCAAAGAATTCACGATTGCGCGGGTAAATCTCTCTCTCGAAGGTTTCCACCAGCGCTGCAACTTCATCTGCTTCAAAAGTTACCCCATCTTCAATCCAGAAATAGACATGCTCGGTGACATATTGCAAAGTGACATCAACCTGAAAACTTTCATTCGTATCCACATTGGTGAGCCACATCACATCTTGTTCGCCGACCTGATACGTTGGAGGAGCAGCCACCGTCAGGGGGACATTTTCCTGCCCGCCAAGGCGTTCAGCCAGTTCAAGCATATCGTTGACGGGGACAACTGCTTCTTCCAGCGTTTGCAGGGTTTCGTGTTTCCAATCAGGTGCAGCGGACTCGGCCTGGGGCTGATTCTGCTCATCGGGCGTGGAATTTGCATCCGGGGTTTGGGCCGCGGGCTGCATAGTCGCCTGCAGGGTGGGGCGCAGCACAACCGGGGTGGACGTATCCGGGCCAGTTGACCAATCCACATTCCCATCTTGCTGATATAGTCCAAATACTGCCGCACCGCCAATCACCACCAGACACAGGCAAGCGCACAACAATAGCACCAATAAAACAACAATAACAATAATCAGGGTTTTATTCATTTCATCACACTCTTTTTCGAGATTTTTTCCGCTCTCGGTGGCTGAATTTAATTAACATCTGTTATTCTTCCCGCAGTAACGCCAACGCATACTCATTCTGATAAATAATTCTGTAACCGGGCAATTCATCGGCATAGGCATCACCATAGAATCTTTGCCAGGCGCGCATCTGATCGGGATCAACTGCGGTTTCAATCGCATCAGGTTGGGTGAACTCTAACACATAATTCATTTCCAGCAACAAAATATCGGGTTGTTTCTCATGGATATAGTCATAAGTTGCCAGCTTCCATTTCATCAGCACATCGTAGTTGGGTTTGGGCGGCACGTAGGCGGTCAGATCACGGTAGATCGCCAAAGGCTCATCGGCAAGCCCCATCTCGGTTAACCGCGCTTCCACTTCGTGGTAGAAAGCAATACTCTCAGACCGCTCTTCACGGTAAAGAATATCCGTATAAATTTTGGCATCCTGTTGGAGATACAACCCATATTGGATCACTAATAAAAATAAGAGGATAAATACAAAATCGCGAAGACACGAAGAACGTAAAGATTTTTTATTTTGTTTTTCTTCGCGTGCTTCGCGCCTTCGCGATGAAATTCTTTCAGGGAAGAGATGCACCAGCCCCGAAGCAAGCGGGATTGCCATCGGCAAGAAGTATAGCGGGCGCACGGTTGAGCCGCCCACCGCCAAGAAGTAGGGTAGCGAAAAGGCCAGAATCATCACGTTTGTGAAGCGGAAGCGCGGTGTGCGCATCCCCTGGATCAGCCCGGCCAGCATCAGCAGCAGCGTAAACCACTGCCCGTAATACGGCCAGATGATGCGTTGTATTTTTTCCTTTGTGAGATTCCAGTCAGCGTATTGCGTGTAATATCCGGCGCGCGTCTGAAAAATAAGTTGCTGCTGCCGGGCTAGAATTTCTGCCCGGGTTTGAGGAATAAGCAGCAACGGATTCGAGATCACCAACCCCAACGCCATCACCGCCACAAAGGAGAAGGCCACCCACAGAGCGCGGCGAAGTTCCAGTTTTTGATCTTTCAACCCCCAAAGAATATATAGCGGAACCGCCAGTGCAAAAAATGCCCCGGCAAATTTAACGCTCACACCTGCGCCGCACAGAGCCGCAGCAATATAAAAATTCCGCCCGAAGCGGAACTCGTCTTTTTGCAGCATATAGAAGATGAGTGTGATCAGCAAAATCGACAGGCTATCGGGATGCCACCAGAGATTATTCAACACCGTCGCGGGCAACGCCAACAGAAACGCAAACAGCCCCAGAATTTTCGCAGTGGATTTGCGTTCTGTTTGCAAATCTACCATCAGGGCCACGGAGAAAATCACCGGCAGCACGCTGACCAACTGGCGCAACAGCAGCATAATGGTAGCTGAATCTTGCCCCCAGGCTGCCCCTACGAAAAGGCGATAGGGCAGCAGCATGATCGCCGAGAACAGATAGAAAGGGTAGCCGTAATCGTAATGTAAATACACCACAAAACGGCGAATCGTCTCAAAAATTGTATCGCCCGGCGTGAGCATCCGCAAAACATGCTGGTATTGGGCAAACTCATCCTTCTCGAAAATGGAAAGCATATTCCAATCCTGAGCGCCGGTAAAATTGGGGAAGATCATCAGCGAGAAATAAATCAGGCCGATGACGAGCATCCCCCAGATGGCAGAACGTGAGAATGTATTTGATTTCATAGCAGCGTTTTCAACTACAACCCATAATGCGCCACTGAGAACGCCGAATTCGCGGAGAAAAACTAAGAAAACTTTGCATTCTCCGCGTACTCTGCGGTTTCAGGATTCAGCCCAGTTCCAGGGGCGTATACCTGCACGCTGGCGGTAATCAGACCGAAAACAACCCACATATTGGGGATAGCAAACGAATCGACTGAAAATCCCACGCCCAGAAAAACGACCAGCGAGAGCAGCCCGGCCAAGCCCCAGTAACGCGGCTCACGCTCTGGCGATAGCAAAAGATATAGCGTCGCACCCAGCACCGCCACCACAAAAGCCACAAACGCTGCCGAGCCAATCAGGCCGGTCTCGGCGAGAATGCGGGCGAACATATTCTTGGGCACCACCAAACGATTACGTCCTTCGGCAGGAGTAAATTTATATACCAATTCCGGGGTGGGATAAAGCGGGCGATCCGTAAGCGTCTCTTCAAAGTAAAACGTGTAATTACCCAGGCCAATCCCCGTCCAAGGATAATCTTCATAGATGCGGTAAGCGGTCTCCCAATAGGCTATGCGCTGGCTAACCGCAATATATTGCACATACGAGCCAGTGGCGTTTTCATCGGTCCAATAACTCCAAAGGCGAGAGAAATAGCGATTACGCGAGCCAAAGGCAAACACTACCGCCAGCAAGACAGCCAGCATCAACCCTACTTGCAACAAACGCCGCGTAATGCCGCGCCAGTTCAGGCTGCGACCGGGTTTTCGTCCGCCGCGAAACAAG
Source organism: Anaerolineae bacterium (assembly GCA_014382605.1). Classification (GTDB taxonomy): domain Bacteria; phylum Chloroflexota; class Anaerolineae; order Anaerolineales; family UBA11858; genus NIOZ-UU35. The sequence goes on from JACNJM010000159.1 coordinate 46,829, forward strand.
AAGGCCAGTACTAATTGCAATCCCCACAGCACATAACCGGTACGCGAATAGGTATACACCAGCACAAATGAAGCCCAGACCAGCAACAACAATTCCACGGTCACAAAGCGCCAACGGCGACGAAAGGCCGAATAGCCCGACATAACAGCGGCAAACAGCCAGGGCATCAGTAAAAAAGTGATCTGCTCGGCGAACCAGTTGGGTTCATAGGTCATACCAGAGATGCGCGTCTCGAACAGGCCGCGCACCGAGAAGAAGCCCTGCAAATATTCGATCAGGTCAAAATATTCGGGCGTGTAAAACAGAATATAGCCAATTTGCACACAGCCCCACAGCAAGGCGATGCCAAATCCGGCGTACAACCAGCGCAGGGCAAAACGCAGTTCTTCAACGGTGCGCGGGATGACGGCCACGGTGATATAAAAAGCTGCGCCCAATAACAGCGTAGCAGTCATACGCACGGCCCGCGAGGACACACTGATGCCGATATCCGGATCAATGCCGCGGGTACAGGCCAGGGCAGTACTCGCCAGCGCAACCAGCACAAAAGCCCCCAGCGGCAAAGCCGTGCGCGGCGTGGAATGCGTGAACAACCGTGGCAGAGTGTAAATCAATAGAAGGACAATTAATGGATAAATAGATAGTGGTCGCACTTCGGTGCGACCACCGACGCCACCCGGAAAGTAGGGGAAGCTGGTGACCGGTAAAGTGAGTAGAAACAGCGCCCAAAAGATTTTCTGCACTCGTTCCACTCGCTGAATCCAAACCCGTGGCACTAGACTCGCTCCCGGGGAGTGCTGCGCGCCAACGCGAAGAGCAGCCAGAGCAATAAAGCGATAAACCCACCCACCAGCATCAACAGCCCCGCCGGGCGCACATCTTCCACGGTGGGAGCAATCTCCTCGGGTAAGCCCAAACTCAGATTCGCCGAGAGCGCAAGACTCAGTTCTGCCTGGCGGGCATACGCATCGGCCAGTTCATCGTATTGCGTTTCAAGCATCTCGCTACGGGCAGGGAGATCGGCCAGTTCGGCCTGAATCACAGCGCGAAAATCATCGAGCCAGGCCAGAACTTCGACAGAATCCGCCCCGGGGGCAGGAATCGCTTCGAGGAGCAACGACCAACCCGCCCCCCAGTCGGCGGCGCGGGCTACTTGGGCCAGAATCAGACCGCGGGCGTAGGCATCCACCTGATCGACGGCTTCCACATCCTGACGCAATTCCGAAAGATTCAAATCAATTTGCGCTAACAACTCCTGGCGAATTTGCATCTCAGCCAGTTCGGCAGCGAGCGGAACCATGCGAGTATCGAGCGCAACAACCTGGCGGGCATGGCTGATGGCTTCGTTGACACGAACATCAATCACGACCGCCCAGGCGCGCACAAGCTGTACGGCGTGTTCCGGGCTGGCAGCTTCGGCAGCAAGATGCCAGCGTCCGGCGTTGCGCCACGAACCGCGCAACATGGGGTAGAGGTCGGCGGGGGTGAAATCAAGCCAATACAAATCTTCCGCCTGCAACGCGGCGAGCGTGTCGATGAGAAATTCATCACCGCGCACCATCTCGTTGAGTTGGGCCATATTCCAGTTTTTGTAATCATCCAGACTGCGGAACTCATCTTGCGCCACACCCACAATATAGCGATCGCGCGGGCCGCGATAGGCATCAATGCCCACATAAAGATCAAGATTGGCGCGGTAATCGGGAGCAAGCAAATTACTCGCCCCCCAACCGAGCAGCGCCCCAACCAGAAACGCCAACGCCACAAGATACCAACGATGGGTGATTACAAGGATATAATCCCGCAAATTCCAATCTTCCACCATACAATCTCCAGTGATAAAAAATTAACGCAAGAACGCAAAGAAACAAAGGCGCAGAGATTTTTATGCTTTTCTTTGCGTCTTTGCGTCTTTGCGTTAAATTTCTTTAATCCATCATGGGGACGATTTTACCCGATTTTGATCGCTTCTAACACATGCTGATAAACCTGCAAAGTGGCACGGTTGATTTTTTCATGCGTAAAGCGTTCCAGCACCACTTGCCGCCCGGCTGCGCCCATTTTCATACGCCGGGCCGGGTCTAAAACTAATTCTTCAATAGCACAGGCCAGCGTATAAGGGTCATTCGGCGGCACAAGCAGGCCATTATGCCCGTGCTGCAGCACAGCGCGGCAACCGGAAATATCGCTAGCGATGATGGGACGTCCACAGGCGGCAGCTTCAATCAACGCGGTAGGCACACCTTCGCCATACATTGTCGGCAGGGCAATAAGATGCGCCTGGGCATAAATGCGCTCCATATCGTGCTGCCAGCCCCACCATTCGATAATGCCCTCGCGGTGCCAGGCGCGCAGCATATTGGGCGTCAACGAGGCTGGATTGCCAGGGTCTGGCCCGCCAACCAGCACCATACGCACCTTCAAGCGCTCTCGTAAAATACGCGCGGCTTCGACAAAAATGCCCACGCCTTTATCCCAAAGCGTGCGCGCCGCCATCAGTACAATCACCGGGGCGGGCGGCTCCGGCGTGGGAGCGAAGCGCTGCGGGTCTGTGCCGACACCTTCAATCAGCCAGGCGCGTGATGGGGAAACAAATCTCTGCTCGGAAAAATAATCTTGGTCGGCTTGATTTTCGAAAATTACAGCAGCAGCATTTCTTTGCATTACACGTTGATAGAGAGGGCTGACCACCAACTGCAGAACGCGGGCGAGCCAATCGCCTCCTTGAAAGACATAGCCGCGGCCTGAAATCGAGTTGACCACACCGGGGATGCCAGCCCACACCGCAGCGAGTGAGCCGTACAAAACCGCTTTGATGGTGTGATGATGCACCAGATCGGGTTGCTCGCGGCGGTAAATTCGCACCAAATCGAGCAACGAAATAAATTCCATCCAGGGAGCTACGCTGCGGCGACGCAGAATCCACGGCTGCCAGCGGAAACCTGCATCCTGAAGGCGAACTGCGAACTCCCCCGGGGGGGATACCAGCGCAACATCAAAGCCCTGTTCCCGCAGTTGGTGAATCAGCGCGTAACGGAAATTGTATAGATACCAGTCGGTGTTGGCGGCAAAGATGATTTTGGGCATGGGGGGCAAGTATGCTGGTTAGCAAGTTGAAAGTTATTGGTTGGATTTTATCGCAATTGTTGGTAAAGTCGCAAAAGGCGGGCTGACACTGTGCTCCAGTCGTAGTCTTGTTCGTAAGCACGGCGGGCGTTGGCAGCGAATTCGGCGTACAAAACCTTATCGAGTTGCAAACATTCCAACGCTTTAACAAGCTCCGGTCGGTGCCCGTATTCAACAACCAGGCCGCAATTTTCAGCCTGCACAATGCGGTCAATATTCGTATCTGCGGCGACGATGACCGGTTTGCCCAGCATCATGGCTTCAAAGAGTTTGTTAGGGCTGGCATAACGATGATTGGGAATCGCCGGGTCGTAGAGTGCCAGAACGACATCCGCCGCGGCGGTGAGGGCTAAAGCACGCTTATACGGGATACGCCCATGCCAGGTGACGTTGGGAAGTTCATCAGACAACGCCAATATTTGATTTTCATCGCCGCCAAACCCGGCCAGGTCGAGATGCCATTCGGGATGATCGCCAAGCACATTGAGTACATTTAGCAAACCGCGCTCGGTTTGTAAAAGTCCAACATAAACAAGATTTAGTGTTTTTTTAGCAGAAAAATCACCGCGAATAGGCGAAGAACGCCAAGTTTTTCTCTTTTGTTCTTCCTGGCGCTCTTTGCGTCTTCGCAGTTTCAAAAATTTCATTTGAGTTTGGCTTGTTCGAGTTAGCGTATTGTAGTCGTAATCTCTCGGTGTATTCAATACCACAGCTCGATTCTGCGGCAAACGCTCCCCAACCTGCACCCAGCGGGATTCGTCGGTAATGATGAGCGCATCTACGCGGCGAATGG
>JACNJM010000162.1 GCA_014382605.1 Anaerolineae bacterium
CCAACGCTCATGCGTTGGCATGGCGAGCGGGCTTAGCGGAGTCCGCCCGCTCGCGCATCGACCCGCCTTCGGCGGGAGGGGGGGATTCTTCAGGCATAGGTAATTTGCTTCCATCACACTCTCTTTCAGTACTCAGGAGCTCCCTGCGCTTCGCTTCGGGAGTGCTTCGCATCAGGATTCAGAATTCGCCAGGGAGAGAATAACTCGAAAACCGATGTTGTTGTTACGATTATCAGGATTGTTCCTGTTCCGGTAAGCACAGCGAGCGTTCCTATTAGTGTTGATCCAGGAGCCGCCGCGCACCACGCGAGGATCTTTGTCGTCATCATACCAATCCATATTCCACTCCCAAATATTGCCACTTAAATCCAATACGCCATACGGACTCATCCCCGCCGGGAAACAGCCCAGTACACTGGTAGTGCCAAGCCCGGTTTCTCTGGTATTGGCTTTGGCGGGATCAAATTCTTCTCCCCACGGATAATCACGGGCGGGCATTTTATTGATCATTTCTAAACCAGGCATAGCAGACAGAACTTCGCTTGAAGCAATGTGAATCAGCGATTCAGCGGGGATTTGCAGACCACCGCGGGCGGCTTTTTCCCATTGGGCTTCGGATGGCAAGGCTACGCTCCAACCGTGCGGCAGGCTATCAGCCGTGTGCCATTTTTCTGTCAGCCAACGCGTGAAAGCCAGCGCTTCGTACCAGCTTATACCAACAACGGGGTGATTCGATAAGTTAAATGGTTCGCCAAATATCCACGGGGTATCTTCGGCTTCATTCTCATAGCTCCCTTTAATTTTTCCGTCCTGCCAAATATCATCTTTTTGGGCTTCAGGCCAGAAACGTTTTTCCGCGTAGCCCCCGGCTGCCATAAAGGCGGCGTACTGGGCGTTACTGACCGGATATTGGGCCATCCAATAGTCGGGTAGGTCTACTTCTTTTTCGCTTTCACCTTCACCCATTCGAAATGGCCCGGCGGGAATATAACAAAAAGGCATCGCATCCAGGCGCATGATTTCAGGGCGCTCATCCCCTAGGTGCGCCAAAGTCACTCCGGCGGCGGCGCGCTCGGTGGGGGGCAGCAGGCCACGCTGCACGATCGCCGTCAGCCAGGTGCACACGCGGTCTTCTTTGGGCTGGTTGCGCTCGGAAACATCCTGACACACGGCATTTTCAAGCAGGGCTTGCCCAGCCAAATGCGCGCCCCACTCATCTTCGGGGTTGGTTTCACCTTCCAGCTCTCGATAGCAAAGCCCTTCTACCAGCAGCCAAATGGCCGCCGATGTGCCCCGGGCGGCTTTGGCCCCGGCCAGCAGAGCCACTTCGCGCCAGCGGTTGGGGTCTTTACGCGCTAAATCGGCTACCCGATCGGGATAATCGTGATCGGTCAGGTAGCAAGCGGCCAGATATTCCTGAAAGGTACGATGCGGGAAGGTATACACCCCCACGCCACGCGAAACCAGCAGCCCGGCGCGCTGGCTGATATATTCCACCAGCCGGGCGGGGTTGACATCCGGGTTTTGGCTCAGGCGCATCAGGCCGCCCACCAGATCGCCTTCGGATACATCGGCGGTGCCGGTCAGGTCAGGCTGGTTGGCGTGCGCCTGATAGGCGAGATGATTGAGCAATTCGCGCACGCGATCACGGTCAATTTTGAGCCACTCAGCGAGACTCGGCTGGCGGATGATTTCTGTTCCCTGCCCATCGCGCACCACTTTGGGGCTTTCCCACCAATCGAGCAGTAAATCTACCGTATCGGCGTAGAGTTCTTCGCGCTTCTCCGGCAGGCTGCCGCCGCGCCAGGCGTGCAAGCTCGACATTAGGGTCAGCAACAGGGGGCGTTCGGCCAGCCCGCGCAGGCGGTCACTGCTGAAGATGGCATTTTTGAGCAATTCGGCGCGTCCCTGGGCATCGTCACGCTGCAAGTCGCGTAGCACGGCAATATGCGCGTACCAGTGTTCAACAAATTGACGAATTTGGCCCTTATTGAAGGGGGCCAGGATGGTTTCTTTAAAGCCGTTCAAACGCCAATCCTGCTTTTGGTAAGCATAGGTGCGGCTGGTGACGAGAATACGACACTTGCCGAAGGTAGCGGCAAAATCTTCGACAGCCTGTTTGATCTGCGCCCGACGTTGCTGCGCAGCCGGGACTTCATCCAGACCATCCAGCAGGAGCAGGCCGCCGGTTTTGAGCAGTTCCTTCACCAGATGTTTTTCATAACTTTCCAGATTGGCGGAGGTCAATTCGGTGGCAATGAAATCCCAGAGATGTTTGGCCGTAGCCGTTTCCCCTACCAGCGGTAAGCCGCGAGCGGCGAAATCGCGCAAAATTACCCGCACTGGCAGCAGCGCGCCATGATCCCAGGGTTGGGGCTGTGGCTCTTCATCTTTTTCACGGCGCTGGTCGTCATCCGGGGGCAGCGGCGTGGTCAGCAAGTCCAAATTGGCGGCGGGGTGTTCCAGATTTTCACCGGCCAAACATAGGGCGGCAAAATTGACAAAGGTGCTCTTGCCGCTGCCGGGGT
>JACNJM010000171.1 GCA_014382605.1 Anaerolineae bacterium
GCGGTATATTCTATTGCAGCCGCACGCTTCAAGGGCAGGCCCGCCAGACGATCTGTGCCCAGGCGCAGGCGGGGCAGCAACTGACGGTGGTAGGCCCGCTCGATAGGCCGTTGCTCAAACGCTGGATTCAAGGCCGTTCCTTTCGCCGCATCCAGAAAGAAATTCAAACGCCCCTGCTCTATGTCAAAAAAAACTGGCGGCAGATGCAGAAAATTCTTTTATGCATGGGCGGGTTGGGGTATGCCACTGATGCCGAAAATTGGGCTATATTTCTGACACACCAATTAAAGGCTGATTTGACCATTCTGCATGTGATTGAGCCGATTTCGTACACGTACCCCACCGCACAGTTGATGCAAGAAAACTGGATGGATATTCTTGCTACCGACACGCCTCAGGGCGAAAATTTACGCCGCGGGTTAGCTTTGGCGCAAGCTGCCGGTATCGAGCCCCGGTTTAAAACCCGGCATGGTGATACGGTTCACGAAATTCTGGCCGAAGTGGATCACGATGCTTATGATCTGGTTGTGCTGGGGTCGCCGCATAGCTCACAAAGTTTGCGCCACCTTTATATGCCCAATGTGACCGCCGAAGTCGCCGAGCGTGTGCCGTGTCCGGTACTGACGGTGGAATATGGGCAAAAGTTGATTTTCTGACACGATGCTTGATTTCTTTCTCTGGTATATCCTGATCTCTCTCCTCGGTTTGCTCAGCTTTCCGTTGGCCTATTTTATGTTACCCAAACTGGCCGACCGCGGTTATGCGTTCAGCCGCGCTTTGGGATGGCTGTTGTGGGGTTATATTTTCTGGATACTTGGCTCGTTAGGGATACTGAAAAATGACTTGGGTGGACAGATATTTGCCCTGCTGCTTCTAATTGCTCTGAGTGGAGCAGTCCTGCATCAGGTTGGCTGGAAGAATCTCAAAGATTGGCTGCGCGCCCAACGCCAGGTGATTCTGACTGTCGAGATTCTCTTTATTGCAACGTTTGGCCTGTGGACAATTGTGCGGGCTGCCAACCCGGAGATTGTCGGCACCGAAAAGCCGATGGAGTTGGCTTTTATTAATTCCATTTTACGTTCACCCACCTTGCCGCCTAATGATCCCTGGCTTTCGGGATACGCCATCTCGTATTACCATTTTGGCTTTATCCTGGTTGCCATGCTCGCCCGCCTGACCGCCACCGCTGGCAGTGTGGCCTTCAATCTGGGCGGCGCGCTGGTATTTGGGCTTGCAGCGATTGGCTCGTATGGGCTTCTGTATAATTTGCTCGCTTCTTTACAGGCCAACCGAAAACTGAAGACCGACGACCTGGAATCTTCCACCCATCTTCCGTCCTCCGTCCTTCGTCCGCTGTTAGCCCCCTTTTTTATTCTCATTGTTTCCAATTTCGGCGGCCTGCTGCATCTCTTACGCCTTACTGGCGTTTTCTGGCGCACGAATGAAGACGGACAATTATCTTCGCCGATCTGGGCCTGGCTCGATATGGGCAGTTTCAGCCAGCCCCCCCCCGCCGAGTCTTTCCCGCATTGGTGGTGGTGGCAGGCCTCGCGCGTCGTGCAGGATTTTGATTTTAATTGGGCCAACAAGGGAGACGTGATTGACGAGTTTCCATTCTTCTCGTTTTTACTGGCCGATTTGCACCCGCATGTGCTGGCGATGCCCTTTGCTTTCCTGTTATTTGGTCTGATATTCAACTTCTTCATCAGTGATGAGCAGAAAAGCCTCCCCTGGCCGAATTTGCGCATTAGCCCATTGAATTTTGCTTTTAGCGCGGTTTTGATTGGCAGCCTGGGCTTTCTCAACACCTGGGATTTGCCCTTCTATATAGCGCTTTTCGCCGCCGCCTATGCCCTCCGTAGCTCATTCACCATTCAGCGTTCATCACTCATCATTCTGTTTAAAAATTTCTTCACTTTCGCCTTCGCCCTCGGGATTGCATCCATCTTGCTCTATCTGCCCTTCTATCTGAGTTTTTCTTCCCAGGCGGGCGGGATGTTACCCAATTTGATTTACGTGACCCGCGGGATATACCTGTGGGTGATGTTTGTGCCATTCTTGCTGCCGTTGCTGGTTTTCAGTGTCTATCTCTGGCGCAAACAACGGAATCATTCCTTGTTGAAGACTGCCCTGCTGACCACTGCCGGGTTGATTCTGCTGCTCTTACTGCTGTCTTGGCTGGTGGCCGGGATTATCGCTGCGCTGCATCTGTTCAGTACCATTAACCCCGAAGCGGCTTCGGCAACGCAACTCTTCCTTGGGTCTCTGGCTGCCCCGGGGTGGGTTGCTGCCATTGAGGAGGGTCTGCGGCGGCGCCTCATCGCCCCGGGGACATGGCTCACATTGGGGGCATTGCTCACCTTCGTGCTGGCAAGTTTGTGGCCGCGTCGCCTGGATGAAAATTTTCGCCCCATCGCTCCGGTACATACTTTTGTGTTGCTGCTCACGCTGGTTGCCGCACTACTCGTCCTCGGCCCGGAATTTCTTTTTCTGCGTGATATGTTTGGCTATCGCATCAACACAATTTTTAAATTCTACTTCCTGGCCTGGTTGATGTGGGGCATTGCCGCAGCCTACGCCACAGCGATTTTATGGCAGCGATTGCCCAAAAAGCCCCGGGCAGCGTTTCGCGTGATCATGTTGTTGATAATTTTCATCAGCCTGCTTTATCCGGCGATGGGCCTGTGGAGTAAGACCAACCAATTTAACCCGCCCCAATGGACTCTGGACGGCGCGGCGTATATCCAAAACGGCGCGCCCGATGAGGCCGCGGCGATGGGTTGGCTGCGTGAGGCTCCGTTGGGCGTGGTCGCCGAAGCCGTGGGTGGTAGTTATTCATCCTTTGCGCGCATGGCAACCCACAGCGGGCAGCCCACTGTACTCGGCTGGGAATTTCACGAAATCCAATGGCGTGGTGGCACCGAGGAGATGGGTTCGCGTAAGGGTGACATAGAGCGCCTGTATTGCATCCCCAATTGGGCCGAAGCCGAAATGATCTTGCGCCAGTATAATATCCGCTACGTGGTTGTGGGCGAGCGCGAGCGTTTTGCCTACGGAGCGGGCAGCGCGCCCTGTCCCGCCGGGTTGAGCGAAACGAAATTTGCCCTGAACTTGCAAACTGCTTTCCAGCAGGGTGATATAACTGTGTACCAATACACCCCAGGCGAGTAGGATTATAATCAGACCGCCGAGATTTTCGCCAATTTCTTGCGGCGCGGCGGAAGCCATATTAAAGCTACTTTCCAACAATCACTTAAGCACGCAGTTTGTGAAATCTCGGCGGTCTTGCTCACATTAGCTTGCGTCAAAACTGGAACAGTATGATGAATTCACGGAAACTGACTCTCGAACATGGACTCTACGCCCTGGCCTTGATTCTGGCGCTGGGCGTGCGTCTGATTAATTTGGGTGCGGCTCCCCTCGCCAACCCTGAAGCGGATGCCGCCTTACAAGCCTGGGATGTTGTCCGCGGCGCGCTGCCAATGGCGGTATCTCACCCGCTCTACATCTCGCTGACCAGTCTGAGCTTTGCACTTTTGGGCAGTACGAACTTCCTGGCGCGTCTGTGGCCCGCCCTGGCAGGAAGCGCCCTGGTGTTGCTTCCGCTGGCCTTACGCGAAAAGTTGGGACGCATTGCCTCCCTGGCGTTGGCCTTTGGCCTGGCGCTTGACCCCGGGTTGGTGGCGCTCGCTCGCATCGCCAATTCCCCAATGCTGGCCGTGACGTTCACTGTGCTGGCTCTGACGCTGGCGTATATCCGTATCCCGGCCTGGAGCGGCATTTTCGCCGGTCTGGCGCTGCTCTCCGGGCCAGGGGTGTGGATTGGCTGGCTCGGCTTGGGCATTGCCTGGGGCGCAGCGCATTTGGCAGGATTGTTCCGGGGGGCAGAATCCGTATTGTGGTTTGAATCACCCTCGCAGGAGTCCGCATCCACGCCACCTTTTAAAACTGGCCTCGTTTTCGCCGCGGCAACAGTCATCCTTGTCGGCACGCGCTTTTTTACCTTCCCGGCCGGTTTGGGCGCGTTGGCAACTTCGCTGGTTGAATTCTTGCGGGGCTGGGTTTCTCCATCCGGAATTCCGGCTTTGCGCGTCTTGGCGAGTTTGGGTGTTTATCAATTAATGGTGTTGATTTTTACAGGTGTGGCCTTGTTTTGGCCGCGAGTGCGCAATCGTTGGGTGATCGGTCTGGGCATCTGGGCGCTGACCGCCACCCTTCTGGCAATGGTGTATCCAGGGCGCAGCACAGATGATCTGATTTGGGCGTTGCTGCCTTTGTGGGGAATGGCGGCCCGGGCGCTGGGCGCTATATTTCAGGAAGATTTTCGCCAGCCCATCGCTATTGGGCAGGCTCTGGCATGGCTTGTGCTGCTGGTACTGGCCTGGATGACGCTTTCCGGCCTGCGCCTGACATTGCCGGAAGGCTACCTGCTGCGCTGGCTGATTCTGTTGGGGATTGTTATGCTCGGTGCGCTTTCAACGACTTTTGTGGGTCTGGGTTGGTCGTGGTCGCTTGCGCGCAGTGGCACATTGTTGGGTCTGCTGGCTGCTTTAGGCGTATATAGTATTGCCGTGCTGATGGGTGCAACGCAAATCCGCCCTAACAACCCAGCAGAGTTATGGGCTTCGCCGCCGCTCACCGGGGATGCCGATCTACTCCTGGATACGCTGCACGATCTGGCGCTAACCGATCAGGGGTTGTTTGATCAATTAGAAATTGTCTCGCTGGTGGATCAGGCGGCCATGCGCTGGGTTTTGCGCGACTTTTCGGATGTGCGCTACACCCCCGCGCTGGACGAAACAGAACTTCCTTTGGTGGTGATTGCACCGCAAGAGAGCGAATTTGCCCCCTGGGCAGCAGCCTATCGCGGGCAGGATTTCGCCTGGAGTCTTTCGCCCGGATGGGTAGGTGCGCTGCCCAATGCCTGGGTTGATTGGCTGATTTTCCGCAGCGCGCCAGTGGAACAAGAGAATATCATCCTATGGGCACGCGGCGATATATTCCCCAACGATGGGGAAGCTGAAACACCCTCGCAATATGATGAATAGCTTGACAATGTCAATTTACAACCCAAATTTCGGGAATCTTTTCAAAGTTGACATTGCCGAAATAGACAGAGGACGGGGTGACGGGAGACCGAAACCTCCCCGCCATCCGTCTTTATGGAGTTCCCATGAATGTACCTCACACAATTGCCATTGATGGCCCGGCAGCCTCAGGAAAATCGACACTGGCCAAGCGCATGGCCCATGCTCTGGATTATTTGTTTTTTGATACTGGCGTGATGTATCGGGCCATCACCTGCGCGGCGCTGCGTGCGGGCCTGTCGATGGATGCAGAAGATCAGATCACTGCACTTTCAGAACGCGCCCAAATTGATGTTCAAACCGCCTCGGCCGATGATGGCCGCGATAACGATATTCTGCTCGATGGCGTGGATATTACCTGGGATATTCGCAGCCCCGAAGTGGATTCTAATGTCTCGGTGGTTTCGGCGTACCCCGGCGTGCGCGCCGCGCTCACGGCTCAACAACGTCGCATCGGTCAGCGCGGGCACGTGGTAATGGTCGGGCGCGATATTGGCACCGTGGTGCTGCCCGAAGCCGATCTCAAACTTTATCTGGATGCATCCGTAGAAGAACGCGCCCGTCGTCGCTATGATGAGCGTCTCAATCGTGGCGACGAAATTATGCTGGAAGTTGTGCTTGCCGATATGCGCATGCGCGATGAAATCGACTCCACCCGCGCGGTTGCCCCGCTACGCCCTGCCGAGGATGCCGTGATTCTCGATTCGGACAATATGAGCATCGATGAAGTTCTGGCGTATTCGTTAGGCCTGGCGCGAGGCGAAGGTTAATTGCTGCGCCATGACTGATAATTATCGTCCATCTTTGGCCGCGCGTTTACTCCGTCCCGGGCTGCGAGCTGTATTGCGGGGAATTTTTCACCTTGTCAGCCGTGTGATCATCAACGGACTCGAGCATGTGCCCAAATCTGGCGCGTATCTAATTGCCATTAATCATATCTCGTTGTACGAAGCGCCTTTCGTGGCATCTTTTTGGCCTATTGCCCCCGAAGTGGCCGGGGCCGCCGATGTCTGGCAGCGCCCTGGTCAATCACTGCTGGCGCGCGGCTATGGGGGCATCAAAATTCACCGCGGCGAATACGATCGCCAAATGATTGATGCGACTCTCAATGTGCTGCGTTCCGGGCGACCTTTGTTGATCGCGCCCGAAGGGGGGCGTTCGCATATTCCGGGGATGCGCCGCGCCAGACCCGGGGTGGCCTATCTGATGGACAAAGCCGGGGTTCCAGTGATACCGGTGGGGGTAGTGGGCAGCACCGTCGATTTCTTGTCGCGCGGGCTGCGAGGGCAGCGTCCCTCCATTGAGATGCGCATTGGCCCGCCGGTAGAACTGCCTCCCATTTCAGGCCGCGGCGAAGCGCGCCGCTTGGCGCGTCAGAAAAATGCCGATCAAGTGATGTTCGCCATCGCGGCTTTGCTACCGCCCGAATACCGCGGGCTTTACGGAGATGAGTTTAAGTATGAGCAAGCCTCGGAAGCGTGAAAAACGCACTACAATGCAGCCCTATAATCACCATGCCTGGAAAAAAAAGCGTCGTTTTTTGCGTTTCTTGCTGAAGCGCGTAGGCTTTCCGTTGTGGGTGCGAATTGATCGTGTTCAGGGATATGAAAATATCCCCGCGGGTGGGTCGCTTATTTTTATGATCAACCATATCTCTTTTGCCGATTCGCTGATTGTATTGCAACGGGTCTGGCGTGATATTACGCCGATGGCGAAAATTGAAGTTTATGAATATCCGGTAATTGGCATCTTCCCTAAATTATGGGGTGTGATTCCTGTGCGCCGCGAAGAAGTGGATCGCAAAGCCATTCGTCTAGCTCTCAATGTGCTAAAAAGTGGCGAGAGCATTCTGGTTGCCCCTGAAGGCACGCGCAGTCCCGCATTGCAACCTGCGAAGGAAGGCGTGGCTTATTTGGCGGCGCGTAGCGGGGCCGCCGTTGTGCCGGTGGGAATCTCCGGCACAGGCGGCTTTCCAATTTTTCGCACTTCGCCACGCTGGAAGGAACCAGGCGCACAGGTTGTTTTCGGAAAACCTTTTCGCTACAAGGCCGAATTCCGCCATGCCAAAGGGCAGCAACTTAGCCTGATGACGAGCGAAGCCATGTACCAGTTAGCTGCGCTGTTGCCTGAAAAACACCGCGGTGTGTACGCCGATTTTAAAAACGCAACCCGGAATACCATTGAGATGCTATAAGAAGTGCTATAATTTTTCTAAACCTTAGACACCTAGCGATCGTCCATGTCTCTATTATTTAGCATTCTTTCCGAAACACCGTTTTTTATCTTTCCCGAGGGTTGGGAAGGATGGCTTGGCGCGTTGCTATGGTTGATTTTGATTTTCTTGCTACTCGCATTGTGGCGCAATTATCATAGACCGCGAGAACGCAATCGCAGCATTATTTTTAGCGTACTGCTCATCATTTCTCCGTTATCGGCCATACTCATTGGTATGAAAATCCCGGGGCTGAGCGCTATTCCCCTTTCGGGTGTTGTGATGGATAGTGGGGGCATGGCAGTGATGGTGTTGGCTGCGTTTTCTTGGGTATTGGCCGCTGGGTTATTGGGCACGTTGCCCGCCGCAGTTTTGGCCGCAATCTCTGGGTTGATCCTGGGTTTTTGGGGGACGCATAGTATTTTTACAGTTTTTGAATGGGTCACGCTGGCAATCCTATTATCGGCCATTAGCCAGCAGCGCTACCGTACACCCATATATAAATTTGCACGCAATCCAATTGTTGCAATTTCTGTGATTAGCTTGTTGTATCCGCTCTTATATATTTTCAGTTCAATACTTACGATGGGGGGATCACTGGCCGTGCGCCTGGATTACGCGCTTGAGTATGTCAGACCGGCGACATTGGCGGTAATTAGCCCGGTGTTGATAGCCGCAGTGATGGCTCAGTTTGCCAAATTGGCTTTTCCTGAACAATGGGGTGGACAACCCCCATGGCGACCTTCACCCTCCGAGAGTAGCCTGGAATCTCGCTTTACGTACACATTGCTGCCCCTGCTGGCGCTCTTGCTGCTCGTTTTCGTCATTGGAGACTGGATCATTGCCGGAAACGCTGCCCGTGAAATGTTGCAATCGCGTATGGCTGCTGCTACTGAAGTTGCCGCAGATGGTGTCCCATTTTTATTGAATACAGGGCAGAATCTAATTTTACAAATCGCTCAAGAAATTGATTTGCAAGATATTGGTGACGAGCAATTACAGCATAAATTATCGGTGGGGTATCAATCTACACCCTTTTTTCATCAGTTATACATTCTGGATACTGAGAGAAAAGCGCTCACCGGATATCCAGCACAAGAATATGAAAAACTTACCCAAACGGTAGAAGAATTGCTGGGCATTGAACTGGCATTCGATGGCATTCCCGTGCAGGTTTATATTATTCCTGATCCTGAAGGTCTGAATGCTACGCAAATATCTTTTATTGCTGCCATCTTCGATGAAGAGCAAATTGTCCAGGGAGTACTTTTGGGGCGTACCGATTTTATTAGCAATCCCTTCGCACAGGCGATTTTTACGAATTTGAACAGTACCACCGATTTAGATGGCGTTGGCCTACTGGTAGATGAGAATGGGCAAATTCTATATCAATCTAAAACCAGTTGGCGTTTTCAGCGCTATAGTGGACAGGTCAGCGATTCCCCGATTTTTTATGATGATTCCGCTCCGGATGGTACGCGTCATCTCATCTATGTTCGTCCTACCATCGGTCGGCCCTGGTTTACTGTAATGATGGTGCCTGCGCGTGAAGCTCAACAATTAGCGCTCAATATTGCGGCGCCAGTATTGGGCATGATTTTTTTGTTGGTAAGTATTGCTGCAATATTAATCCGTTTGAGTTTGCGGATGGTTACATCTTCACTTAAATCATTGACCACAGAAGCGGAGCGTATTGCACAAGGGCAATTGGATCATGTACTCAAACCGGCTGGGGCTGATGAGGCCGGGCGCTTGCGTAGCGCCTTTGAAAAAATGCGCCTGAGCTTGAAGGCGCGTCTTGATGAATTGAATCGTTTGTTGCTGGTTAGCCAGGGGGTTGCATCTCATTTGAATATTGCCGAAGCGTTACAACCCATTATTACATCGGCCCTTACAGCTGGGGTAAGCTCTGCCCGCATTGTTCTATCGCCTGAAATCGTACCAGATAGCGGCATGAATGACGAAATTGCGTCCCGCTACGGTGTTGGGAAAGATACGCAGCTATTCAGTTATTTTGATGATCAAATTCTGGCGTTGATGCAAACGCATCCCAAAGATCAAATTGTGCTGACGAACCCGATACGTACGCCATTATTAAGTTTTGGCACAGGGGCGCCACGTTTGGGAAGTATGATGGCAATTACCCTGCGCCACGAGCGACAGTATTATGGTGTGTTATGGCTGGGGAATGATGCCCCTCACACCTTTGCAGATGAAGAAGTGCAATTTTTATCAACATTAGGTGGGCAGGCAGCAATGGCTGCGGCAAATGCGCGTCTGTTTATGACGGCTGAATTTGAGCGTGAACGCTTGTCAGCAATTTTGGCATCCACGCCTGACCCTGTGTTGGTAACCGATTTTCACGATCGCCTCCTACTAATTAACGAACGCGCCTGGCAGACTTTGAATCTCGATGGCAAAGCCAGTATTGGTAAGCCGGTTGCGGAAATGGTGCAGCAACCCGAGTTGGCCGATTTATTATGTTTGTCGTACGACATTCAGGATTCTGTTGAAGTAGAAGTGCCCGACGGGCGCATATTTATGGCGACCGCATCGACCATTCGAGTGGATGACCATAATATCGGGCGAGTTTGTGTCCTAAAAGACATTACCCATTTCAAAGAATTGGACGCACTTAAATCTGACTTTGTTTCAACTGTAAGCCATGATTTGCGCTCTCCGCTGACGCTGATGCGCGGTTATGCAACGATGCTGGAAATGGTGGGGGATCTCAACCAGCAGCAAGACGAATATGTTCGCAAAATCATTATTGGGGTTGAGAATATCACCCTGCTGGTGACAAATTTGCTCGATTTGGGTCGTATTGAGGCCGGAGTTGGTTTGCAGGTCGAAAAGTTGCTCGTGCGTGATATTGTAGATTGGGTTGTGGATGCTTTCCAACTTCAAGCTACGCAAAAGCGCATCGAACTGCACGCCCACATCGCGGAAGAAAGTACACCCCTTATCGAGGCCGATCAAGCCTTGTTGCAACAAGCCCTTCACAATCTGGTCGAAAATGCAATCAAATATACTCCGGATGGTGGAAAAGTGACCGTTCGGGTTCAGCAACGCAATCAGGCTTTGTTATTCTCTGTTCAGGATACTGGTATTGGTATTTCGCCGGTGGACCAACCGCGGCTGTTTGAAAAATTCTATCGCAGTTCCGAACGCAAGGCCAAGAGCCAGCGGGGTACGGGTTTGGGGTTGGCGATTGTGAAATCGATTGTTGAACGTCATGGGGGGAATATTGGTGTGGAAAGTAATTTGGGTGAGGGGAGTATCTTTTACTTTGAGATTCCCTTGCGCCAGGAAGCCAGCGAGTAGCCCAAAATGCCCTGACTCCTTGCCAGATTTGTGCCTTGACGATCGATGGGGCTTCCTGTATAATTCCGTTCGCATGCAAAATAGTGATGAAGATAATTTTTCGGCGAGCGCCTGAGGTCAGAGAACTCATGCGCTTGCTTTTGTTTGCATATGTATAGCATACTTTTTAAAAAGTAATTTTGTGATCCTCGGGAGGCGCGCGCTGTGGAAACTAAGGGGCTAGTATCACTTAGAATTGGATTAGCTTCACCAGCTACGATTCGTAGCTGGTCTTACGGTGAGGTTCTAAAACCGGAAACGATCAACTACCGTCGATTACGTCCAGAAAAAGATGGTCTATTTTGTGAGGCAATTTTTGGGCCACAGCGTGATTGGCAATGTTATTGTGGAAAATATAAGAATGTCCGCTACAAAGGAATTGTATGCGATAAATGTGGGGTAGAAGTTACCCGTGCTTCCGTGCGTCGCGAGCGCATGGGGCATATCGAGTTAGCTGCTCCGGTTGCGCATATCTGGTATGCCCGGCGGCTTCCTTCGCATTTAGGGTTATTGCTTGATATTTCTCGCCGCAATCTTGACCGGGTGCTCTACTTTGCGCAATATGTGGTCACTTATGTGGACGAAGATGCACGCCAGCGTGCCCTAAAGCGCCTGGAAGAAGAATATGCGGGCGGCGGCGAGGATGTTGCCGATGATACCAACACCCATTTAGAAGAATTGAAACAGGGGCGCGATGATCTACTTGATGCGCTGAGCGAGCGCGAAGAAGAGATCAAGTTGCGTTATGATGAATTAATTGCTGCCGAACTTGAGCCGATTATGCAAAAGGGTCAGCAGCTCGAAATGGACCTGCAAGAAAAGATCGGCAAGACTGAGCGCCGGGCGATTACCTTCCCGGGGAGCGATATTATAATTGTTGAGGCCGGCGAAGAAATTACCAATCAAAATCTTGGTAGTGTGCAGCAGGTTGTAAAAGAGCGTCTCGAGGAAATCGAAAAAGACCTGCGAGAGCAACGTCAGCGCGAATTGGAACATATCAAGCTGGATATGGCGCGTTTGCGAGCCGAGACAGAACAGAAAATTACCGGTTTGCGCAGCGACCTTGAAGATGAGATTGTGGCTTCACGCACTGAGTACCGGCGTATGCGCGACGAGTTGATGGATTTGCAACCGCTCACCTATATGGGTGAATTGCGTTACCGTGAATTAAAATCGCGTTGGGGGCAGGTTTTTCAGGCCGATATGGGCGCAGAAGCTATTCTTGATATTCTCCGGCGCCTTGATATGGATACTCTGGTCGTTGAATTACGGCATACTTTGCGTACTTCTGGCAGCAAACAGAAGCGTATGAAAGCTACCCGGCGCTTGAAGATTGCGGAAGCATTTCGTCGCTCTGGCAACAAGCCGGAGTGGATGGTAATGACCGTGCTGCCTGTTATTCCACCTGATTTGCGCCCGATGGTGCAGTTGGATGGCGGCCGTTTCGCAACATCTGATCTGAACGACCTGTATCGCCGTGTGATCAATCGCAATAATCGCCTTAAGCGTTTGCTTGAATTAGGCGCACCAGATGTCATTGTGCGGAATGAAAAACGCATGCTTCAAGAAGCGGTTGACTCGTTGATTGATAATTCTCAACGTGGCAAAGCGCGTTCGCGCCGTGGCCGCCGTGAGTTGAAATCATTGAGCGATATGCTCAAAGGGAAGAAAGGGCGTTTCCGCCGTAACCTGCTCGGGAAGCGCGTGGATTATTCTGGTCGATCGGTGATTGTGGCTGGGCCCAAATTGCATATCCATCAGTGTGGTTTGCCCAAAACAATGGCGCTGGAACTTTTCCGCCCCTTCGTAATTTCGCGTTTGGTGCAGAATGGGTATGCTACCAATGTTAAGGGCGCCAAACGCCTCATTGAGCGCAGCCGCCCCGAAGTTTGGGAAGCGCTTGAAGAAGCGATCAAGGAACGCCCTGTGTTGCTCAATCGTGCGCCAACGCTGCACCGTTTGGGTATTCAGGCCTTTGAACCGATTCTTGTTGAGGGCAAGGCGATTCACCTCCACCCCCTGGTTTGTACCGCATTTAATGCTGATTTTGATGGCGATCAGATGGCGGTTTATGTGCCACTATCTGATAAAGCTGTTATTGAAGCGCGTACTCTGATGCTCTCAAGTCGCAATTTGCTCAAGCCTGCCAGTGGTGAGCCGATTGTTAGCCCATCCAAGGATATGGTTTTGGGTGTGTATTACCTCACCAAGACCGATAACCGCCCGCATAAAGGGGATGGCAGAGCGTTTTCATCATTTGATGAAGTTGAAATGGTCTACCGTCTCGACCAGGTAGATATCCCGACCGAGATCAAGCTGTACACGAAAACCTGGTACGATGAAGATGGAAGTTGGCTCAAGGAACCGCAGGAGCGGTTGATTGATACAACGGTTGGACGGGTGCTTTTCAATCGAATTTTGCCGGACGGTGTACACTTTGTCAATGAGACCCTGGAGAAAGGCGGTATCAAGGACTTGATTGCCGACATCTATGAGGTTTGTGGCGAAGAAGCAACCGTTAACGCTGCGGATGCGATTAAGGATATTGGCTTTTCTTATGCCACGCGTTCGGGTTTCACCATTGCAGTCGCTGACATAACCATTCCAGCGAATAAAGAAGAAATTATCAATAAAGCGTTGGAAGAAGTTGAAGTCGTTGAACGAAACTTCCGGCGTGGTTTGCTCACCGAGCAAGAACAACATGAACGTGTGATTGAAGTTTGGCAGAGCACAACCTCGAAAGTTGGTAGCGCTGTACGCGAATATATGGACCCGCACGGCGATTTGGCAACAATGGCGGATTCTGGAGCGACTAAAGGTGGCTTTGGGCAGCTTTCTCAGTTGGCAGGCATGCGCGGCCTGATGGCTGATCCTTCGGGGCGCATTATTCCGTATCCGATTCGTTCAAATTTCCGCGAGGGTTTGACCTCCCTTGAATATTTCATCTCCTCTCACGGGGCGCGTAAGGGCCTCGCCGATACTGCGTTGCGTACAGCAGACGCCGGGTATCTAACTCGTCGCCTGGTTGACGTCGCTCAGGACCTCATCGTCAATGCTGAAGAGTGTGAAACCACCAATGGGTTTACCCTCCGCCGGGCAGATGACGTTGCCGGTCAGTCTTTTGGCAACCGCTTGTATAGCCGGATTGTCGCGGAACGCGTGATTGATCCCAATACTGGCGAAGTGCTGTTGGAATCAGGCGCTCTGATTGACCGTGAAGAAACACGCGCAATTGTGAATGCGGGTGTTGAGAGTGTGAAAGTTTTCTCGCCATTAACCTGTGAAATGGAGCATGGTGTTTGTGCCCGATGCTACGGTCTCGATTTGGGGCGCGGGCAAATGGTCGAAATAGGCTCGGCAGTTGGCATCGTAGCAGCTCAGTCGATTGGAGAGCCGGGTACACAGTTGACGTTGCGCACTTTCCATACGGGTGGTGTGGCCGCAGGCACCGATATTACAACCGGTCTCCCGCGTGTAGAAGAAATTTTTGAAGCCCGCAAAGCCCCGAAAGGGGAAGCCGTGGTTAGTGAGATTGCCGGTGTGGTTAGTATTGAGCAATCAGAGCGTTATGATGATATTCGCATTGTGCGTGTGACGCATAGCGAAATGACGAGTGATGCGTATACCATCGCTGATGGCTGGGAAGTGGTTGTGAAAGATGAAGATGAAATTGACCGCGGGGATGCTGTTTTGGTCAATCTCGAAAATCGCGAAAATATTCTTTCCACTGAACACGAAGGCCGGGTACGCATTGAGAATGGCAAAGTGATTGTTTCTCGTGAAATTCGGGATGAAGAAGAATATGAGATTCCCAGCAACGCCCGCCTGACGGTGAAAGAAGGTGAGCGCGTTGAACCGGGTCAATCGTTGACCGAAGGATCCCTGAACACACACGACTTGCTGCGCATTCGCGGCCGCGAAGTAACGCAAATGTACTTGCTGGCTGAAGTACAAAATGTGTATCGCTCCCAGGGTCAAAATATCCATGACAAGCACTTTGAGGTCATTATTCGCAAAATGATGTCTCGGGTTGTTGTCAGTAATCCAGGCGATAGCGAATTTTTGCCAGGTGATGCTGTCAATCGACAAGAATTGCTAGAAGGAAATGAGGCTCTGCTACAGGAGGGCATGCGTCCCGCCAAGTATAAAGAAATCTTGCTTGGGATTACAAAAGCTTCCTTGAGTACAGATTCTTTCCTCTCGGCAGCATCCTTCCAGCATACCATCCGTGTGCTGACACGTGCGGCTGCCAGCGGCGACGAAGATCCGCTGTATGGCTTGAAGGAAAATGTGATCATCGGCAAGTTGATCCCCGCGGGTACTGGTTTTGAACATGGGCCGTTTTCTCCAAAACCACTGGTTGAAGATTATAGTGATCTTCCCGTTGCATCTATTGTAGATGAAGAAATCGACGCGGTTGAAGACAGCCTAGGTGATGATCTGGAGACTGAAATTTTGCCCTCAGAATAGCCTTGCTCTGTTTAGGGGGCAGGGGTATTTTACGAAAGTCCTCTCTTACTATATTCCGGTAAGAGAGGACTTTTTTTGTACATGTTATAATTACTGTACAAATGTTTCAATTATTTTAGTGGCTTTTGACATTGAATCATGCGCGGACCAAGTCCCAAAATTGGGGGTGCGAGCAGGGCTTTTGCCCCGCTCACACCCCCAATTTTGGCGTTCTCCTTCGTTTGTGATATTGTCTAGGTAAACTACTGTAGTATGTTGGAAACTGGAGTCTTTTATGGAAATCGGTTTGGTTCGTAAAATTGACGTTGATAAAGAAATGCAGCAATCCTATCTGGATTATGCGATGAGTGTAATTGTCTCTCGTGCTTTACCCGATGCGCGCGACGGTTTAAAACCAGTCCATCGTCGCATTTTATACGCCATGCACGACATGGGCATCCGTCCGGATACAGCATATAAAAAATCGGCTCGTATTGTTGGTGAAGTGTTGGGGAAATACCACCCTCACGGTGATATGGCCGTCTATGATGCGATGGCGCGTATGGCGCAAGATTTTTCAATGCGCTATTTGTTGGTAGATGGGCAAGGTAACTTTGGCAGCATGGATGGCGATTCTCCGGCAGCGATGCGTTATACTGAAGCTCGTTTGGCCGCATTGGCTTCACATATGTTGTCGGATATTGATAAAGACACAGTCAGTTTTTCGAGCAATTTTGACGATACACTGAAAGAACCGAATGTGTTGCCCGCAGCTTTGCCTAATTTGCTGGTCAATGGGATTACCGGCATTGCGGTGGGGATGTCGACCAGCATTCCGCCACACAATTTAGGAGAAGTTGTGGATGCGCTGGGTTATATGCTGGAGCACTGGAAGAACCTGGATGACGTCAGTGTGGAAGATTTGATGAAGTTTATCAAAGGACCTGATTTTCCTACCGGGGGTATTATCGTAGATCAGGTTGAACAAGGTGGGCTTCAAAAAGCGTATGGAACCGGCCGTGGTCGTATTCGCGTGCGTGCGCGCGCTCATATTGAAGAAATGAGCCGCGGTCGTAACCGCATTGTGGTGACAGAAATCCCCTATATGGTGAACAAAACCACTTTGTTGGAACGCATCGCCTCGTTAGCTCGTGAGGAAAAAGTTGAAGGGATCGCCGACTTGCGCGATGAATCGGATCGCCAGGGCGTGCGCGTGGTGATTGAACTCACCAAAACCGCACTGCCCGAAAAAATATTGGAAGATCTGTATAAATATAGCTCCATGCGCACCACTTTTAGTTTGATAATGCTGGCGTTAGTGGATGGCGAGCCGCGCATGCTCAATCTCAAACAAGCCTTGCGGGTATATCTCAATCATCGCCAAGAAGTTGTTCGCCGCCGTAGTGAGTACGAGTTGGCGCGCGCGCGCAAGCGTGAGCACATCCTCGCTGGGCTAATCATTGCGCTGGCAAATCTTGATGATGTGATCGACACAATTCGCCGTTCGCGCAATGTGGAAACCGCACACAAGAATCTTCGCAAGCGTTTTAAACTGAGTGATGTGCAAGCCCGGGCGATTCTGGATATGCCGCTGCGCCGTCTGGCGGGACTGGAGCGCGCTAAACTGGAGCAAGAGTATAAAGAAACCAAAAAACGCATAAAGGAATTGGTTGCGCTGCTTAAATCTCCGGTCAAGATGCGCGCAGTGATCTCGAGTGAATTGCAGAAAGTAAAAGAAAATTTCGATGATCAACGCCGTACACAAATTGTCTCGGTGGAAGGCGATCAGACTGAAATTCCGGTGCGTTTGAGTGATTTGGCTCCCGATACATTAGTTTGGGTTTCGCTAACCCATGATGGCAAAGTTTCTCGCACACGGCAAGATAACCGTCCGCGCATCAGTGGTAACTTGGCCCCCGAGCAATTAATTCGGGTTAATACACGTGATACGCTCTATTTCGTTACTAAAGACGGGCAGGCAGCCTCACTACCAGTGACATCGCTGCCCGAAGCGGAGAAGCCTAACGACGGTGTACCCTTCCACCAGGTATCGCCGCTTACTAGCAAAGACCATATAGCAACGATTTTTGCCTTGCCGCCCAAAGATCAGCTTGCTGATGGTTGGTATGTTCTGTCTGTTTCCCGTCAGGGAATGGTTAAAAAGAGCGCCGCAGAAGAATTGCCTGGCCCGGCGGCAACACCCTTTACGTTGGCGCGCATTAATGAAGGTGATTCACTGGGCTGGCTACGCCTTAGTGATGGGAAGAAAGATATTTTCCTGGTTGCGGCAAGTGGCATGGCGATCCGCTTCTCCGAAGAAGATGTACGCCCGATGGGGTTGGTTGCGGCGGGTGTAATGGGTATCAAACTTGATTCGGGGGATGAACTTGTTGGCGCGGATTTGTTGATCCAGCGTGGTGAAATATTCTTGCTGACTTCCAATGGACGTGGCAAACGTGTAGAGCAAGCCGATTTTCCTGTTCAGGGACGTTATGGCAAAGGAGTGATTGCCTGGAAATTGTCCAAAGGGGTGCATTTATTAGGCTGCGCAGTTGGCACGAAAACGAAATCGATAACCCTGCATTTGAAGAAATATGCTGCCAAGATGATTGATTTGGGTTCTGCGCCGGTGCAAACCCGGGCAGCGACGCGCGGAAAAGAAGTTTATGAAATTCGTTCTGGGGATGAAATTTTGGCGGTTACTGTTCCCGAAGATTTGCCGCGCCCGCTGAAGAAAGAATAATGGCTCGTAACTGCTCAGGCTAACGCCTTTGCAGAGAGAATTCCGAAAAAAGGGGGTGTGCGTGGGGGCATACGCCCCCACGCACACCCCCTTTTTTCGACCTCTTTTTGTTCGAGGCTGAACAGTCATAATGGCTCTATGAATATTTCACGCCAGTACACCCTGCTTTGTGATTTTAAGAAACGGTAAAGTGGGAGTAGTGATATGTTATTTTCTCGCCAATCAACCCCAGGGTATCGTTCCCATCGTTCACGTTTCCGGCATTACTGCGCGCCACCCAGGAAAAGTGGCGTGAATTCCCCGTTCCCGAAAATCCGGATAATGTAAACGTGCCATTGGGCAATAACTGTCCGAAGAAAGTTTGATACCAGGCGCGAATGCGCTCTTTACCTACAATCGTTCGTGCGGCGGTTACATGCACCGCCCGATCACTGTATAGTTCAACAACTTTATTGGCATCGCGCGTGTTGTAAGCTTGTACCAAACGGGCGGTAATATCTGTTGGGGGCATTGAGCCGCTGTCCCAATCGAAAGCGGCAATTGTATTCCAGGCTTGTCGTGATGGTTTCAGTACGTTGCGTGCGTTATACCATTCCCAGAAGTTCGCCGCGCTAAGCTTGAGGGCGCGCGCCGTTACCAGAAATTCTTGCACTTCAGCCGCAGTTGCCGACCATCCATGTTCGGTGAAGGCTGCCCCGGTGGGGATAATCGGTGGTCGATAGGGAAAATTCTGGAATTCTTGTATTGTGCGGTTGAGTTGCGAGCCCGGGTTGTGCGCACCAATCCAGTAAACCTGTGGCATGTTAATATCACACTTTTTGAGGAATTCATTCCAGGGAATAGGGTGCAGCGAAGGATAGCGGTAGGATGATAAGGCCAGCGGGTAATTATTCCCTACGCCGCTGCGCAACTCGCTCATAAAGGTTTTGGCTGCGCTGGCTTTGCCCGATTCTTTATAGGGCGCTTCGGCATCTATAACAAAGCCATCTAAATTGAGTTCACGAATGCGTTTAATGGCGATGCGCGCCTCGCCTGAAGGGTCATTGCCATAGACATAATGCCAACCCCAAGCTTGTATGCCCAACGAATGCAGCGCATTGACCAACGGTGGCACCAGGTCTATCTGTTTGTTCCAGTCGTAGTTATAGGGGTAAACGCCACCGGCCACTTTGATGAGTACGTGGCTCAGGCCCGCTTCTTGAGCTTCCAATGCGATCTGAGTTGTATTGCCGCCTTCACAGTTTTTAATTTGCCACAGAAAAAAGCCTTTGCCTTGTAAAGTCATAGTTGGAGCCTCCTTGCGGATTATTGTTACTATAGTTATAGCATATTTTCAGGGAACTCCCACGGCTTGCTGAAGCACCGCCCGGATAGCAGCTTCTTGCGGCAGCAATACCATGGCTCCGCCGGGCGTTGTCCACGGGATAACTTGCCCCGGTCCGATATAGTATTGTTGGATTGTGTCGGGATTGCCAATTTCTGCGGCCAGTGGTACCAGAGGGGCCAGGTTGACCCAGCGCAGATCTGAACTTACATTTTTATGATAAATATCGTAGAGTTCATCAGCTTTTTGCAGCCCGTCCAGGCTTAACATGCGCCGCGCGATTGCCGAAATCACCTCTTGTTGGCGGCGGGTGCGGTCAAAGTCGCTGGTGGTATAACGCGAGCGCGCGTACCACAGAGCGGTTGAGCCATCCATGTGAACGGTGCCCGCTTTCACTGTGTAATATCCAAACGCGGTGCGGTGGTCGCTGAGTGTTTGCCCTACCTGCACGTCAATCCCGCCCAAGCTATCTATGGTCTGGATGAAAGCATCCAGACCGATCAGAATATAATGATCTACACTGACGTCGAAATTATATTCCAGTGTTTCAGCCAGGGTCGCAAAGCCGCCATAGTACATGGCGGTGTTAATGCGCTGATACACCCATCCTGGAATATAGACGTACAAATCGCGCGGGAATGAGGTCATGCTGACTTTTTTTGTGCGCGTATTAATGCTGAGCAATATGATTGTGTCGGTACGAAAACCGATTTCTCCAGGACGCTGATCCGAACCGAGCAGGAGAATATTTACTTGCTCTTGTGAATAGTCGATTTCATCGGATGAGGGAAAATCTTTGGTGGGCCGCGGGGTGGGAGGTGGTTCAGGTGTCGCCGTGGGGATAGGGGTGGGGAATGCGGTGGGAATGTACGTAGGGGTGGGAGGCACCGGCATAAAGGGGGTGGGAGTCGCACTGGCATCGGGCGCGATGGTTGCCAGCGAGGTAGCACTTCCTTGGGGAGTAGTTTGTGCTAGTCCCCGCGCGCCCACACCGATTAAGCCCGTTGAGCAGCCCACCAATAGTAGCGCGAAGATAAGAATCCGAAGAAAATGTTTTAAATAGACCATATTAACGGTGGGCTATCCCCCCAGAAAGTTACGGCCCGGGCGATGATGTGAGCGTTGGTACAGGGGTATTCGTTGCCGTCGGCGGCACGGTTGTTGGTGTGGGTGATGCTGTTGGCAGTGGTGACGCGCTGGCAGTGGGCGATGGTGGAGCTGTCGTATTGGTGGCTGTGGGTGGTACCGTGGTTGCTGTAGCCGTTGATATTTTTGTCGCAGTGGGTGGGGCTGCCGTTGCCGTGGGGGTTGGTGTAGCAGTGTTGGTGAGAGTGGCGATTGCGTAAGGCACCAAAAGTTGTTGGCCCGCGTAGATGGTGCTTGTATTCAAACAATTCGCCTGCTGGAGTTGGGCTACTGTGATGCCATGGGCGCTGGCAATTTTGAATAGGGTATCGCCTGATTTCACCAGATAAGAAACCCAGCCATAGCGGGGGGTGCATACGAGTGGAATAATTGGCGTGACTATCTTGGTGGGGGTTTTGGTTGCGGGGATGGGCGGTACGTAGAGTTTTGCGCCGCCGGGCAGACTCTCGCCGAGCAGGCAATTGGCCTCCGATAATTCTTGTGTTGATGTATGATAGGTTTCAGCCAAACTCTCTAGCGTTTCGCCCGCGCCGATAGTAATTTGATTCCATCCATTGGGGGCCGGGCAAGTTGTAGGGGGAATGATGGTAGGTGTATTTGTAGGCAGCGGTGTAACGGAAGGGGTATAAGTAGGTTCACCGGGCAGTGTGGTGGGCAATGGGGTTGCCGTTGCGGTTGACGTTGATGTATTGTTCAGCGCGGTTGCTACATCTCCCTCGCTGATCGATAAAACCAGGCTGCCACCCAGAATGAAGGTAGAAAAAAATGCTGTCAACAGGCCTGCAATCAGTTCACGCCCCAGGCTCATTTTGCACGCTCTCGGGGTCGTGGAGTTCCGTTTGAGAGGGGCAGTAAAACATTGAACGCAGAGCCTGTGCCGATTTCGGTATCGACCCAAATGCGGCCCTGGTGGGCTTCGACTAGCGTTTTTGCAATCGATAGGCCTACACCGGTATCGCCAATTCCTTCGATCCCAGGATTGTCGGTGCGATACAGGCGCGAAAAGACCCGCGGTAAATCTTCTTTGGGGATGCCGCCGCCCTGGTCGGCGATTTGGATTAAGATGAAATCTTGAGCGCTATTCGAGGCCTGAATTTCAGCTCGCAGGAAAATTTCTCCTTCAGCCGGAGAAACCATCCCGGCATTTTGCAGCAAGTGGATGAGAATTTGCTGCAAGGCATCCCGATCGGCATGAACGTGTGGCATCGGGTCGGGCAGGTCAACGCGTAAGCTAATTCTCTTTTCGCGCAGTTGCTGGCGTGTATCAGCGATAGCTTTGTCGATTGCATGGCCGAGATTCACAGCTTCCGGATTGAGTTTATATTGCTCTCCATCGAGTATTGTTACTCGCGTTAGATCATCCAGCAGGACCGCCATGCGCTCCGTTGAGACCTGAATGCGCTCGACAAATTTGCGTTGCAATGCACCCAGAATGCCGATTGATTCACCCATCAGCAAATCGGTATACCCAACGATGGATGACATCGGTTGGCGTAAATCTTGTGCGATGGATGAAAAAACTTCGCTTTGCATCTCTGTCATGCCGCTGGCCTGTTTTGGGCGTTCCTCCGTCGATAAATCTTGTTGGAAACCATGTTTTTCCATTTCCACGATATGGTTTTTTAGCCGTGAAATTTCCTCCAGGGATTGCTTGAGCTCCCGTTTGAGTTGCCCAGATGTGGTCAACTCATGTGTGTCGGCATCGCTAATCAGACTTTCAACCATTTCGCCCAGCCGCCGGTTCTCAACTTGTAGCCGGGCAATCGTATCTTCGGCTTTCTTTAAACGATCAGGTTGTTTTTCTTCCTTTTGGATTCTTGTGCTGGCTGCTTCAACAGCGATTTCTTGCGGGTGTGCGTTTAGTTCAATTTGCAAGGTTTCATTCTGCGCTTGCGCATTTTCCAAAAGCTTCTGGATGCTTGCCAGATTTTCCTGTGTTTTTTTTAGTTCATCGTGAAGCGACTGGTCTTGTTGTGTTTGTTGCAAGATCGGGGCCACGCCGCGGGCGATTTGCTCGAGATAATTCTGATCATCGCGACTCCAGCGCCGGTCGGAATGGGGTGAGAGCACAATAAGCCCCAGGGAGGTCTCCCCCTCCGGGGTGGGGACGAAACCAGCTAAAAGGTGGCCGGTGGTCCCCAGGCCGAGTTTATCTCCGAGGCTGGACAAATCTTGCGAAGTGCTGCTGGCCGGTAACCGTAATGGGCGGCACTTGTTCATCGCAGCCGTCAATAGGGGAAGCTGATCTGAGTTGAGCGCCATCCCCGGTAAAACTTGTTGTTGGATAAGATCGTAGCCGCACAAAATGGTCACTTGCCCACGCGAGTCGGGTGGGTAAATAATGAGACAAATATCTGCCAGCATTGTTTCGGCAATCGCCCGGGTGATTGCCTGACACCGTTTGGGTAATGGCGCATTATCCATCATCGCCAGAATCAGACTAAATCGGGCCGGGTCAATACCGTAACGCGGCCGTTCTTGGAATGTCGGCCAGGCAGCGATCTGTTTCGGTGCCTCTGTCAGGGAGATAAGGCCATCCTGAGGAGGGCGCGCAAAGCGCCGTGGCAACGTGAAGAGCAGCGGATAGGCTGCCATTTGAGCCAGACGCACAAACCCGGGGAAATCGCTCTCGGTGAGCGGGGTGGTGAGATGAAGGCCGTGACCAATCGCACTGATGAGCAACATGCTCAATCCATACGGCCAGCCATTTGGACGGCGAATGAGTAATAAGGCTATGCCGAAAAGAATCAGCACCAGCGCATAGAGTTCCCAGCCCGCATCCAGCCATAGAACATTAAAGGTCGAAGTCGTATAGTGATCTGCCCACCATACCATGCCCAGTGCTGCGGCAATTATGGTTAGTGCGCCGAATAACCCACTGGCAACATCGGCCAGGCGCACAGGTTCAGGAAAAACCCACAGCCAAAGAATGATGAGCAAACCCAGCAATGTGGCCGCGCGGTCGAGCATGGGTAAGATAATGTGGGGGTTTGCCAATCCCTGATGCGTAAGCCCCGCGCTGATGAATAACACAAAGCGAATTCCAAGCAACAGCCCCAGCCCAATTACCGTCCGGCGGCCTTGTGGAAATTGGGTATCACGCCAGGTTGACAGGGCGGTTTGCAACGCTCCGGCTATTGAGAATGCCAAAGCCATGTGATAAATCAAATTGCCGGGGTAAGTCGTTAATGTAGTTAAAATTTGTTGTATAGTTGTGCCCATATCAAATGCCCTCGCCCAGAAATTATAGCACGCTAAGCCTAAAAAAAGTCCATACACAACTGCGCTTCAGTAACGCATAAGAGTAACAAGATTTGTAACTGCTCAGGCTAAGCAGTCGCCAAAATTTTCGCTGCTTTCAATAGCGAAGTAGGGTTTCTCACAGCAGATCCCAAAGAGCCAATTTTAATTCCGTTGACAAAACGCTGAAACGGAGTAAAATAGCGCCTGTGATAAGCCGAAGTGGCGGAATAGGCAGACGCGCTACGTTCAGGGCGTAGTTCCCGTACGGGAGTGTGGGTTCGACTCCCACCTTCGGCACAAGCTCTTGATTGCAAAATCAAGAGCTTTTTTGTTATGTTTTTCGCGCGCAAAAGGGCGAGTCAGGGTATCATTTGTCTCTCGCTTTACTGAGATCAATTGGAGTAGCACTGTGTTCACACCCGAAAAAATCAACGCGTGGCTCAAAGAAGTTGAAGAACGCCCAGGCTCCGCTCAAGTCATTATTCAATATATTGCCAACCGCTTGAACGACCTGAGCGAATGGAATGAAAAATTGCACGCCGAGAATATCGCCCTGCGCACGGGCAAGAAGGTAGCGGGTTACGAACGCCAGATTGCCCACCTGCAATATCAGCTTGATTTGATCAAACGCCAATATGGCGGACAGTTGCCAGCCACCGAGCAGATTGAAATACCCAACGCGCCAGATGAAACTCAACGATTATGCGTGTTGATTTACACCCGCGATGGGCGTTTGCTGCGTCTCGAAGTTGCTCCTGCTGATTTGGCAGATGGGCGCACAATTGGAATTTTGAGTGGGTTGCCATTTCCCGATGAATCGCCGCGTCTTTTAGTGATTCCAGCCAATGAAGAACTGCTTTTGGTGTTTGCATCAGGCCGTATTGCAGCGCTGCCGGTTTCGAGTGTGCCCGTTCAGGCTGTGAGCGCGGATGCCCCCCTGGAATGGGATGAAATCCCCATTCCCAATCCTCCTGTGGCGGGAGATACCCTGTCATCCCTGACCCCTATTTCCAGGCTGGCGCTGGCCGACTATTTTGTCCAGTTTAGCCAGCGCGGGTTTATCAAGAAAATTCGCATGGCGTTAGCGCCCTCTATTATGGAAAATCGCTACATTGGCACAGGCGCGAATATTTCACACGACCGCCCCTTTGATCTGGCCCTGTGCAGCAAAGCTGAACGCTATGTATTGGTCAGCAGAGATGGCTATTTGCGCTACACTCCGGTTGACGCATCGCCTTACGCCATTGTTGAAGCGATTCGCCTCAAATCTGCCGACCGCCTGGCTGCAACCGTTGCCATGTCGCAAGAGAAGATATTATTGGTGATGACACAGATTGGCAAGGTAATTCAGCACACAGAAGATACCCTGGAATTGGTCGCGGATCTGGGGCGCGTGGGTAAGGCGCTCTACTCGAAAGCGCGCCGCGAAGCCGGAGTGCGCGTGGTTGGAGCCGCCGCGGTGGCAGAATCCGATTGGGGTCTGGCAATCCACACCGGGGGTCAGATCAGCGTCCACGCCGTTTCACAGATCCTCGCCAGTGGCACCATCCCCGTTGAGGGGGAGCTGCTATCCTTCACCGCTTTTTCCACACAAGGCAACCCATGAGCCTGAAAATCGGACTCGACTTTGGTACATCCAACTCTGGCGTTGCCATCAGCGACGGCAATGGCGTGCATTTGTTGCCGATTGACCCAGACAATTCCATTCCCGAAGTGGTTAAAACCATCTTGTATGTCACGCGGGATCACCGAACCTATATTGGTCAGGAAGCGATTGAGTTATATTACCAGCATAATGTCAACCGCGTGCGGCGTTACGAGCGCAGGTGGGCTGGGGCGCTGCGTGTGATTGCCTCTGAAGTGGATTATTTGCACGATGTTTTCGTGAGTGTGGACGTGCTCAAACCGGGCC
Organism: Anaerolineae bacterium; assembly: GCA_014382605.1. Classification (GTDB taxonomy): domain Bacteria; phylum Chloroflexota; class Anaerolineae; order Anaerolineales; family UBA11858; genus NIOZ-UU35. The sequence goes on from JACNJM010000171.1 coordinate 25,480, forward strand.
GCCTGATGCAATATTTAAAAACCGCCTTGCGTAAAAGCGGTGGGGTCAGTGATATGGCGGGTACGCTGATTTTCGAGCGCTATTTTAGCGTAGGGGAGTTGATTCAATTCTATTTGGGCCATCTCAAGCGCAGAGCGGAAGCAATTTTGGGCGAAACAATTACCGGCGTGACCCTGGGCCGCCCGGTGAAATTTTCTGAAAATCCTGATTTGGACCGCCAGGCTGAGGATGTGCTGCGCCGGGCTGCTTATGATGCCGGTTTTGAGATTGTAGATTTCGAGCTGGAACCCATCGCCGCGGCGTTGTTTTATGAAAAGTCGCTGGATAAACCCGAAAATGTGCTGATCTTCGATTTTGGCGGCGGTACTCTTGATATCACAATGATGCGTCTCGGCGATAAGGGTAAGCGCCAGGTGTTTGCCAATGGCGGTATTGACATCGCCGGAGCCGACTTTGACCGGGCAATCATCGAGAAACGCCTGTTGCATCACTTTGGGCAGGGCCAAATTCAACACATGCCCGAAATTTCCGAGTTGATTGAAGCCGTTCCAGATTGGATGGCGCTACCCGATTTGAGTACTCCGGTGATCAATAATTACCTGGAAAAAGCTATCCAGCGTGGCATCGCTCCTGTGCGCATGAAGACGCTGCAATCTTTAATTTTCAACGACCTGGCTTTCCCTTTTTATAATCAGGTTGAGATGGCGAAAATGTCTCTCTCTGAAGAAAACGCCACGGTGATTGAACTGAACGGCAAAGATTTCAATCTGTGGGAATTATATACCCGCGTGCAATTTGAAGATGATATTGGGGAAGCCTACCTGAAAATTGAGCAAGTTTTGCAAGATACGCTCGCGGCCTCGGGGTTGAATGCAGCGCAAATTGATGCCGTGGTTAAAACGGGGGGATCATCGAATATTCCCGCGTTTTCCGGGATGTTGGCGCGTATCTTTGGGAAAGAAAAAATTAAGCAAGCAAATGTTTTCAGCAGTGTGACGGCGGGGTTGGCGATCCGCGCACAGGAAGATGCTCGAAAATAAAAATGTATCGGTTAAAGCAACCGATACATTTTTATTGGAGTGGAGATGGCGGGAATCGAACCCGCGTCCGAAAGATTAGAACCTCGAACATCTACGAGCGTAGTCACATGTTTCTGATCGTTGAGTGGCCTACAGGTGACCAAAGCTCCAACTCAACCAGCCATTGGAACCCGAAAGTTCCGCTTGGGCGTACTTAATGGCGTCGTACGCGGCACTCTGGCTTTTGTGTCGTCCAGCCTGCCCCCGGCCAGAGGGCGGTGATCGGTGGACGTGACCCGTTGGGTCAGTTTGCGCTCAGGCGCTCACTGCATTAGGCAGCGAGAGGAAGAGCAGCATAGTCAGTGCGATTGGCACTTAAGGGTTTGCGCTGAGTTTTCGAGTTCGGCGCCTCTCGGCTCGCAGTCCGGGCACAGCCTCCTCCGTCGAAGCCTGTCATCCCCGAGTTGCGACCATTATAACATGGGATGAAATATAAGGGCGCATGATATACTTCACCATAATCCATATTTAACCTTGAAATAGAAAAGGGTGTGCAGGGGGGCTGCCTCCCGAACACCCTTTTCTTGTGAAAACTGCAGCATTTGCAAGTGCTGAGAAGAAACTTTTTTATCAGGATGGTGTTATGTTAGGTAACTCCACAACTGCGGAACGATATTCAACCCTCGCAACATACACGGAGTTTAGTGATGATCAGGTCGTGGAGCGCGCTTCTCTGGGCGACCTCCAGGCTTTTGGCGAATTATATGATCGGTATGTTCAGCGAATCTACAATTATATCTATTTCCGCACTGGCAATACTTTCGACGCGGAAGATTTAACGGAGCGAGTATTTTTTCGGGCAATTCAGCATATTAAAAAGTATGAAAATCGCGGCTTGCCCATCGCCGCCTGGCTATACCGAATCGCACACAACCTGGTGGCAAACTGGTATCGGGATAACAGCCGCCGTCAGGAAATACCGCTGGATGCATTTGAGTTTTCGCTCACATTTCCTGGCGATTTGCCTGAGACTGCGATGCTCAAAGCTGAAGAACAAAATGATTTGTTGTGTGTCATTCGCCAATTGCCTGAAGAGCGCCAACAATTGCTGATCTTGAAATTCGTTGAGCAGCTTACCAATGCAGAAATCGGCCAGATTATGGGTCGCACGGAAGGCGCTATAAAGAGCCTCTATCATCGCACGTTACTGGCCTTGCGAAAAGAATACAATATTGTTGGTGTTGAATAAGGAAAACAATATGTTGCGAATCGTATTAGATACTGCGGGTGATATTCCTCAAGAGTGGATTGACGAATATGAAGTGCAAATGATTCCTATCAATATTCATTTTGGGGAGCAAACTTTTTATCAAGGCATTGATCTTGATAATGAGGGCTTCTATCGTTTGGTGGATGAATCTGGCGTGATCCCCAAGACCAGCCAGCCCACACCCCAGCAGTTTAAAACATTTTATCGTCAAATTGCTGACCCCGGGGATACGGTATTATCCATTCATGTAACTGGTAAACTCTCTGGCACAATGGCCTCTGCCGAGATGGCCGCGCGCGAACTCGAAGGCGAGATTAATGTGATTCCGTTTGATTCTGCTGCAGGCTCGGCGGCGCAAGGTTACATGGCTAAGGAAGCCCGCTTGCTGGATCATGCCGGGGCTTCGATAGAGAGAATTGTCGAGCGGCTTGAGCGTATACGCGCCAATATCCAGGTAATTCTTACCCTCGATACGCTTGAATATGCCCGCATGAGTGGGCGCGTCAAAACGCTTCAGGCAGCGCTGGCCTCGGTATTGAATGTTAAGCCGATTGTCCTGTTGCAAGAAGGTATGCTGGATATGTTTGACAAAGTTCGCACCCGTGGGCGATCACTGGAACATGTGCTCTCGTTAATTGCAGAACGGATTGGCGATCGCCGTGCGAATGTAGCCGTCGTGCATGCTCGTGATTTGCAGGCCGGTGAGGCATTACTTAAACGAGTGCAGGAAGTACTCCATTGTGAATCACTCATTCTCACAGAGCTATCGATTGGGATTGCCGCAAATCTTGGCCCTGGGACCGTGGGTATTATTGCTTATCCTGTTGAATAGGTAGGTAGAAAATGAATTTTCTAAAGCGAAAAAATAAATATATTGAAATATCGGTTATCGAAGCGCATTTGAAGACGGCATTGCACCCTGTTATGCCGCGCCAGGCATTTGTGAGCGGCTTGCGCGAACGTCTGATGGTTCAGGCAGCGAGCGCTGCTGCCCCTGAGCTGATCATCCGTGAGGAACCGCGCAATGTATCCCGCGGTTGGATTTTAGCTGGTGGGGTATTTGGCAGTCTGGTGATGCTGGCAGTCAGCGTCCGTGGGCTGATTTCGATGTTTGAAGTAGCGGGCTCATTGCTAAAGCGTTCTGGCACTGGTGCACATGGTCGAGCTTCGCAGCCAGCGCATTAACGTATAATAAATTAAAAAAGGCGTGTGCAGAATCTTCCTGTACACGCCTTTTTTTGTTAATCGTTACGTTTTCCGGGGCTTATATAGCGCGTTTTTTTGAAAGGTTTGATTTGATCGCCAATATTATCTTTTAGTACATGCCCGGATTCGTGCATCAGCGTATCATGGTTGAAATCATTGAGCTTGGTCATACTGGCAAGACAGGGAAAATGATGGTGCAGCAACCCGGCTTTTTCTTCGGCTTCATCCACTGAGATTCCGACTAGATTTTCAGCAACGTGCCGGGCGCAGCCGCAGACAGCATCGCGTGTCACTTGGATCGTAGCAATCGTTCGGGTATCTGGATCAACTTCGAGTTGGAACGTCGGCTTGCCAAAATAGCGCGCGAATTCTGAAATGCGCGCATCCTCATATTGAACACGGTCACGGCGGGTGATGCCATAATCCGTTTCGGTGAGCGAGCACAGGGGTTTGGGGGTTACGCAGGTTACATGGATGCGTTCAAGCCAGCCGATCAATTGTCGGGCGAGTCCGCGGGGCAGCCAGGTTTCATCATCTACGGCGACCAGCACCGAGTGCGCGCCGGTCATTTGTGCGATGTCGGGCAGCAGTTCGGCTACGCCTTTGTGCTCGGCGAAGGAGAGAATCAAATCGCTTTGTGGTAGATTTTCGGGGATATGATCTTCAGGATAATCAATGACGAGCGGAAAGGCTTTTGGGGCCTGCCAGGTTTCGATGTGCCAGCTTCTGGGGGCATGTTGTTTAAGATTGGCTACATGCCGTTCACCGTATTCACCATTAATGATTGCTAAAATGCGCATAGAGACCTTTCTCACTTTTAGGGATGGAATGCTCTATTGTACTCGATCTGTAAAGGAAGTGGGCCAGACGCGCACAACCCCCGGGTTGGTTTGGCCGAAATAGATTATCTCTGCGCCCAGGGGTTGGTTAGATTTTCAAAGCGTTAAAAAATCAGGGACTCCAGTCGGGGAAGCCGTCGTAGTATTCGTCATCGGTGAGTTGTGTCAGTTCGCTTCCATCCGCATTGACGACCCACAAATCCCAGTTGCCGCTGCGATTAGATGCGAAGACAATACTCTCCCCATCGGGCGAGTATGCTGGGGCTGTATTTGAGAATTCGTCGTCGGTGAGGCGCACAACGCTGTCGGCAGCTCCATCTTTGTTAATCGTGTAAAGATCCGTGTTTGGCCCTTTGCCAGATACAAAGACAATCTGTTCGCCATCGGGCGACCAGGTTGCTCCACTGATCGGATCGTCTCCGTCCGTAATTTGGGTGATTTCACTCCCATCCGGGTTCATGTAGAAGATTTCCATACTGCCGGAGTTATTTGAAATGAAAAGAATCTGGCTGCCATCGGGAGACCAGCGCGGGTTGTAGTCAATTAAGTCAGGCGCATCCAGCAACTCGGAAAGCTCTTCTTCGGCCAGGTTCCACACATAAATATCGGGCGTATCCTGTGGCTCGTTTTGATGATCGGACTGGAAGACCAACTGGCTGCCATCGGGCGACCAATCGGGGTTGTTGCTGCGGAAGTCAGTCACCTGAGCGAGGTTTGTTCCGTCAGCGTAGACGGTGTAGAGATTCCACACACCCGCCAAAGCGAAAGCGATCTGATTTCCATCTGGAGACCAGCTTGGCAGAATTGCGGCATCAAGGCCTGTGTTGATGGGCGTGATTTCGGCGCTTTCGGGGTCAATCAAATAAAGATCAAGTTTATTGGGGTCATCCCCGCGATTCGATGAAAAAACAATCCGCGACGGGCCGTCGTAGGCGGCGACGGTTGGGAGCGGTTCTCCTGCGGGGGTGGGTATCTCTGCAGGGCTATCAAAGGCCGCCAACAGTATTACCAGCATCAACACAATAACAATCGTGCGTCGTTTCATGGGGTTCTCCTTTTGTATGAGTCTGACTTGTGAATATGTTCTGGAAATTAAAAAGCTGCCAGATTTTTGGCAGCTTTTCGATGGAAGTTTAGCAGTGCAGCAGTAATTATTTGTTCGATGGAAAGTGCTGCCAACCTTTTATATCATTATAGATGCAAGTATTTCCTGTGTCTATCCATCTGCGGTATGAGCGCGGGCGGCCTCAATAGCAGCCTGGATCTGCGGGAAGTGGCTGCGCGTGTGCAGGGCAAAACCGTATTCGCCGACATTTTGTACCAATTCCATCAGACGGCGTTTGTCGGCCATAAACTCATCTGGCAATTCTCGCACTGCTGCCACGGTAATCGCTTCACAGCATTTGAGTTCAGCAATTAAATCGGGCAGGGAATAAGCATTGGCGATAGCCGTGTGCATTCCCAGATCGTTGTGGAATCCCCCCGTGCGATAATTTCCGATAAAGCAGGTGACTGCCAGATGCAGCCAGCGTTCAGAATAGATCAGGTGCGCCAGAGTCTCTTTTGCGCTCCACTCCTCAGGAGCCGGACGAGCGGCGGCTTCTTTTTCGCTGACTCCCTCGAATAGTGTGTCTAATTCGATGTCTACTTCTGCGTAGATTGCGGCTGTTTGCTGTGCAAGTTCTGCCGCAGATGATGGCAGTTCAGGAGCAGGACGCCCGGAGAGTACCATTTCGACAGTATTTGCTTCGCTCCCGCGATAGAAAACTACTTCTACACTGTCACCGGCCTGCTTGCCAGTTATGGCCTTGCCAAAATCTGGGAAGGTTTTTAGCTCGTGGCCGTTAATGCTGAAAATTACGTCATCTCCTTGTAAACCGGCGGATTCTGCTGACATGCCTGACAGCACGCCGCTGATACGCACGCCGGTTTCGATGGGTAAATCCAGCTCCGCGATCATCTTCTCGTCTACCAGCGCGGCAGGGAAAACGCCCAACATGGGGAGGTCAAAGATGCGTTTGTCCAGGCCGGTTTCGAGTACCGATTTTAAATTTGCCAGGGCGCGCTGCCATCCATCACTGATCTGTTGGCTGTTGTCATCCGTCCAGGAAGCCTCTTTTCCCACGCCCTTGTGTTTGATTTTTGCATGGGTGGCATTGTCTTTTTCTTCGAGGGAAATAATCACCTTCGTGGATTCCGGTTCTCCCTTACCAAGCCACGAGAGTTTAATTTCCTCATTGGGTTTGCATGTTTTTACCGTTCCAACAGCATAATACCCCGTATTCCACCAGGCATAAAATTGGCCGCCTTTCGTGGCATTAATTTCGGCGAAGTCGGCAAACCAGCTTTGGAGCGCGGTCGAATTTGTCAGCGCCCGATAAACCTGATCTGCGGGAGCTTGAATTATTTCCTCAAATTTCAGGGATGGGGATTTGGACATGCGACTACTCCTTTGGACGAACATCTCTTGTTAGCATGGGTAAACCCTTACTATTATAGTACGGTGGAGCAGCGGGAGAGGTTCAAGTTGGCGCGCCGACAAGCGATATTAGTGTGTCTCGAGGAGATAGGCAACCAATTGGCGCGCTTCGGCGATCAAATCAATCTGGGTGGGTAATCTAAATTCTTCGTTGACGCGTAATATTAGGTGTTGGGCAATTTCTCGAAAGCGTGGATCAATCTCGGATGCAGACGCTAAAATATGCAAGCGATCATAGGCGCTGGGGCCGGGGTCGGGCAACGCGTGGAGGCGAAAATATTCCCCGGCGGCGATGCCAGCCGCGCGGCGCGCGCAAACCCTTGCCCGGCCCTCATTCCCCGCTTGCCGAGATTCATTTGCCGTTTGGAGTTCTTTTTCGATGCTGGTGTAGATATTTATCGCCACGCTTTAGACCTGTTCCGGAATAAAATTGATCGCGAAGGCGCAAGCCTGAGCAATCAATTTTTCGCAAATCGCCCGTAGAGTTGATTTTGTTCTCTCAGGCGGACTGCTAGCGATTTCGTCAACGCGTCGGGCTTCATGCGCCATTCCCAGTTTCCACCCAATGTGCTGGGGAAATTCATGCGCGCGGTATTATCCAGGCTGAGCAAATCTTGCATCGGCGCCAGCGCGAAAACAGCTACTGACCCCCAGGCGGCGCGGATCAAATCCCAGGTGATGTCGCGACCATCGCGTGCCAGATAGCGCCGGGCGAAGTCGCTCGCTTTTTCGTCGGCGCGCTGATACCAGCCCAGAGTGGTGTCGTTGTCGTGGGTGCCCGTGTAGACAACAGAATTGGGCGTGTAATTGTGGGGCAAGAAGGGATTTTCGCTATCGCCATCAAAGGCGAAGACCAGGATTTTCATGCCGGGGAAGCCAAATTTCTCACGAAGATCGTCAACATCGGGGGTGATTTCACCCAGGTCTTCGGCGACGATGGGCAACTCTCCCAGGGCGGCCTCAACGCTTTGGAAAAGCGCCTCACCGGGGGCAGGTACCCAGCGTCCATTGATAGCGGTTTCTTCGTCGCCAGGAATCTCCCAATATCCGGCGAAGCCGCGAAAGTGATCCAGACGAATAATATCCACCATCGAGAATATTGCCGTGAAGCGATCAATCCACCAGGAAAAGTTCTGAGTTTGGTGCACATCCCAGCGATAGATGGGGTTGCCCCAACGTTGCCCGGTGGGCGAGAAATAATCTGGCGGCACTCCGGCGACGACCGTTGGCTGCCCGATTTCGTCCAGGTAGAATAATTCGCGCTTGGCCCATACATCGGCGCTATCGTGGGCAACGAAGATGGGCATGTCGCCCAAAATTTGGACACCGTTCTGATTGGCGTAGGCGCGTAGCTCGTTCCATTGTTGGAAGAACAGGAACTGGAAGTAGGTGTGGCGTTCAATGGCGAAGGCATACGCCCCGCGAAAATCTTGCAGGGCTTGTTTGTTGCGATCGCGCAAGGGTGCAGGCCACTCCACCCAGGAATGACTTTTCTGGGTTTCTTTGATCGCCATAAAAAGCGCGTAATCGGGCAGCCAATGGGTCTGCGCGGCTTGAAAAGCTTCAAATTCCTGTTGTATCTGGGACGAGGGATTATTCTTGAAACGGATGAAGGAACGTTCTAAAATGCCGAGTTTGAAGGGGATTACTCGGCCAAAATCTACCTGTTCAGCAGGTAAATTAGGCGCTTCGATGATGTCGTCGCTGTGCAAAAGCCCATTTTTGAGCAGCGCCTCGGGGCTGATGAGGTAGGGATTTCCGGCGAAGGCTGAAAAACACTGGTAAGGTGAGTCGCCGTACCCGGTTGGGCCGAGCGGTAGGATTTGCCACAAGCCGGTTCCGGTTTCTGCCAGAAACTCGATCCACTGTTGGGCTTGGGGGCCAATATCGCCAATGCCATAGGGACTGGGTAGGCTGGATGGGTGCAATAATATTCCTGAGGCGCGTTGAAAGCTCATTGTGTGGGTCTCAGTACGGGTTGGGGCTTTATTCTTGCGCCGGTTAGGAAGCCTTCGGGTAAGGGGATCGGCTCATATTGGGCGCTGGTGCCGATGGAGCCAACGGAGACGAGATAGAGCTGGCTGGCAGCTCCAGCCTCGTAGGGTTGGTGCGCAAAAATCAGGTAATGCCCATCGGGGCTAAACGCGGGATCGCGATAACAGCATTTGCCGTTGATCGGATTGACTTGTGTATCGGCGCGGTGCAGATTGGAGTTGTAAAGATAGAGTTGCCCGAAACCATCATTGCGGGTATAGCTAGTGATTGCATAAAGGTAATTGCCATCGTAGCCAAAATTCTGAATATAGGGGGTATCTTTGAAATTCTCCATATCGAAGCGCGGCGGCGGAAATTCGTCAAGCAGATCGGGCAAAACCTGGCAACTGCGGGTTTCGTAAATCTTAATCAGATCGCCCTGTATGCCGTTGAGCGCGGCCAGCAGCATAATCGACAAACGTGAACCATCTTCCGACCAGCGAACCACTTTGGCGTGAATGATTACCTCAGCGCCACTGACCATTGGAGCATAAGTTTCGCATTCGCTCATCGCGCGTAAATCAGATGAGAAGCGGGCAACCTGGAGCTGTTCTTTGTCGAAGGGGACGATATATAATTCGCGGTTGATCGCGATGGCGGCCTGTGTGCTATCTGGCGAAATGGCAAAGGATTCAAGTTCGCTGGCCGTTTCAAAGCAGGCGATATAATCCAGACGGCCCGTTTCATATTCGGCCAGCCAGATGCATTTGCCAGAAATATAGGTCAGGGCTGAACCGTCGGGCGTCCAAGAAAGGTCTGCTTTTTCAGTGCCATCAAACGTAATTTGTTCCAGATCGCTGCCATCTACATTCATCACCCAGATATTATTAGTTTCAATAAAAGCGATTTTATCCGCGCCGCCCAGAGTAGGCAATTCTGGCGCCGGGGTAAAGGTGGGTTCGGGCGTATTCGTGGGTGGGGCTGCTGCAGTTGCTGTGGCTTGTGCAGGTGCTGGCGTGTTGGTCGTTAACGCAACGGCGGTTTCACTGGTGGGGCTGACATCTAGCAGCGGTGCTTCGGTGGTCGCGGCTGGTTCAATTGCAGCCATTGTTGGGGATGCCAGCATTGCCAGAGGGCCTTGTCCGCGATAGCCCATAAAAGCCGTTGCCAGAAGGATAGCTGCGCCAACGCCGAATAGCAGGAAAGCGCCAATTGCAAGGGGAAGTAAATTGCGTTTAGGTTTGGCTGCGGCCAATGGAACTGGCGTAGCGAACGGGGGCGGAGTGTGGGGAGGCGGAGTCGATGGGGGTGGGGCAATTTCCGCGGTGGCTTGCGCGCTGATGCGTGTAGCCGCGACCACGGGTGTTGCTTGCAGGGTGGCATGTCGCTCGCCGCGCAACGCCAATTGCAAAGCCGCCGACATTTCAGCCGCATTGGCAAAGCGTTCATCAGGGTCTTTGAGGAGCAATTTTTGCAGCCACAGATCTATCTCGGCGGGAATCTCCGGATTGAGCGTTGTAATATTCGGCACAGGCTCCAGAATGTGCATCATCATTACTTTAGCCGGAGTTGTGGCCTGGAATGGTGTATGCCCTGTGAGCATGTGATAGAAAATAATCCCCAGAGCATACAAATCGCTACGCCCATCCAACCCTTTTTCACCCTGAACTTGTTCAGGACTCATATACGCGGGCGTTCCGATGATATTCTCACCCGTTAGCGTGTGCCCTCCGTGAGCCAGGCGGGCGATTCCAAAATCAGAAAGATAAGCATTATTATATTGGTCGAAAAGTATATTGCCGGGTTTGAGATCGCGGTGGATAATGCCTTTGGAATGTGCAGCATCCAGAGCATCAGCCAATCGGAGAATAATTTTTCCGGCTTCCTGATAGGATAGCGCGCCTTGTTTGAGTTTGTCTGACAGATCCCCGCCGGACATCATGCGCATAACAATATAGGGTTGCCCATCATCCTCGCCGAAATCGTAAACCGGCACAATTGCTGAGTGTTCCAACGTGGCGACAGTTTTTGCTTCCCGTTCAAAGCGTGTCCGGAATTGAGGGTCATGCAGGAAGGCGCGTGGCAGAACCTTTAGAGCTACATCGCGCTCAAAATTTGGATCATAGGCCTGGTAAACCGTCGCCATTCCACCCCGGCCGAGTTCTTTTCTAATTTGATAGCGTCCAATTTTTTCGGGGGACATATTATGGCTTCCCTGTAAAATGTGAAGAGTAATGATAACTGCTCAGGCTAACGCCTCCGCAGCGAGAATTCCGAAATATAGGGGTGTGCGTGCGAGGCTGAGCAGTCACGAGTAATGTAAATATCAAAGCACCTATCACCAGAATTATACAACAAATGTTTGCACCTTGCCGAGATAAAGCCAATTCATTACAATACGGGCCTATTTGAAGAAATAAAAAGGTGATCGATGTCCTTACAGTGGTACGTTTTGCGTAGCAAACCCAAAAAAGAAGATGTTGTATACCAGCAGCTTCGAGCGCAAGAATTCGAGAGCTATTTCCCTCGCATTCGGGTGCATCCAAAAAATCCGCGCGCACGTAAATATAAACCTTATTTTCCAGGTTATATGTTTGTGCGAATCGATCTCGAAGATGTCGGCATGTCTGTATTCAAATGGATGCCGCATACCCTGGGATTTGTCACCTTTGACGATCAGCCTGCCGCAGTTCAAGAACACATGATTCGAGATATGCAAGGGCGCATACAAGAAATTAACGATGCGGGTGGCGAAGTGTTTGATGGATTGAAAGCCGGTGATGCGATTCGCATCGAGCATGGCCCATTTTCGGGATATGAGGCTGTTTTCGACACCCGCCTGCCCGGCACAGAGCGGGTACGCGTGTTATTGCAATTACTAAACGATAAACGCATGATCCCCATGGAATTACGTACTTCGCAAATCCGGAAGATGGGCTAGTTGGGATGATATCTGTCTTGGCGCTTATTCCTGCCCGTGGCGGTTCTAAAGGTGTTCCCAATAAGAATATTGCCCGGGTGGGTGGCAAACCATTAGTTGCCTGGACGATCTTAGCTGCCAAGCAGGTAAGATCGGTTGATCGAATTGTAGTGACAACCGATTCGCCTGAGATTGCTCGGGTTGCGAGAGATTATCAGGCTGAAGTACCCTTTATACGCCCACCAGAATTAGCGCTGGATGATACCCCCGGGATGCCCCCCATTCTCCATGCTATTCAATGGCTGGAAACTAATCAGAGTTATTGTCCAGATTATATAATGTGCCTGCAACCGACATCTCCGTTGCGAAGTTCTCAAGATATTGATGCTGTGATTCGCATCGCACTGGATAAGGATGCCGATAGTATTGTCAGCGTTTCCTCCGTACAACAGCACCCACAATGGATGAAATATGTGGATGCTGAAGGGCGCATGGCTGATTATTTTCCGGCTGCGGATTTGATTATGCGTCGTCAAGATTTGCCGCCGGTTTACGCGCTGAATGGGGCGATATACCTGACGCGTCGTAATATTTTACTCGAAAAAGAAACTTGGTATGCGCCAGAAACTTATGCCTACATCATGCCACCTGAGCGTTCTATAGATATTGATACGTCCTGGGACCTGTACTTGACCAATTTGCTTTTACTGAATCAGGAATAATACGTACGAATGAAATATATTACAATTTCTGATCGCAAAATAGGTGTAGACCAGTATCTTTTTATTTCAAAAAATTCTTCAGTGGAGCCTAGAATATTTTTGCTCTTCCGCCCAAGGATCAAAATATGTTAACTGCCAAATCAAAAATTTCCTATGGCGTTGGAATAGTGTTAGTTTTAATTGTTTTTTGGGTTATTTTTGGGATTAGCATGAACAGTAAATTGCTAGACCCAGAAAATCTTTTTGCAGTCACGCTGATAAGTGAACGTACCTATGGGGAGTTTTGGAGCGAATCTACATATTCTCATTTTGTTACCTATCGACCTATTATAGCCACGATATTTAAGCTGGAATATGATCTCTTGGGTTTTAGTCCTAAGGTTCTGAATTTTACATCACTGGTTCTGTTAGCTGTGCTTTCCTGCCAAATTTACGATATTGTCTTTAGGCGTTCTAAAAATATGCTGACGGCAGTAATACCGGCTTTATTTTTCGTTACAGATTGGAGACTTCAAGAGAATGTAGACACTTTTATTGGTGCACAAGATACGTTAGCGGGCATTTTTGGTTTATGGGCATTATGGGTTTTGTGGTTTAGTCAAACTAAATATAAAGCTGGGATTACATTTTTATTATTACTAGCATCTTTTATGAGTAAAGAATTTGGAATGGCTTTTGCGTTAGCTGTGCTTGTTTTTGCTTTGTACGAGAAACCAAAACAATGGAAATCAATAGTTATGGCATCTTTTGGTGCAGTTGCGGTTTTCGTTGCGATTAGATTAGTCCTGGGTTTAATTCCGTTGCCTGGAGAATATCCATCCTTTATGAACAGAGCAAAATGGAGCCTAATTAATATTGCAAGCGGTTTTATTTTTACATTTCTCCCTTCCTTTACTGGTTCAGATGGAGAGTTGCCCTTATTCAACAATATTAATCTTCCGCCGACGAATCATTTCCAACTGAACGATTCAACGATAATTTTATTTCAGGTTATTCCGATTGTGGTTTTGTTTTTATTGGGGTTTAGCAATAAAAAAGAGCGCAAATTATATCTCCCGTTATTTTTTTTGATTATCGGAAATTCTGTACTGTTTTTCTATAAATATGCTTATCGGTTTCATTTCATAGGAATTATTGGCATGTATTTGATTGTAGGGCTTGGAATTGATTTTCTTTATAATAAATTGACCCGGAAATTACAATTAGTCGAAATTTCCACCATATTTTTAATACTTTTAGCAATGATATTGCAACAACGTGGTTTATATTTACATGATTATTTCAGGAGCTATCTGGAATGGAATGATCCTAGTCAATGCACTAGTGATTTAGGTTATAGTCCGGCAGAAATCGAGAGGTGCTTAACGTATAGGAGTCTCTGCATTCCTACTGAAGAATATTATTTACGAGAAGATTTTCACGGATATTATTCAGCAACTACACCCGACACTGTACGTTTAGTGATGCAATATTATGAAATTCCTGCTGAATACTGTACTTGTTTAAATCCAAGTCCAAAATGTGAATAATTCTGAGTTCAATATAAAGTGTAACTTGGAGTGCGATGATGCGCACTTGTTTGTAGAATCAACCCATCGAAGCTATATATCCGCCTTTTTTCCGAGAAATGGTTATGGATATAAGTACAGGACTTACGCACTTTCGCAAAAGAAAGCCCGAAAATAGGGGTGTGTGGGGCGCAAAGCGCCCCACACACCCCTATTTTCGGCATATTTTTCATCGTTTTGCGTAAGTCCTAAAGTATATTGCGAGAGTGACGTAATGGTTTCATTCATAGAAATTCATGATCGCGTTATTGGGGATGGAAATCCCTGTTTTATCATCGCTGAAGCCGGTGTAAATCATAATGGTGATATTGCTCTGGCGAAAAAACTGATAAATGTTGCCGTTGATGCTGGCGCGGATGCGGTTAAATTTCAGACTTTTAAGGCCGATCAATTGGTCAGCCCGGATACACCTAAAGCTGCCTATCAGAAAGGAACTACCAGCGGCGCTGAATCTCAATTCGAAATGCTGCGCCGTTTAGAGCTATCTCTCGAAGCGCATCGCGAACTAAAAAATTATTGTTTTGAGAGTGGTGTTCTGTATATGTCCACTCCCTTTGACGAAACCAGCGCCGATTTTTTAGCTGAACTGGGCCTGGAAGTATATAAAACTTCATCAGGTGATATAACCAATTTGCCTCTCTTGACGCATATTGCGTGCAAAGCCAAACCGATGATTATCTCTACTGGAATGGCAACGCTGGAAGAAGTAGATAAAGCTGTACGCACGGTACGCGATTCAGGCAACCAGAAGTTGGTGCTATTGCATTGTGTCAGCAACTATCCAACACACCCAGTAGATGTTAATTTGCGTGCCATGCACACACTTGCCAGAGAATTTGATGTCCCCGTGGGATTTTCGGATCATACCACTGGGATTGATATCGCCATTGCCGCAGTAGCGTTGGGGGCGAGAGTTCTGGAGAAACACTTCACGCTTGATCGTAACCTCCCGGGACCGGATCACCAGGCGTCTGTGGAACCGGATGAATTGACCGCCATGGTTGCCAGCATCCGCCGCGTGGAAGCCGCGCTGGGCGATGGTATCAAGCAGCCAGTTGCGTCAGAACTCCTCATTGCCGATGTGGGCCGTCGAAGTTTGCATTGGAATGAGATGCTTTCTCCGGGCACAATCATTGTCCGGGATCATCTGATTGCTCTGCGCCCTGGAACCGGAATATCACCCGCCAGAATAATGGATTTTATAGGCTGTCGTTTGTGCAGGTCTGTGCAACCGGGCGAGATGGTTTTTGAGGATGATGTGGAAAAATGAGAACTGTAGGCGTTGTTACCGTCGGGCGCTCGGATTATGGCATTTATTTGCCACTATTGCGCGCCATTAAAGCTGATCCTGATTTGCAGTTGCATCTCTTCGTTTCCGGCATGCACCTTTCCCCCGAGTATGGCCTGACCGTTGAAGATATTGAAGCTGATGGTTTTGAAATCACTTCGCGTGTCGAGATGCTCCTTTCATCCGACACGCCCGAAGGGATTTCAAAATCTATGGGGATGGGCGCACTGGGCTTTGCTCAAGCTTACACAAACACACGTCCAGACATTTTAGTAGTTTTGGGTGATCGTTTCGAGATGCACGCCGCAGCTCTGGCAGCATTGCCTTTCAAAATACCGGTGGCCCATATTCACGGCGGCGAAATCACTCAGGGCGCCATCGATGATGCCCTGCGACACTCGATGACCAAGTTGAGTCATTTGCATTTTGTCAGTACGCGAGAATACGCTCAACGGGTAATCCAACTTGGCGAGGAGCCGTGGCGTGTCGTTGTTTCGGGAGCGCCCGGTTTGGACAACTTGGCGCATACACCGTTGTTGACCCGTGAAGAATTTTTCACGCAGTTTGAAATCCAGTGGGGTGATGCACCATTTCTATTGGTCACCTACCATCCGGTTACATTGGAATATGAGCGCGCAGAATGGCAGACGGCAGAATTACTGGCGGCACTGGAGATGGTGAACTTGCCCGTGATTTTTACTCAACCCAACGCTGATACGGGGGGGCGCGTCATAGCGCAAATGATAGCGGATTTTGTTGATGCTCACCCGAATGCTCAATTGATTAATAACTTAGGCACACAGGGTTATTTCAGTGTGATGGCTCATGCAGCAGCTATGATTGGCAACTCATCGAGTGGTATTATTGAAGCGGCATCATTCGAACTCCCGGTGGTTAATCTAGGATCACGTCAGGCCGGGCGCGTGCGCGGAGCAAATGTCATTGATGTGGATCATCCCCGAGAAGCTGTACTAGAAGGTATTCGGCTGGCGCTTTCGCCGCGCTTCCGCACTGATTTGAGCGGGATGAAGAATCCCTATAGCGAGGGTGAAGCAGCCCAAACCATCATCACAGCGCTCAAACAGGCCCAGCTCGATGAAAGGTTAATTGTCAAACACTTTTATGATCTGGGGGGGAAAACCGGATAGTTTTTAAAAGTATCATACCTGCGGGCAATTTTGAATTGTTTATTTGGAGTGCGCCATTATAAAGGATATGCTATGGCTGTGAAGGCAATCGGATTTGGGGCGGGGGGACACGCCAGGGTTATTATTGAGATTCTGCGTTTTGATGGCTCCTATGATTTGGTGGGACTCCTGGACCCCGGGCCGGAATTACGCGGCCTTGACGTTTTGGGTGTCCCTGTTCTAGGAGGCGATGACTTGCTTCCTGAGTTGGTACAGCATGGTATCGTACATTTCTTTGTCGGCCTGGGCGGTGCGGGCAATAATCTGCCGCGCCAACATCTCTATGAAAAAGCATTGCAACATATCATGCAGCCGCTTCAAGCGATCCATCCTCGCGCTATTATCTCTCCTTTTGCAGAAATTGGCGTGGGGGCAATAATCATGGCCGGGGCTGTTGTCAACACCTGCTCACGCTTAGGCCAGAATGTGATTGTTAATACCAATGCAGTTGTTGAACATGATTGTATAATCGGAGATCATGTGCATATTGCCCCAGGCGCGTTGTTGGCGAGCGCGGTTCGAGTGGAGAGTGGCGCACATGTTGGCATTGGTGCAGTTATCCACCAAGGGCTTACGATTGGTGAGAAGGCTGTTATCGGAGCTGGAGCGGTGGTAGTGGAAGATGTTTTACCCAATACGGTTGTGGTGGGTGTTCCGGCACGTCGTTTATACGGAGAAAAGTAGTTGAATCTTCGCATCATACCCAGACTGGATATTAAAGGCCCCAATTTAGTAAAAGGCGTTCATCTGGAAGGATTGCGTGTATTGGGCCGTCCTGAAGATTTTGCACGCTTTTATTACCAAAACGGGGCTGATGAACTGATCTATCAGGATGCGGTGGCCAGTCTTTATGGCCGGAACAGCTTGCTGGAGATCATTGAACGTACCGCAAGCGAAATTTTTATCCCCCTGACGGTAGGTGGTGGCCTGCGAAGTGTGGAAGATATTCGCACTGTATTGCGCGCCGGAGCAGATAAAGTTGCAATCAACACCGCGGCAGTCAACACCCCGGAACTGATTCGAGATGCAGCGCTGGCTTTTGGTTCATCAACCATTGTAGTTTCGATCGAGGCGATTAAACAGGCAAATGGAAAATACGAAACCTATGTTGATTATGGTCGGGAGAGTACCGGAGTTGATGCTGTTGAATGGGCCTCGCGAGCCGCTGATCTGGGCGCAGGTGAACTGCTGGTTACCTCAATTGGTCAAGAAGGCACAGGCAAGGGCTACGATCTGGAATTAACCCGTCAGATTGCACAGGCAGTAGCCATTCCCGTGATTGCCCTGGGCGGTGCTGGCCAACTGGAGCATATTTATGATGTTATCGCTGATGGCTATGCTGATGCGGTCAGCCTAGCTTCAATGTTGCATTATGAATTTATCCATAAATATCAATTTCGCCAAGGCGATTATCAGATAGAAGGTAATATTGAATTTTTGCTAGGTAAACGCGGTGAATTTGGGCGTAAGAATATTACGGGGACAACGATTCGTAAAATCAAAGAATATTTGTTAGAGCATGGGGTCGACTGCCGAATGGAAAAGGGAGCCGCTGGTGTCTAATCGCGACGTGTGCATTGCTATTGTAGATTATGGATTGGGCAACTTGTTTAGTGTAAAACAGGCCTGTGAGTATGCCGGGATGGATGCTCAGATTACATCCTCCAAACAAGAGCTTTTTGATGCTGACGCTGTAATCTTGCCTGGGGTTGGCGCTTTCGCTGACGCAATGAGCGAGTTGAAAAAATTGGATTTGATTGTCCCCCTGCAAGATTACAGCCAAACCGGAAAATCGTTGTTTGGCATCTGTTTGGGGATGCAACTTTTAATGTCGGAAAGTTATGAATTCGGAATGCACAAAGGTTTGGGTATCGTTGATGGGGATGTTGTGCCTCTGGAAAATATATCATCCTTTTTTAACGGTGTTCCCCGAATGCTGAAGGTTCCCCAAGTTGGCTGGAATCAAATCCGGCGTAGGGCAGATCATAATAACTGGGTCGGAACACCGTTCGATGGTCTATCTGATGGTGAATATATGTATTTTGTACACTCTTTTTACGTACGCCCGCAAGAGGATGCGCTGGTACTCTCCCGTACGCGCTATGGGCAAATGGAGTTTTGCTCCAGTCTAAAGTATAATAACGTCTTCGCTTGTCAGTTTCATCCAGAGCGGAGCGGACGACAAGGTTTATTGGTGTACGAAAACATTGCGAAAATTGTAGCAACAACTCAATAAAGCGTAGGAAAAGCCTGAAAAGCCGATGTGAATAAAGGATAATGCTCCGACAGACAACATCGCTTGGATCGTGTATTTTTTGGAGTAACTTATGACTGGTGAAATAAAACCTTTATATGGTCTTCCTGAGAAGGTTATTTATTGCAAGCGCTGTGTTATGTCGAATCAGAGACCTTCATCCTACCCGGAATTCAAGCACACCAAAGACCGTCAAACTCCTACGTTGAATATCGGTGCTGATGGCATTTGTGATGCTTGCCGATATGCCGATGTAAAAGAAGGTATAAATTGGGAAACTCGCGAGAAAGAGTTAGCCCATTTGTGCGATCAGCATCGTCGCGATGATGGGTATTATGACTGCATTGTGCCCGGTAGTGGCGGAAAGGATAGCGTCTACGCAGCGCATATCTTGAAGTATAAATACGGGATGCATCCGCTGACCGTGACTTGGCCTCCTATCATGTATACCGATTATGGCTATCACAACTTCCGTAACTGGATCGAGGTTGGTGGCTTTGATAATGTGAGTATGAACCAGAACGGCCGCGTTATGAAACTGCTCACACGGCTGGCAATCGAAAATCTATTGCATCCATTTCAGACTTTTATTTTGGGACAAAAGAACTTGGCTCCGAAGATGGCGTTGCGCTATAACATCCCATTGGTGTTTTATGGTGAAAACGAAGCTGAGTATGGCAACCCTATTGCCGAAAACGCATCTTCGCTACGCGATAAATCGTATTATACGATGCAAAATTTTAAGAATATGTTCTTGGGTGGTGTTTCAGTACAGGAACTGATCGAACACTACGACGTTTCTTTGGTTGATTTGATGACCTATCTGCCCGCCGATTACCGCGAGATTGAAAAGTCACAAATCGAAATCCACTACCTGGGCTACTATCTGAAGTGGATCCCGCAAGAAGCTTATTATTATGCCGTTGATAACACCGGTTTTCAGGCGCGGCCCTTTCGCACCCAGGGGACATATAGCAAATACAATAGTATCGATGATAAGATCGACGATTTGCATTACTATACAACCCATGCCAAGTTTGGGCTGGGGCGGGCTTCTTACGATTCATCGCAAGAAGTGAGAAACAAGCATCTTACCCGTGACGAGGCAGTGACCCTGGTGAAACGTTATGACGGCGAGTTTCCCGACCGTTACTTCGCTGAAGTGATGGAGTATATTAGCATGGATCCAGAGCATTTCATCGAATTATGTGATAGGGCCAGATCGCAGCATCTGTGGACGAAAGAGAGTGGTGAGTGGAAGTTGCGCTACCCAGTTTGGGAAGTAGAAGCGTAACCGAGGGATACTCCGATTACCATTTTCTTGAGAAGAGACCGGGTAATGGAATATCCGGAATGGATTGAGAGAGAACGGCGCATACGCACCAGAATACTTTTGGATTGGCCTGAGGCCCGCGACGATGGAGTTTTTCGAATTTGCCAGTCCTGCGGGGAAATTTGTTTATGCTCCGAGAAAACTTGCCCAAATTGCAATGTCGCTGAGATTACTAAAGAAAGAATTGATTTGGCGGAGTTACTAAGCGGAAGCCGGATTCGTTGTCAATATCGGTTTGAGAATTTGCCCTGACCCGAGTAATAAATATGGCAGTTGACCTTTCAGATTTGTGCATTTCTTCTGGTAGCGTAATTCGACAGGTGATTGAGAAGATCAATCTCAATGGGCTGGGAATTGCACTCGTTGTGGATGATAAACGGATTTTAATTGGCACGATCACCGATGGCGATGTGCGCCGTGCAATTCTTGTTGGGAACGACCTTGATTCTCCCGTAGATGAATTACTAAAAAACAAAGCCTCAATTTACTCTCCGAAACCGATCACGGTCTCGCCGCGGGCAGAGCGGAGTGAAATGCTGCGCCTGATGAAAGAATATGTTATTCATCAATTGCCTGTATTGGATGATGACGGGCGTGTGATTGCCCTGGTCACGATGGATGACCTGTTGACCGAAGAAGAACAGCAAAAACTGCCCTTGCAGGCGGTTGTGATGGCGGGCGGCTTTGGCACGCGTTTGCGCCCCCTGACCGAAGAATTGCCTAAACCGCTGCTTCCAGTGGGCGACCGCCCTTTATTGGAACGCACCATCGAGCAGTTGCGACAGGCCGGAATTCGCAATGTGAGTATCACTACGCATTTCATGGCTGAAAAAATCAAACAGCATTTTGGCGATGGTAATGTGTTTGGCGTCGATATTAACTATGTGGAAGAGATCACTCCACTGGGAACGGCGGGCGCGCTGGGTTTGATGGATACTCCCAAAGACCCGTTGTTGGTAATTAATGGCGATATTCTCACACAAGTAAATTTTCGAGCTATGCTGGCTTTCCATCGGCAAAATCAGGCTGCCCTTACGGTGGCAGTACGGCGTTTTGAGTTCAAGGTTCCCTATGGTGTTATTAAAAGCGAAGGGCCTTTTGTGAAGGGTCTGAGCGAAAAACCCGTGTTGAATTTTTTTGTCAATGCCGGAATCTATTTATTAGAACCATCGGTTTATGAATATATTCATTCAGACCAGCACCTGGATATGACCGAGTTGATCCAAATTCTTTTGGATAATGATTGCAAGGTTGCCAGTTTCCCGATTGTTGAATACTGGCTGGATATTGGGCAACACACCGACTACGAACAGGCGCAACAAGATATAAAGGATGGGAGGCTTCATTCTTGAACTGGCAAACAAAAAGAGTTTTAGTTACAGGGGCCGGGGGCTTTATTGGTAGTCATCTTGCAGAAGAACTGGCGCGCCGTGGCGCGCGGGTGCGCGCCTTTGTTCATTATAATGCTCTTGGACGATGGGGTTGGCTTGATACCTCTCCACTGAAAGATGAGATTGAAGTTATTGCCGGGGATATCGCCGACCGGGATAGCGTGCGCGGTGCTGTCAAGGGAGTCGATGTTGTTTTTCACTTGGCGGCACTGATTGGCATTCCCTACTCATACCAGGCTCCGTCATCGTATGTGCAGACCAATATCGTAGGCACGCTGAATGTACTACAATCTGCCCTCGAGCAGAGTGTGGAGCGCGTGGTGCATACTTCTACCAGCGAAGCCTATGGCACAGCGCAATACGTGCCGATTGATGAGGCCCATCCCTTGCAAGGTCAGTCGCCATACTCGGCGACCAAGATTGGCGCCGATAAGCTGGCCGAGTCATTTTATCGCTCGTTTGAGTTGCCGGTTGCAACCATTCGCCCTTTTAATACCTATGGGCCACGGCAGTCGGCGCGGGCGGTTATTCCCACCATTATCACGCAGGCGCTCACAAGGCCAGAAATTAACCTCGGCAATCTCATCCCCACCCGCGATCTGAATTTCGTTCTCGATACTGTGGCGGGCTTTATCCGCATGGCAGAAGAGCACCGGGCAGTCGGCCAGGTTATTAATATCGGTTCAGGAAATGAGATTTCAATCGGTGATCTGGCTGCATTAATCTTGAAATTGATGGGGAAGGATATCCCCATTTTTACCGAAGATCAGCGCTTGCGCCCTGAAGCCAGCGAGGTGGATCGCTTATGCGCGGATAATACAAAAGCCCAGAAACTTCTGGGCTGGGAACCAATATTCACCCTGACAGAGGGGTTGATGCAAACCATCGATTGGGTAAGGGCGAATGCCGCTTTGTATCACCCATCGGTTTACACTGTATAGCGATTATTCAGGCGGCGGTTGAATACACGTCGGGTAAGGCTCAAGACAGGTGCAGTATTCTTGGGGTATATTGTAGTATTCCATCACAGATTGAACTGTCTCTTGATCGGTGCTGGTATAAAAGCCGTTGTAATTTTCCTGTAAATAGTATTCATTAGTTGGAATACAAAGGCTTCTTTTTTGGATGCAGATGAGCCGCTCTCTGTCGCTATACTGGCCCTGATCGTCACAGATGCTGCTATCATTTTTGGAAACCAATTCGCCGAGATAGGCGCGTAATTCTGAGCCGCGCCATAAAATGATTGCTGCTGCAAACATAAAAACAAGCATTAAAAGATTCAACAACTTCAAACGATTTTTCCATTGTTGGAATAGATCATTTAATCCGATCCCCGCGATGATATACAAACTCACATTGCCAAGAAAGTGAAACCGATAGGCATATCGCCAGAAAAAGAGAAAAGAATTTCCCAGGATGATGAAGAGCAAGGGAATTGTGAGAGAACGTGTCTCTTTTTTGCGAAAACCATACACAGAAACGATAATGATTGGCAGAATTTGTAGAAAAATGATTTGCCAGGCTTCAGCATAGGAATAACGCAGGTTCATCCGGTTGGGCAAATCGCCATCCGATACCGGGCGAAAAAGATTGAAAAACGTAAAGATAAAACCGCTGGAAATATTGGTGATATAGTTTACGATTAAATCTTTGAAAGCAGAGGGTTCACCCGTGGCAGGTAAGGCCACTCCCAGGGAAAGCCTGAGAATAAAATAAGTGGCCACGGCGCCGAGGGCGATTTTGGCATATTTTCTGTCCGTTGCTTTGTTAAGAAACGCGTTGACGAAAACAGCCAGCGCGAAGGCCAGACCAAATTCTTTGCTGAGCGCCGACAATAATAACAAGAAAAATATCAAAAAAGGTTTAAACTTACCTTTGCCAAACCAAAGCAGCCAGAGCGCACCCAAACCAAAGATCGCTGCTAACGTGATTTGAACTTCGCCAATTACAAAAATATTGGGCGTTAGCCGCCAGTCTGTCACGAAAAACAGTGTGGCCACCAGCGCAGGCAACATTTCATGGCTGGCCCGGTAGATGATCTCAAATATAAGAACCGCTACAATAATGAGTAGAATCAGGTTCACTGTAAAAAAGGCCGGAGGATTTATCCCGAATAGCAGATATTCTATTCGCAGCAAAGATGCTGTGATTGGACGATAGGTAACAAAATGTTCGGGTGCGGTTTCCCCGGTCCAGATATCCGTCAAAGTTAGTTCACTCATCAATCGGAAATTTACCAATGCTTCCGGATCGATTGCCTTACGGGTAACGATGATTCCAATTACTAAAATCGAAATTATGATAATTATAATAATTCCGAAAATATAAGCAAAATTTATTTTATCTCTGCCCAGAAACTTTACATGGATATTCTCTGACATTGCTAAATTTCCTTGAATGCGAGGAGCGAGGCTCAGACTTCTTTAATGGTATCGAGCAAACCTGACCGGGCACGAATTCTATCATAATTTTGATTGAATCGGATTCTTGTTGATGGTTGGGCCATCCTTCGTGATACAGTTCAACCAGGGCAATTGCATCTAAATAGATTTTTAGTGAAATTTTCACCGCGAAGACGCG
>JACNJM010000001.1 GCA_014382605.1 Anaerolineae bacterium
TCGCATTGATCGCTTCGATCAGCAGCGGCACCAAAATCAAGGCCATCATGGGCACGAAGTAGAACAGCGCCACCGCAACGGTCATGCCGGTATCCAGCTTCTCGGCTTTTCTCATCAGCCGTTGGCGATATTCAGCAGCCAGTGAGGATGAAATCTCGCTCATGCGCTGGGCGACATCCACACCCTTGCTGGCAGCCACATCCAACTGCACGCCAAAGGCCCGCAGCGCAGCAATGCCGCTCTCCTCGAAGGCTTCCCGTAGAGACCCTTTGCGTTTCTCGTGAGAGAATACCGGAATACCCAGGTATGCCGCTTGCGCAGCCGCCTCGCGCACCAACCCCGCCAGCGGGCCGGGCATCTTGGATGCCTGCATCAAGGCCTCCTCCGGCGACACACCCGCAGCTGCTTCAGCCGAAATCAAAGCCGCCATCTCCGGGACCGACTGCTCGGCGCGCAGGCGCATCTTCTTGGCCGCAGAGCGCAGCCTGGAAAACGGCAAGACCAGCAGGATCAGCGGCACGCCCCAGGCCACGGGCGCAGGGATCAGAAGCGGGAACAGAATGCCCAGTGCGCCAAACAGCACCGCCATGAAGATGATCTGCTCCACCGTCCTGCCTTCGTACTCGCCGCCGCGCTGCGCCCAACGCAGATGCTGCCCCCAGGTTTTCAGCGATGCTGGCAAAGGCAGCTGCCTGACAATCGCCGCGCCTGCTCTGTCGCTAAACGAAGGTTGATCCGCCGACTGCTTCTTCCCCGTTCCCAGATATTCAGCCACGGGGTTCGGCTGCACGATCTTGATGATCAAACCTACAAACCTGTGCGCTGCATAAGCCAAAGCACTCACAACTACAACCATCAATACGATATTCAACACGTTATCCATCATGCACACATCTCCTTCCCACCGCTACCAAAGAACAAACCCAATCCGACCCGCCGGGGTATCAATCAGGGCGCATATTAAGGCGGGCACGGTCATGATCAGCAAGAAGATGATCGCCGCCAGCCCATCGATCAGGCGCGCCATCACGTGGTAGCCTCCCGGATCATCTGTTGGATATATGACCAGCCGTAGGCACCCCAGGCGATCGCGGCAACCAGACCGATTTTGAACATCGAGTTTTCGAGATAGACGGATGTGCCCACCGGCGCGCTGAGAATATAGCCCAGGCCGAAGACCGCCGCGCCGATAATGGCCAGGGCGATATTCTTCTTCCCGGAAGCCACCGCGGCTGCCTGACCTTTGACATTCAAGATTTCGTTGAGATTATTGGCCGTCTCATGGAAGGCGGCGGTATAACCTGCTCCACCGGTCTCGCCCATGCGCTGCACCTCGAAGACCACCAGCGCCAACGAAGACGATATCGCGTTGGCCTCCCTCAGCAAACCCTCAAAAGCGGGATTGCCCTGACGCTGAATACGGGTGATGAAGGTTTCCATCCAGGCCGCCAGCGGCTTCTCCGGGTCCAATGCTTCTCTGGAACTGGACAAGGCTTCCAAGATATTCGGTTCGGCTTTGAGAATGCCGGACAGATTTCGCAAAAAGGTGGGGATTTCCTTCTCGATTTCCAATCGCACCTGTTCCCATTGGGCATTGACGAAGCCATTGGCGATGGTGTAGCCCAGGACGGCGCCGCCCGCTATCGAGATCGGCCAACCGAGATGAAAGGCGTTGAAGATCAGTACCCCTGGGATGCCGATCAAGGCCATCAGGCAGTACATGGCGAATTCTTCTTTCCCGGAAACATCCACCCCGAAGCGCAGGAACGCCAAGCGCACTTTGCTCAACTCGCTGATCTGTACCACCCTGGGATTGGCGGCAGCAGGATCGTCCGCACGTCCCCGCTGCCGGTAGTATGCTCTCAGGGTTTCCGCCTGACTGTTGCTGCTGATGCGGCTGACCAACTGGGCCAGAAGAAAGTACACCACCGCGCCCGCAGCGATCCCAGCAACCAGCTTCAATGCGCTATCAATCCAAAGGTCGTTCATAGTCTCACCTTCCCTTCTGTGGCGGCTTCCATATTAAGATGCTGCTGCGCCTGCCAATATGCCTGGCCGGGGTTCGCTTTGGCCGTGTCGAAGATTTTCTTGATGGCGGAGATGCGCTCAGCATCATCCGCCATGCGGTAACCATCGGCCAGATAAACGTCTTCCATGACCACATCACCGCCTTTGAGTTGTTTCTGCACAGCCCAGACGCCGACGATTTGTCGATAGCCTTCCAGCCAGCCGATCTGCACCACCAGGTCAATCGCCTGGGAAAAATTCTCCTTGGCTGCCGCCATGCGAATGCCCTCGTCGGCAAACATGATCAAGGCCATGCGGTGAACCGCGTGCAGGGGGTCTGTGGCATGAAAGGTGGACAATCCGGGATGGTCGGACATCTGCGCCCGAAAGAGCGTGTTGGCGACATCGCCGGTGCGCACCTCACCCACGATCAGCCAGCGCGGTGACATCCGCAAGGCGGAGTCCACCAGGTCTCTGACCGTCACGCCGGGGGTGTCTGACA
>JACNJM010000264.1:0-5178 GCA_014382605.1 Anaerolineae bacterium
AAGCCTTCATTGAGCGCATACGCAATCGTCAATTGGATGGTATAGAGTTGCACTTCGTGTACGAGTATAAATTCCCCGCGCTGCGTAATAGGTAACAGCACCAGCCCTGGTCGGTTGTAATCGATTATATTACGCGCTTCAATATAGGGCAGCAGCGCGGTCAGGGATGCGGTATCCAGACGCAAGAATTCGCCAGGCTGGATGATGAACGCCGCCAAAGTGGGTGCGCGCTCGCTGCGCAGAATCAACTCGGGGGTGATTTCTCCGCTCAGGGTTTCGTCGGCGATGGCGGGTTGGGTGGTGGAAATGAGGGCTTGTTCCACCGCTGGGGGCAGAAGATACACTGGCGCGTCAGATTGGTTGCTGATTTCGAGATAGCCGCGGGCCACATCTTTGGGTGAAGTCACCAACTTCAGGGTTTCGGGGAAATCTGCCGGGAGTAAGATGCCAAATACTTCAGCGAACCAGGCCTCGGGGCGCGGTTCGCATGCTTGAGCAGCAGCCCGCCCCGAGGTCAGCAACGCAAAAATCAACCCGATAAAAAAAGCGCGTTTGTACATCGACTCTATTGTATCGCAGCTTATCTGTGGTCTATTCTTGTGGTAGACTCGCAACGCATTATGGATGAGAAAACACTGCACACCCTCGAATATGACAAGGTTTTGGATTGCCTGGCTGGCTATTGCAGTTTTTCGGCTTCGCGGGAGTTAGCCCGCGCTCAGAAGCCGACCGCGCATCTGGAGGATGCCCGCCAAAAGCTGGCCGAAACACGCGAAGCACGCCAGTTGATTGAAGCGATTCCAACCGTGAGTATTGGTGGCGCGCGCGATCTGCGCGAAGTGCTGCGCGCCGCCGCCCGTATGGTGGTGCTGGAACCCCACCAACTGCTGGATGTCAAATATACGCTCGTTGCGGCGCGCAATTTGCGGCGCGCTTTTGAGCGTGAGGGTCTGGATTACCCGTATTTGGTCGAATTATCGTTGCGCCTGCCAGATGGGTTGGGGCTGGTGGATGTGATTACCAACGCGCTTTCGGATCGCGGCGAAATTCTCGACAGCGCTTCGGAAAAACTGGGAAAAATTCGCCGCGATCTGAAAATTGAGCACGACCGCCTGATGGCGCAGTTGCAGCGCATGATAAGTAATTCTAATATTGCAAAGTATTTACAAGAAGCATTGATTATGCAGCGAGATGGCCGCTATGTGCTGCCCGTACGTGCCGATTTCAAGGGGCGTGTTAAAGGCATTATTCACGATCAATCGGCATCGGGGGCTACGGTTTTCATGGAGCCGTTGAGCATTGTTGAGAAAAATAACGCTTATCGTGAATTACAGCTTGCCGAGCGCGATGAAGAACGCCGCATTCTCTCTGAACTGACCGCGCTGGTTGCTGAGCATCTCGACACCCTTGAAGACATGCTCGCAGCGCTGGCCGAGATTGATCTGACCTTTGCGCGCGCTAAATATGCCAATGCGCTGGATGCTGTCGAGCCGAAGTTGCTCGCGCTGACGGGAGACCGAAGACCGAATACGGGTGGCCGAAAACAAACGACCGCTGCACCCCGTCCCCCGTCTCCGCTCATCCGTCTGTATCAAGCCCGCCACCCCTTGCTCGATCAGGAAAGTGTTGTTCCGATTGATGTCGAACTGGCTCCGCAGACGCGCGCCCTCGTCGTCACCGGCCCCAATACCGGCGGCAAAACCGTCACACTGAAAACCGTCGGCCTGCTGGCGCTCATGGCGCAAAGCGGTATGCACGTTCCCGCCGCGAGCGAATCCGAAATCAGCATTTTCGAAACCATCTACGCCGACATCGGCGACGAGCAATCGATCGAGCAATCGCTTTCCACTTTCTCCGGGCATATCACCAATATTATTCATATTTTGGAGCGGGCGGATTCGCATTCGCTGGTGATTTTGGATGAATTAGGGGCTGGAACCGATCCACAGGAGGGCGCGGCGTTGGCGCGCTCGTTGTTGACTCACCTGGTCGAGCGGGAGATTACCACGTTGGTGACCACCCACCATCCGGAGCTTAAAGCCTTTGCCCATGCTACCCCTGGGGTGGTTAATGCCAGCGTCGAGTTTGACCTGGAAACCCTGCGCCCAACCTATCACCTCACTATCGGTTTGCCAGGACGCTCGAATGCATTGGCAATTGCCGAACGTCTGGGCATGCCCGCGGTGATTATTTTTGCCGCTCGGCAGGAAATTGACCCCGCCGAGTTGCGCGCCGACGATCTGCTCGATGAGATTTACCGCCAGCGCGAGGCTTCGCGCGAAGCGCGTATGCGCGCCGAAGAAGCGCGCCATCAATCGGAAAAACTGCGCGCCGAATTGGCTGCACGCCTCGAAGAAATTGAAGACGAGCGCCGTGAAGTACTCGAAGATGCGCGCCAGGAAGCGGAAACTGAATTAAAAGACGTTCGCAGCCAGCTCAAAGAATTGCGTGCCGATTTGCGCCGCGCCCGTCAGCCTTTGGAAATTCTTGAGCAAGTCGAAGAGCAAATTGAAGAAATCGCCGAGGAAGTTGATGCTCCGGTCGAGCGCCATGAACCCGATATGGTGCAGGTGCATGGCCCGGTGCGGCTTGGCTCAAAGGTTATGGTTCGCACGTTGGGGCAAGAAGGTATTGTGCGCGCCATCGGTGAAGATAAAATCGAAGTGCAGATCGGCAATTTGCGTGTGCGTGCGCGGCTCTCAGATTTGATGCTCAGGGGTAGCGCAGAAGCGGAAGAAGGGCAGCGGAAGACAGTGGTGGGCAGCCGGTCATCAAAGGTGATCCGCGCGACGGGTGAATCGCCCGGCATTGAACTTGATCTGCGCGGTCAACGCGCCGACGAAGCCCTGGACAAGTTGGATGGTTATCTTGATCGCGCTTATCTGGCGCGGCTGCCCTGGGTACGAATTATCCACGGCAAAGGCACGGGCAAATTGCGCAATGTGGTGCGCGAGGCTTTACAGCAACATCCTCAGGTGCAATCCTTTGAATCGGGCAAAGATGGCGAAGGCGGCGATGGAGTCACAGTCGCGTCGTTGGGGAGTTGAAAAAATTCAACCACGAAGATTCGCGAAGGAAAAACTGTATAACTTTGTGAACATCGTTGAAAAAATTTGGAGCGCCCCGATGCATCATCTCATTCAGGCTATTCTGATTGGCGCCGGGCAGCGCGGGGCGGACGTATATGGGGCTTATGCGCTGGCGCACCCTGACGAAGTCCGCTTTGTGGCCGTGGCTGAACCCAACCCCGAGCGGCGGGTGCGTTTTGCCGCGCAGCACAAAATTCCCCCGCAAAATCAGTTTGAAAGCTGGGAAGCGTTACTAGAAAAAGCTCACTATGGGCAAGCCGCGTTCGTCTGCACGCAAGACCAACAGCACACCGCCCCCACGCTGGCCGCGCTGCGCGCCGGTTACGACGTGCTGCTCGAAAAACCAATGGCGACTACCGCCGATGAGTGCCGTCAACTGGCTGACGCTGCCGAAGAAACCGGACGGCAACTTTACATCTGTCATGTGCTGCGCTTTACGCCGCACTTCATGAAGATGCGCGAGATCATCCAGTCGGGAGTTTTGGGCGAGATTATCAATGTTTCGCACCGCGAGAATGTCAGTTGGTGGCACATGGCGCACAGCTTTGTACGCGGCAACTGGCGCAACACCGCCGAGAGCGCCCCGATGATTTTGGCGAAGTGCTGCCATGATTTGGATATTCTCATCTGGATGCTGGATGACCGCTGTGAGAGTCTCAGCAGCGTGGGGGGCTTGAAACACTTTCGGGCAGAGAACGCCCCCGCGGGCGCGCCCCAATTTTGTCTGGATGGCTGTCCGGCGGCGGAGACTTGCCCTTATTACGCGCCTTTCATCTACGAAGATTTGGCTCCGTTATGGCGTGGTTATGCGGATACGTCGAAGGGGTTTGCGCGCGCCGTGATGCGTGCGCAGGAACGCGCCCCGGGGTTGGTTCAAGCGCTCTCTGCGCTAATGCCAACCCTGAGACAGGTCAGCGCATATCAGGGTTGGCCGATTTCGGTCGTGGCGCAAAATCCCACCCCGGAGAATATCCACGAAGCGCTCAAATCCGGCCCTTACGGGCGCTGCGTGTATCACTGCGATAACGATGTGGTAGATCATCAGGTGGCGGCGATGCGGTTTGCGGGCGGCGCAAGTGTGACGTTGACGATGCACGGGCATTCGCACGCCGAGGGGCGCTATACGCTCATTCAGGGTGCGCGCGGCGAGTTGCGCGCCGAGTTTGGCTACGGCGGCGCGTGGATCGAAGTAAACGAGCACCGCAGCGACCTGCGCACGCGTTACGATACTTCGGCAGGCGCGGACGAAGGCCACGGCGGCGGCGATGCGCGGCTGATGCGGGCGTTTATTGGTGCGTTACACGGAGAAGACTCGCCGGCGCTCTCGACGGCGCGACGCTCTTTGGAGAGTCATTTAATGGCCTTTGCCGCCGAGGAAGCCAGATTGGGCGAGAAGGTGGTCAGGATGGATAATTGGCGATTGATGATTTGAGATTGATGAATGTATCGGGGAACAATTTTGCGCTGAATGCTATTTTCGACCGCCAAGACGCAAAGGGCGCGAAGAAAAAATATAAAAATCTTCGCGCTCTTTGCGACTTGGCGTTAAATTTTGTATTGCACTTTGGTCAGCAACGCTCCAAAGAAAGACGATCTAATTTTGGACACTGGTCAGGTCTGCGGGCGGGGGGAAATCGGGGCAGGTAAGATGATATTCTTCCTGCTCACCAATATACTGATTCCATTCGGCCTGTGTCAGGTTGCGGTTGGCGCGGAAGCAGGCAAAAGTTTTCCAGGCATCCAGGCTGACATCCCAGGTGTAGACGCTATCATCCCGGCTGGCGGCGGCCACGAGCGGCTGGGTGGGGCTAAACGCAACGCCGATAATCGAGTAGGGCGACCCTGAAAGAAAACCGATTCGTTCCAGGCTGGTCATATCCCACAGAATCACAGTTCCATCCGCGCTGCCCGAGATGAGCATCTTGCCATCCGAACTGAAGGCCATCTCGTTGACATCGCCCAGGTGACCAGCTAACACCGTGACCGGCTCGCCTGTATTCACATCCCACACGCGGATCATGGCATCATAGCCGCCGGAGAATAGCTGCTGACCATCCTGGCTGAACAGCACCGCCGGAACTTGCGCCAA
>JACNJM010000264.1:6053-12018 GCA_014382605.1 Anaerolineae bacterium
TCCCCGGTTTCGACATCCCAGAGCTGGACAAGGCCGTTACCGCCGCCGGAAGCCATGAGAGTGCCTTCACGATTGAAGGCCACGGAGCGGGCGCCGGCATCCAGGCCAGTATCTACGGCTTGAACGACTTCGCCGCTTTGCAGATCAAAAATTTCAATATAGCCATCTACCGAGCCAATGGCGAGCGCAGTGCCAGTGGGGTGGTAGGCAACACCGTAGTCGTAGTCGTTGGCATCATAAATCTGAAGCACTTCCAGCGTCTTGGCATCATATTCAACCACCACACCACTATCATCCACGGCGGCAATTGAACTGCCATCGGGGTTGTACAGAATTTTATGCACCGGTTTTTTCTGCTGATCGGTCACTTCGTGGATGAGTTGGTACGTTTCGACATCCCACAAGGAGACCGCGCCGGAGTAAGCGCCAATGGCGATTTGGGTTCCATCCGGGCTGATCGCCGCGGAGATGAGTTTGTCGCCATCTTTTTCAAACAAATGAATCAATGTGAGCTTGTCCAGGTCAATCAGCCGCACCGTACCATCGGCGGATGCGGTTGTAATGATGCCGGTCTCAAGGTTCATATCCACCGCGTAGACCTGGGCCGTATGCCCGTAGATATAGCCGTTGAGCGCGGGCTTGTGCATGACCACCGAGAGCAAACTGCCAGTGACTTCGGCCCGGGTTTGGTCTGTGCTTTTGGTGTAGACTTCAGAGAGACGATTGGCTTCCAGGCTAATCAGGGAGGCCAGATCAAGGCGTTCTTCCTGTTTCGATGTGGCTTGGGCGGCGAGTTGGCGCACCAGGTTTAATTGAGACTGTGTCTGGAAATTTCGCCACTGAATTACCGCCGTGATCCCCAGTACAATCGAGACCAGCAAGGCGATAGACACACCGATCAGCAAATTCCGGCGTCTGCGTTTGGCATCTTCGCGGCTGTCCTGAATATAGACCGCCTGCAAGTGCGTGGGCTGCGGCTCTTTCTTTTCTGTAGCCTGGGCCTGCCAGGTTTCAGCCCCATCGAGGTCTGAGCCGCGCAGAAGGAAGCTTTTATCCTGCCCCTCCTGATTCCATTCGATCGCCCGCTCCAGAATGCGGGTGTGTTCGCGCACCCACTCCAGATCGGTGTTGATGGCTTCCATCAAGATGGGTAGTGCGGCATCATAATCGTCATTTTCGCGCATATAAACCCAATTCGTGCGCGAAATATCATCTTGAAGTGTATTATTTTTCGTGGGTTCGCGGTGCAAAATGGGGATAATTTTTTTGTTGTTCTCACTGGCAACGCGAACTTCGTCGCCGCAGACCTTTGAATCGAGCGAATCGGGGCTGATGATGAAAACAAAGGTATCGGCGCCACCGATGGCGCGGGTGATTTCGTCCATCCAGTCCGCGGCAGGGGGGATGTCTTCCCAGTCAATCCAGATATTCTCTTCGGGGATACCGGATTCCAGCAGCGAAGCATGCAACTGCTGTACAAATACCTTGTCCTTGCGGGAATAGGAAATCATCATTGAAGCATGCTGCTGAGATGGTGTGGCAGTTTCGGTCATGGTGTTCTCCTAAAAAATGTTTTTATCCCCTGAACAAGGGTATCTTGAATTTTTCTAAAGTATACCGAATATATCCGATTTGTAAAGATGGCCTTGCCCGAATACTACCAAAGTATTTCATACAGCGTTTTTCACGTCAAACAAATAACTGGGAAAATAATCCAAACCTGGCAGGAACTCCTGGAGGATATTAAACTAAAAAGACGGGAGATATTTCCCATCTTTTTGTCGCTGCTACCAAAAATTCAGGGCTTACGCCCCACCATCAGTTTTCAATTGAAAACACCGCCACCACCGCATCATGGTCGGACTTGTGCAGCGGGCTGGTATCATCGGATTCAGGAATGGCGTAGTCGGCGTTGGTGTGTAGAATTTCGACGCGGATGAGTTTATCCATCAGGGCAGGGGTGACGAGAATGTGATCCAACACCTGTGAACGGCCTTCGTAAATGTAGGTGTAGCGCTCTTCGGGGGGGAGTTGCTCAAGGACGTGCAGCAGCCCGGCGGCGCGCAGGGTATCAATCGGCAACGAATCGTAGAACGAATTGAGATCACCCATCACGGCCAGTGACGCGTTTTCATCACCCGCCAGAATTTCATTCATCACGGCCACATTCCAGGCGGCCTGGGCGTTGCGGCGCGGCTCGGTGGCGGCTTCGCCGCCGCTCATGGCGGTGAAGTGATTGTTCAGCACGGAAATGACCACATCCCCAACTTTGACCTGAACGAGTAATGGCGGGCGGCTGGTGAGGCCCTCCGGGGCGGGGAATTGCTCTTCGTGCAGAATTTGCGCCTGCTCGTTGCGCACCAGATAGCCCACATCAATATAGCGACTGTCGGCGCCTTCGATCAGCACGGGGATGTAGCCGTAGGCGGCAATGGATTCCTGCTCGGCAATATCTTCGAGAATGCCGATATTTTCCACTTCTTGCAGGCCGACCACGGTGGGCAAACCCGCGGCAACGATGGTATTGGCGACTTTGGCGATCTGCGTGCGGTATTCGCCGATGTCGGGCATGCCGGGGCTGGCGGGGTGCGGGTCTTTGAAGTCGAAGAGATTTTCGACATTCCAGGTCATCAGGCTGAATTCGCCATCCGCCAGTTCGGCGAGCGAAGCGAGTTCGCGCTCGACGGCGGTTAGCGTGGGGGTGGTGATCGGCTCGATTTTGTATTGACCGTAGGTGAAGGCCAACGGGCCGATCAGCCCGCTGACCTGATCGCCGCTGTTGACGGCGTAAGCCAGCGTGGAGCGGTCGTCGTGGGCGGATGTACTGCCATCATCCACGACAATGGCGAGGCCGCTCGCGTCGCCGCGCCACAAGCGCTCGATGCCGTGTTCGGCGCGCACGAGCGTGTATTCGCCGTAACGATTTGTCGGCGCAACGGCCACCGCCGGGGCGGTAAGCTGCACGAACATGCCCTCCAGTCTTTCGTAATAGGCTTGCGCGGCGGCTTCGTCAGTCGGGGGATTCAGTTCTTCGGCGGGCGGCAGGGCGCGCGCCGCGCCCAATACGACAATATCTTCGAGCGATGCGATTTCAATTTCGGTCTGGCTGTAATATTCGGCGATCTCGCCGCTGATCTGCACTTCGTCGCCGGGCAGCACTTCGAGGGTCAGGGTATCGGTGTAAACGAAAATACCGTCCGAAGTCAGCGGATTGTAGTCGGTTTCGATGGCCTGAATCCAGAAGCCGCTCAGTTCGGGGAACACACCCGTCACGATGCCGGTGGTGGTGACGCGCTCGCCCACGTAAGGCGAGTGTGCCCCTTCGCCCTGAATAGCCCACACCGGAATCTGTGAGCCGATATATAGGTCAAGATAACCACTTTGGGCAGAATCCACCCCGGGGGCAGAGACCAATACCGGTTCCAGCCGCACGGCGGCTTCGCTGGTCTCCACTTTGGCCTGATAACTGACACTCGCCGCGGCTCCACCCCCTTCGAGTTCGCTCAGCGTCCATTCAATTACTTTTCCAGCCTGTTGGCCGCCGTCACTGACTTCCAGCACGCCCAAATCAAAAACGGGCAGCGGGGCGCTAATGGTGACATCGTGCAGGGTGTTGGGCGTATGGTTGGTGGCGGTGAGCGTGACGGTGAACGGCTCGCCGGGCTGGATGTTGACCGGGGCATTGAGACCGATTTCTAGCACGGGCGGGTAGACTTTGGCGAGATCGGCCTGGATGCGCGGGTACAGGCGGGCGATGCCGTCGGTGGTTTCGAGCACGCCAGTGATGGTAAAGGTGTCGCCGCTCTCGACGGATTGCAGATTGATTTCGGTGAGTTTGTCCACGTAAATTTGGGCGAGATGGCCTTCGGCATCCACCAGATCAATTTCGTGGCTGTACGAGAACTCCTCCACGCGTGCTACAGTTCCCGTAGCCCGGAGCAAACGCCCGGCGAGATTCTCGGCCTCGGCGGCCGCGTCCCGAACGCTGACCTGTGTGGGAGGGTGGTACGTCTCCGGCGAGCCGCGTTCGATGATTTCCACGCCCTCGGCAGTGGGGGCCAGTTCCATCGTGCCGCGGTAGAGCAGCAGTTGGCCGCGCACGCGCACGCGGTCGCCCAACGAAATATTGACATCGCCTTCGCCGTCATCAATCCAGACTTGCATGCCGCCGGTTTCGTCTTCGATGTAGAATTTAGTGTTGCCGCTCCCGGCGAAGTAGCCGCCGGTGTACATGGTGGCAATGCCCTCGACGACGATTTCCTGGTTAACGAGGCTGCGCGCTGTGCCGATGGGGATGGCGCCGCCGCCGACCGCTGTGCGGGCGGGGGCGCTCTGCGCCAGCAGAGCGCCTGCGGCTGAGGCCGCGGCGGCGTTGGCCGTGGTGATGGTGAGATAGGTCCAGGGAGCTTTGAGCATAATTTCGGCGAGTATGCTTTGCCCCGCATCGAGATATTCCGGGGAAAGCAGTAGAATTTGATGCGTTTCAGCAAGAGCATCCAGGCCAAAAAGAGTGGGCTGGGAAGCGAGTTCAACTCCGTCGGGCAGGCTGATAATTTCGAATTCGTTGGGGATGGGGATTTGAACGGTAAATTCGCCGACCATCTGCGCCCCCGCGTTTTCGATGATGACCGCGGCAACAAATTCTTCGCCGGGATTCACCAACGCGGGGAAGTCAAGCGTCAGAGAAATTTCGCTGGCGAATTCTGTGTTTTGGGGTCGGGGCGCGTCGTTGAGCGTATAATCGCCTTCAACGAACGTCAAGGCCACACCGTTTTCCATCGCCGGGGCCGGAGCGAAGTCAAAATCAGTTTGCGGGCCATTGCCCCAGACGAGCGTATACAACGGTGAGTTGTCTTTGGCGCGTAGTTGCAAGCCGCCGCGCTGCGGCACAAGCGGCGTTTCGATGAACGCGTCCACGGGCAGGCCGTAATCTTGATCGGCGCGACCCAAAAGATAACTGCCGCCGGGCGGAATCAGGGCGGGCGCATCCCAGCGGTGGACGCGCTCAATCTCACCGCCATCGGCGAGTTGATACCATAATGAAAGGCCATGCAGGTCAAAGGGGGTACTGTCATCGGGGTTGATGAGTTCAATATAATCGTAGTTGTTGTTGCCGGGGATGCCGCCGAGGACTTCGGCGATCAAGATGGGGGAGGATGGTGCGGCGGTTGATTCAATCGTCGGAATGTCAGTGGGGTCGAGTGTCGGCGCGGCACAGGCGGTGAGAAATAAACCATAGAGACACAGAGATACGAAGATGGAGTATTTTTTCTTTGTGTCTTTGTGCCGCCTGTCCCCTTCAGGGGATCGTGGTGAAAAAACTCGAAATATTTTTTGCATCATCTTATCTCCAGAATAGTGCAGGTGACGGTCACTTTTAAAGTGACCGTCACCTTTGCAGCTACTCCAACTTCAAATCATCGCCCCACTGGATGCCTTCACGCGCCAGATAATATCCGCCCAGCAGGGTGATCGGCAACCACAGGGCCACATGCAGCACAAGTGTGTATCCGGCGGCGATAGCGCCCGGAACGCCATAGGCTTTCAGTACGGCGATGCCCGGCGCATCAAATGTCCCCACATAGCCCGGCGCGGAGGGAATCGTCGTTGCCAGATTGACAATGCCGTTCATCAGCATCAGGGCGAAGAAACTGACCTGAAAGTTGAAGGCGTGCATCACGAACCAGTATTTGCCCGTTTCCAGCAGCCAGATAATCACCGAGGTGAAGAATACCATCAGGGCTTCGCGCGGCGAGCGTAGCGACTCCAGGCCGCCGAGGAAGCGCAAGGCAATGGCGAGAGTTTTCTCGCGCAAACGCTCCGGAATGAGATTCGCGACAATCCAGCGCGTCAGGCGCTCAGTCACAGCGGGGAACATGGCCGCCAGCAAAAAGACCAGTAAAACCCCCACGAATGCCGCCGCCCCCCACAGAGCCAGAGACTGAATATTCCCTACAAAGCCAGA
>JACNJM010000253.1:0-1105 GCA_014382605.1 Anaerolineae bacterium
TGGTTTATAATTCTCAGAAACCGATTATTTGAACACTGGGTGATTGCCATGCGCCGAACGAAAATCTTGCTCACAATCATATCACTATTCTATTTGATATTCTTGTTTTGTTCGCTGCCGCAGCAAGTTGTCATTCCCTATCCTATTTGGGCAGATTTACCGAACCCTCAGGGGCCTCTTTCCCGCTTTTCAAATAACCCTTAGATGAGAATACTATGGCAACGATAACGCTTGAAAAAATTCGTAATCTGAAACAAAAAACCGAAACCTGGGAAGTTGCCGTTCGTTTGGCGCGCACCTGGATTACCCCGGAGCACGAAAATCCATACCGGCCCTGGTATGTGATGGTGGTCAGCGATCAGAACAAGGTTATCCGCAATGGCATCTACGCGCAGCCTCCCACTGCCGATGAAATTCAAGAAGAATTGCTCAAGGCGATGAAGCGCCCCATGCTCGGATCGGGGGCCAAGCGCCGCCCGCAGAAGTTAATATTCGATGATGAAGCGCTGTTTCAGGAACTCGCGCCGATTTTGGATGCGATTGATGTTGCGAGCGAATTTCGTCGCGATCTGCCTTTTGCGAACCCCACTCTCCGCGAGTTAGAGCAAATGCTGAACCGCAGCTACCCGGAGCCAGAAAGTCTGTTATCGATCTCGGGGGCGACGGTGCCCTTATTGGGAAGAATTTTCGAGGCTTCAGCCGACTTCTATTCTGTAGCTCCATGGAAAATGTTGCCCTATGAGGTAGCGATGGAAATCCGTTATCCGGTGGATGGAGCGACGCGTTATGCTGTAGTGATGGGAGGCGCAGGTGAGAGTTTCGGGATATTCGTGAGCGACGATCTGGCAGGCTTGCAGCGCATATTCCATGAATTTGACCCCCCAGGACTTGCCAGCGAACTCAAATTTTTCTCACTGACTTACGATACGGCGATATATTTTGCTTTCGATGATCTGGATGCAATTGCTCAATATGGTTGGCCGATCCCCAATCCAAACGCATACCCCAGTATCATGCGCTTCAGTCCAGATCAAGAATTTTTTCTCCCCACGCTCAACGACATCTTCTGGTTGGAAGCTGTTTTACCGGCCCTCAGTGAATATTT
>JACNJM010000253.1:1384-49182 GCA_014382605.1 Anaerolineae bacterium
CGAAATCTTGATTGCGAAGGCGTAAGCCTGAGCAATCAGTTCTATTTGGGAACAGGTATAATAATCATGGTGCAGTGGTTCTTCCTTCGCCCTCATTTTGCGAATTCCCAGGGACACAACTTTCGTTCGAGCCAATCTACCGAGAAATATAATCCCAACCCTAATAAACTCATCGCCATGATTCCGGCGTACATGGCTGGGTAGTCGAAGAGTGTACTGCCCTTGAGGTAGATGTAATAGCCCAGGCCGCGTTGTGTGGCGAATAACTCGGCCACATATAGCACCGCCACCGCCGTCCCCACAGATTGGCGCAGCCCAGTGAGAATAGCGGGTAGGCTGGCGGGTAGGTACACATAGCGGAATAGCGCCCGCCGCCCAGCCCCCAGGCTGCGCACACTCTGGATCAACTCCGGGCGCAGGCTGGCAGCTTGATCGCGCACCAGTACCAAAATTTGGAAGAAAAGAATGATAAAGATAATCGCGATTTTGGGCATATCGCCCAACCCAAAGAGCAGAATCAATACCGGGACGAGTACCACTTTTGGGATCGGGTAGAGCAGGTAGATCAGTGGTGAGAAAAGCGCGTTCATGCGCGGCGACTGCCCCAAAATTAGCCCCGCGGGGGAGGCTAGCAAAATCGCCAGCGCCGTGCTGGCAAACACACGCCAAAGGCTGACGGCGAAATGTGGCAGCAGATCGCCCCCCAATTCGCGAAAAAACGCCGGGATAACCTCGATGGGAGATGGCAAGATCGGTTGATCGATCATCCAGGCGGCGATATGCCAGATGGTGAAGAGCGCCAATACGGCATAAATCAGATCGCGGCGTTTCATGGCAACTCCATTTGAGCGCGCAGGTCGCGGCAGATGTTCATATATGCATCGCTGCCGCGGAAATTATCGCTTCCGGCCTGTGGATTTTCGATCACCCGCGGGTGTGTATTGGGTGGTTCCCCCAGCAGCAGGATTTTCTTGCCAAGAATGGCGGCCTCCTCAATGGTGTGCGTGACAATCAGCAGGGTCAGATTTTGCTCGCCTTGTAACTCAAGGGTCAGGTTCTGTAAGTCTTCGCGCGTGGGGGCATCCAGTGATGAAAAAGGCTCGTCCATCAACAGCAGATCAGGTTCCAGCGCCAAAGTGCGCGCAATCGCGGTGCGCTGGCGCTGCCCACCGGAGAGCTGCCCCGGGTATTTTTCGGCATGGGGGAGTAATCTTAAACGATCCAGCCAGGGATCAACATTCAGGGATGGCTGAAAATCTTGCGGCGCGTGCGTGCCATCTGGCCCGTAAAAGCCGCGGATGCGCAAGCCAAGTTGAGCGTTTTCGCGCACAGTGGCCCAATGCAACAGGCCGTATTCTTGAATAATCAGCCCGGTGTGCGGCCGCGGGCGCGTAATGCGTTCCCCGTTGATGAGTACATTCCCCGCGGTGGGGAAGCGCAAACCCGCGATCAGATACAGCAGTGTTGATTTGCCGCATCCCGAAGGGCCAAGCACCGCCCAGGTTTCGCCGCGCTGAACCTCCCAGGAAAAATCCTGAAAAATTGGTTTT
The DNA here is from genome assembly GCA_014382605.1 of Anaerolineae bacterium. Taxonomy (GTDB): domain Bacteria; phylum Chloroflexota; class Anaerolineae; order Anaerolineales; family UBA11858; genus NIOZ-UU35. Next base: position 2,935 of record JACNJM010000253.1, read on the forward strand.
TGGTTGGCGTAGGCAAACGTGAGCGCATTGAGTTGAATCATGGCAAAAGCGGATTATATCCCAGAATCAAAAGAGAAACTTCTCCAAGAAGTTTCTCTTTTGATTGAAATTAAGGTCTTGAATGGCTTAGGGCAGGTATGCTGCCGTCACTGATTCGCTATAGGCAACATCGGTTCCCAGCAATCCTTTATCCATCGCCCAATTCACGGCATCATCCCACTGCGCCTGTGAGGGCACGCCCGCGGTGGGGAAGGGGTTGACCTGGTAGGTTTCCAGCAATGGGCCGGGGACCAGACCCAGCTCGCCCATTAGCGCGGTATATTGCGCCGGGTTGGCGTTGATTTTCTCCACGGCTTGCTCAACTGCTGCGAGGAAGGCCCGTACCGCTTCGGGATTGGCATCAATCACATCCTTGCGGAAGGAAAAAACACTCAAGCCATATTCGGGATGGCTGGTATCGTCAACAACAACGGTTGCCCCGCCTAACAAGGCCATTGACGAAGCTGGGTCGGGCAGCATGGCAGCCTGCATATCGCCAGAACCGAGCAATGCCAACCGGTCGGGGATTTTCGGTACAGAGAGGGTGGCGATTTCATCGGCAGTAAAGCCCTCGGCCTCCAGCAAGCGGTCGGTCAGATAAGCGATCACCGTGCCATCCGAGATGCCAATTTCAACCCCCTTGAGGTCTTCTACAATGGCGATGCCGCTGTCTTTGGCGGCCAGAATGCGGAAAAGCGGCGCGGTGCTGGTAGCGGCGCGGGCGGTGCGCACAATTTGCACCTGAACTTCGTTTTTGTTGTAGAACAAGGTCGAGACGATCTCGTTGAGCATCCCGTCGGCGCTGCCCGCGGCGATGATTTGGTCACGCTCGGGGGCGGAGGCCACCGGTATGATTTCCACCTTCACACCCTGGGCTTCGAAAAAGCCCTCTTGGGCAGCCACATGGATGGGGAGTGTATCCAGCACGGGGAGCAGAGCCATCTTTAGGGTCGCTGGTTCGGACTTCCCGCCGCAGGCGCTTAGCATCACACCCGATAACATAATTATGAATAGCATTAGGACGAACTTGTTTTTTGTAAACATTGAAATTATCCTTTCGTGTTTTTGATAAGACCAAGAAACTATGCTGTGTATTCCTGGCTTTATAAATTCTCTAACTGCGAAATGCGTTCTTCGGAGATGCCAAGACTGCGCAGCAGCACGGTTTGCAGCCCCGGGAGCGCCCGTTGTGGCGTGGGGTGTCCGGTATGTACCCACTCGATAATTACCTCATTGATCGCGCCCATCCAGGCGTAGGCCGCGATTTCGGTGTCGATGGATAGAATATCGCCTTCTTGCACGGCTTCGTCGAGATGCCGCTGAATGAGCCGGATGAAACGCAGGTGGATTTCGCGCTGCTTCTCTTCGAAGGCTGCCCCCAGGCCAACCGCTTGTATCAGGAATATTTTGGCTAATTTCTGATATGAGGTAAAGGTTTCCATGCAGATGCGCAAGGCGGTATTTACCCGACGAACGCCGCTGGTTTCTTTGTCGATGGCTTCCTTCAGCCGTTTTTCGAGAATCCCGGCGAACTCGTCGACCAGGCCGAGGAAAATTTCTTCTTTGCTGGGGAAGTGGAAATAGACCGCGCCTTTCGAAGTTTGCGAATCGCTGACAATATCGGCTACGCTGGTATTGTGGTAGCCATTTTGGGCAAAACGTTCCACGGCGGCATCCAGAATACGTTGGCGCGTGGTCTTTTCGGTTTCAAGCATGTATGCTCTCACAATCAGACCGACCGGTCGGTCTCTGTGCGGTGAAGAATAGCACAGTGCAAAATTTTTGTCAAAGGTTTGAATTTCTACAAAAGACCTCCGAAGTTTTCGTGCAGCATTTCGAACGAAGTGAAGAAGCGACGAGCTTGTTCGATTCGCTCAGAACCTTCCTGTGACTTCGGAGGTCTGAGTTTGATACTGAAACTGACTTTATATTGCGCAAAAAAATGGGATATATTTAGTCCGAATATTACGCTTGCCGAATGACTTTTATCACTCATGGAAGGATCAATGGCTATGTTAAAATCTGATCGGTGAAAGAGCGCTATTTTTCTTCCAATACCATCGACGTTCAGGCCACGCAAATGCTCCATCAGGCAAGCTCCCGCCCTCGAGAGTTTGCCTTGATTCCGGAACGTAGCGCTCTGCTGGTATTGGATATGCAGGATTATTTCCTGCACCCCGAATCTCATGCGTACATCCCCAGCGCGGTGGCGATTCTCCCCGGCCTGCAAAACTTGATTGACGCGTTCTCGCAGCGCAATTGCCCAATCTTCTTCACGCAGCACATCAACACCCCTGAGAATGCGGCTATGATGGGCCAGTGGTGGCGCGAAATCATCACCGTCGAAAACCCCCTCCGCGCTATCACACCCCAACTCGATACGCGCCCCGGTGTGATATTACAGAAGCCGCAGTACGATGCTTTCTATCAGACCGATCTTGAAGATCGTCTGCATGGCCTGAATGTGCGACAGCTTATCATTTGTGGTGTGATGACGCACCTGTGCTGCGAGACCACTGTCCGCGCTGCCTTTGTACGTGGTTTCGAAATATTCTTCCCTGTAGATGGCACGGCTACCTACAATATCGCTTTCCACCGCGCCACGCTCACCAACCTGGCGCACGGCTGCGCCCACCTCACCTTGGTTGCCGATATTTTGGCTTTGCTTACACCCGATGACCACAATGCCTGAATATTACCAACAAATTACCGCCAAGAACTTTATTTTTTTCGCTTTGCGTTCTTGGCGTCTTAGCGGTGCCAAAATTTTTTTATGACGGCAATAGATATTAACCCGGTTGCGATTATCGGCGCTGGCCCGGCGGGGTTGGCCGCTGCAATTCAGATCAAACGCTTTGGCGTCGATCCGCTAGTTTTCGAAATGGATGCCCCTGGCGGCTTGCTGTGTAATGCCAACCTGGTAGAAAATTACCCTGGATTCCCGCGCGGCATCGCGGGAACGAGGTTGGTACGCCTCTTCGAGCGTCAGGCTCAAGCTGTAGGAGTAAACCTGACTCACGCGCGCGTGACTCAGCTCGATTGGGATGGTGGCGCCTTCCGGCTGGATACCTCCCACGGGGCGCGTATGGCCCGAAGGGTGGTTGTCGCCACGGGGACGCGGCCGCGCACTTTTACAAATTTGGAAATTCCCGCGCCTCTGATCGACCGCGTGTTCTATGAAGTTTTCCATCTCTTCGGCGTGACCGGGCAGCATATTGCGATTGTTGGCGCAGGGGATGCGGCCTTTGATTATGCCCTGAATCTGGCCGGGCGCGGCAACACGGTGACGATTTTGAATCGCGGCGGCGAACTCAAGTGTCTGCCTCTGTTGTGGGAGCGCTCGCAAGTTAAGCCGCGCATTTGCTATTTGGCGCACACGGCGCTTGAAACGCTAGAACCGGGTGCAGACGATGGCCTATTATTGCGCTGCGTTTCAGGGCGCAAAAAACTAAAAATCCAGGCTGACTATCTTTTAGGCGCCATTGGGCGCGTGCCGCGTCTGGACGTGCTATCGCCTCGGGTGCAGGATCAGGCCCAGAGCCTGGAAAGTCGCGCCTTGCTTTATTTCATTGGAGATGTTAAAAATGGCATCTATCGGCAAACGTCCATCGCCATTGGGGATGGCATCCGCGCTGCGATGCAGATTTGTCAAGAATATAATCACGGAGACACAGAGTTCACAGAATCTTCTCAGTAACTGTACAGAGAAAATTTTCGTGTGCTTTGTGTCTCTGTGGTGAAATTTTAAGGAGATTATTTTATGAAAGTCCTCGCTTCGTCAGGTCGAGAAGATATTGCTATGGTATATGTGGCCGAATTGGAAGGCGGTAAATTTATTGAATTTGTGGAAGCTATCCAGCCGCCGATGCCGCGTGAAGAAAAATGGGTTTTAATGGTATCAACCCTGTATGGTTGTCCGGTGGGTTGCTCGATGTGCGATGCGGGGGGCTATTTCCACGGTAAGGTTTCAAAGGAAGATTTATTTGCCCAGATTGATTATGTGGTGAATTTGCGCTACCCGGATTGGCAGATTAACACGCAGCAGTTTAAAATTCAGTTTGCCCGTATGGGCGAACCCGCCTTCAATATGGCGGTGTTGGATGTGATCGAAGAACTTCCGCAGCGTTATCATGCCCCCGGATTTATGCCCTCGGTTTCGACGATTGCTCCGCATGGCACCGAGCGCTTTTTCGAGCGGTTGCTGGATGTGAAGAATAGGCTCTACCGCGGCGGGAATTTTCAGTTCCAGTTTTCAATTCATACTACGGATGAACGCCTGCGCGATGAGATGATTCCGGTGAAAAAGTGGAGTTTTGCTGAGATGGGGGCCTTCGGCGAGCGTTTCTACGAAGATGGCGACCGCAAGGTTACATTGAATTTTGCCCTGGCTGAAGATAGCCCGGTAGACCCCGATGTGCTATTGCGGCATTTTTCGCCAGAGAAATTTTTGATTAAGATCACGCCGTTGAACCCAACTTACCGCGCCGCCGAGAATGGCTTAAACTCGTATATTGATCCACATAGCGGGAATGGCGATTATCCAATCCTTCAGGATTTGCGCGCTGCCGGGTATCAGGTGATTATGAGTATCGGCGAAGTGGAAGAGAATTATATCGGTTCAAACTGCGGCCAGTATGTGCGCCGTCATCTCGAAGCGCTGGATATGGCGATTGATGGCTATACTTACCGCGTGCAGGAATATTAAACCGAAGAGTTGCTACGCAGGCAGCGGGTATGTTTGCCTTTATCACCATAAAAACTCAAAGGCACGAAGGGATTATTTTTCTTTGTGTCTTCGTGCCTTTGTGGTGAATTCTTTGTAAATCTACATGATCCGTGTCCTATTTCGTTAACTTTCGGTATTTGATGCGTTGGGGGGTGTCGGCATCGGTGCCCAGGCGTTTGCGGCGTGCTTCTTCGTAATCCGACCAGTTGCCTTCAGACCACATTAATTGACTATCGCCCTCAAAGGCCAGAATATGCGTGGCGATACGGTCAAGGAACCAGCGATCGTGCGAAACCACGATGGCGCAGCCCGCAAAATTTTCCAGGGCTTCTTCCAGTGAGCGTAGCGTGTTGACATCGAGATCGTTGGTCGGCTCGTCGAGCAAAATCACGTTGGCGGCTTCTTTGAGAATTTTCGCCAAATGGACGCGGTTGCGCTCCCCGCCGGAGAGATTCTTGACCTGTTTTTGCTGGTCGCTACCCAAAAAATTGAACGAAGATACATAGGCGCGGCTGTTGCGCTTTTTGCCGCCCAGGTTGATGAACTCGTCTCCGCGGCTGATTTCTTCCCAGACATTTTTCTCGCCATCGAGCGTATCGCGTGACTGGTCTACGTAGCCTAACTGCACTGTCTGCCCGATGGCGACATTACCCGAATTAGGCTGCTCTTGCCCGGCAATCATGCGTAGCAGGGAGGTCTTGCCCGCGCCGTTGGGGCCGATCACCCCCACAATGCTGCCCGCCGGAATACTGCGGGTGAAGTCTTCAATCAACAGGCGCTCATCGTAACCCTTGTTAACTTTCTCGAAGTCGATCACGCGGTCGCCGAGCCGCGGCCCCGGCGGGATATAAATCTCCAGATCTTCGCGCTGTTTTTCATATTCCTGCGAGAGCAGCCGTTCGTAGGCCGTGACGCGGGCCTTGCCTTTGGCATGGCGAGCTTTAGGGGCCATGTGAATCCACTCCAACTCGCGTTGCAGGGTTTTTAGGCGTTTGTCTTCACTTTTCTCTTCCAGACGCAGACGGTTTTGTTTTTGCTCCAGCCAGGAGGAGTAATTGCCCTTCCAGGGGATGCCATGCCCGCGGTCGAGTTCCAGTATCCAGCCCGCCACATTGTCGAGAAAATAACGGTCGTGCGTCACCGCGATAACTGTGCCGGGGTATTGTTGTAAGTGGCGCTCCAACCAGGCCACCGATTCGGCATCGAGATGGTTGGTCGGTTCATCAAGCAACAGAATATCTGGCTCGGTGAGCAGCAGGCGCGTCAGCGCCACGCGGCGACGCTCGCCGCCCGAAAGCACAGCCGCCGAAGAATCTTCCGGTGGGCAGCGCAGCGCCCCCATCGCCATCTCTAATTTATGATCCAGATTCCAGGCATCGTGTTGGTCAAGCCAATCTTGCAAGCGGCCTTGTTCGGCGATCAGGGCTTCAAAATCGGCATCGGGTTCAGTGAATTTCTCGTTGATGGCATCAAAAGCTTTGAGATTATCAACGATCGGCTGCACCGCTTCTTCAATAATCTCGCGCACGGTTTTGGCGTCATCCAATTGGGGTTCTTGCTCCAATAGCCCGACGCTGTAGCCTGGCGAAAAAACCACCTGGCCTTCGTAGCCATCATCATGCCCGGCAATAATTTTCAGCAATGTACTTTTGCCCGATCCGTTCAGGCCGACAACACCGATCTTGGCTCCATAATAAAATCCTAGCGAAATATCGCGGATGACTTCTTTGTTGCTGGGCGGAAAGCGGCGATTGACCCGCACCATTGAAAAAATAACTTTTTGATCGTTCATAGAATTGTTTCCTGCTTTCTTGGTTTCCTCGTGGAACTACCCATACACAGTTATAGAATTATACGCGATTATTGGTAAAATCGCCTTATGAGCGATTCTAAACCTATTTCCGAAGTTGCCATCATTGGCGCGGGGCCGATTGGCATCGAGTTGGCCGCGGCGCTGAAACGCGCCGGGGTTTCCACCCTGCATTTCGATACCCAACAAATTGGCTACACTCTATCTTGGTGGCCGCGCCAGACTTATTTTTTCAGCACCACCGAGCGCATCGAAATTGTGGGCATCCCCATGCCCAGCATGCACCAACAGCGCGTCACCGGGGAAGAGTATCTGGCCTATCTACGTGGTATTGTCGAAGCGCTGGATTTGCAAATCAACACTTACGAATCAGTGATGGGGATTACGCGGCTGGATTCAAGTTTTGAACTGGTGACCCAATCCCGTGCCGGGGAGCGGCGATACCAGGCCCGGCGCGTGGTATTCGCCATCGGGGATATGCACGCCCCTAACTTGCTCCATATCCCCGGCGAAGATTTGCCGCATGTGACGCATTATTTCGATGAGCCGCACGCCTATTTCCGCAAGAAATTGTTCATCGTGGGCGGGCGCAACTCAGCCGTCGAAGCCGCACTGCGCTGCTGGCGCGCCGGGGCCGATGTGACCCTCAGCTATCGCCGCGCCGAATTTGATCCGAAATCGGTCAAACATTTCATCCTGCCCGATCTGTTGGCACAGATTGAACTCGGCACGATCACATTTCTGCCTGAAACCACCCCTCTGGAGATTACGCCTACACAGGTTATTTTGCAGCGCGTCGATGGCTCGCGTTTTGAACAATCTGCCGACTTTGTGTTGCTGCTGACTGGCTTCCTCGGGGATATGACTCTCTTCGAGCGTGCCGGAGTCACGCTGGAGGGTGAAAGCCGCGCCCCGGTTTTTGATCCCCACACCATGCAGACGAATATCCCCGGGTTGTATGTCGCCGGGACGGCTGCGGGCGGCGAGCGCAAAGCGCGCTATAGCTACTTCATCGAAAATTGCCACGTTCATGTCGGGCGCATCGTCCAGCACATCACCGGTAAATGGCCGGAGAAACTGGGCACGATTCCCTCTCGGCAGTACGAACTTCCGTTGGAAGATATTCGAGCCAATTAGATAGGGTTCACCACAAAGGCCCGAAGACACAAAGGCAAAAAGAAAAAAACTTCGTGGCTTTGCCGTCTCGCACCGGCGTGCTCGCGGCACGAACGGTGTGTCTTCGTGGTGGGCATTATAAAAATGGACACAAATCAGCACCAAACCCAAATTCTCATCGAGCGTCTGGCGCGGCTTTCTGCCGATTCGCTGTGGGCGCGGCGCGCCAGCGGGGTGCGCGCCGCGCTGGATAAGGCCCTCAGCCGCCCAGAGATAAGTGACCCGCAATATCTGGAACGTCTCATCCAGGCTGGTTTTGAACTGCTCGAAAAAGCCGCGTGTGAATTGCCTTACGATAACATTGACAAATCCGGCGGCATTGACTAGAATTCGCCCCAATATGTTTACTACCACCTTGATCTCCCTCGGCATTTTTGCCACAATGATGAGCGTGTTGATGCCCCGCTCGCGGGCTTGGGTGGTCGCGTCTCGCAGACGCAGGCATTAGAACGTACATATCTTTTGCACAATAGGCCGCCCAATCGGGCGGCTTTTTGATTCCCACAAGGAGAATGTTTGTATGGCTTACCCTACCATATCTACCCAGGCACCCCCCATCGAACCCAAATCAAATGGTTTCGGCCCCTCTACCCAATCTGTGCATGGGGGGCGGAGCGCCAACCCCTATAACGCGGTAACCGAACCCATCATACAGACAGCCACCTACACCTTCGCGGATACTGCCGCTGTGTGTGCCTATAAAGACGCCTATCTCATGGGCGATGCTGGCGGTGTGATCGAATATGGACGTTATGGCAACCCTACCGTATCCGCGGCTGAGGCGCGCCTGGCGGCTCTCGAAAGCGCTGACGATGCCCTGCTCTATGCTTCGGGCATGGCGGCGATTACCAGCGTGGTGCTGTCGATGTTGCCGACCGGCTCGCATATTGTCCTCACCGACGACTGTTATCGTCGCACGCGTGAATTTGCGCTGACGTTTCTCAAACGCCTGGGGATTGGTTGCACGATTGTGCCGATGGGTGATTATCAGGCTCTCGAAGATGCCATCTGCCCGGAGACACGCCTGCTGATCTCCGAGTCGCCAACCAACCCCTATTTGCGGGTGCTGGATATGGAACGTTTTGTGGAAGTCGCTCGCCGTCGTAAAGTCAGGACAATGGTGGATGCCACCTTTGCCACGCCGGTCAATATCCAGCCCCTGGCGTGGGGCGTGGACCTGGTGGTGCATTCTGCCTCTAAATATCTTGCCGGGCATAATGATTTGCTCGCCGGGGTGGTGGCTGGAGAGGCAGGGCTGATTGCCTCGCTGCGCGGTCCGCTGGGCGTGTTGGGTGGAATTATTGATCCCAACAACGCCAATTTGGTACTGCGCGGCGTCAAAACCCTGGCCTTGCGTGTCGAGCAGCAAAACCAGAGCGGGATGAAGGTTGCCCAATTCTTGGAAGCGCATCCCAAAATCGAGCAGGTTTGGTATCCGGGGCTATCCTCTCACCCCGATCACAGAGTCGCCATCCAACAGATGAAAGGTTTCGGAGGGGTGGTATCCTTTACCGTGCGCGGCGGTTTGGAAGCAACCTCCCGCTTCATTGACAATCTGCAACTCTCGCAGATTGCGACCTCATTGGGCGGCACGGAATCGCTCGTCATTCAACCGGCACTGATGACCTATTATGAGTTCTCACCGGAAGAGCGCGCTGGAATGGGCATCCGAGATAATCTGGTGCGTCTGGCGCTCGGCATTGAGGATGCACAAGACCTGATCACTGATTTGGCTCAGGCCTTGGCAATGGCGCCGTGATTTTTAGACCTTTACGCAATTTTTACACTTAGCGGTTGACAGTTCTTGTGCCCTTGGGTACAATCCCGCCCAATATTGAGACAGCCGGAACGCCCGGCAAAAAAATTATGCCAAATTTATTTGTTTTGTTTATCTTTATCCTGATTAGCCTTTTGGTTCTTATCCTTGGGATTACGAACCCCGTTTCCGTTTGGGCAGTTAGGAAAGTGACGAGCAGATAACAGCAAAACACATTCCAAGAGTTAGAGCAAAGGGCTGCCCACACGGGCAGCCCTTTTTGATTAGGTGAAATTATGCGATCTGACATCATCAAAAAAGGCTATGAGCGAGCGCCCCACCGATCGTTATTGAAAGCTACCGGCGTGGTTAAAGACGGCGATTTTGACAAACCCTTCATTGCCATTGTCAATTCGTATATTGATATTGTCCCCGGTCATGTTCACCTGCAAGAGTTTGGCCGCCAAATCAAAGAAGCTGTGCGCGCAGCGGGTGGTGTGCCCTTTGAGTTTAATACTATCGGCGTGGACGATGGCATTGCGATGGGACATGAAGGTATGAAATTTAGTTTACCCTCGCGCGAGCTGATCGCCGACAGCGTCGAGACGATGATCCAGGCGCACCAGTTCGACGGTATGGTCTGTATTCCCAACTGCGACAAAATTGTGCCCGGTATGGCGATGGCGGCTTTGCGTGTTGACATACCGGCGATTTTCATATCCGGTGGGGCGATGGCGGCTGGCCGTACCCCCGACGGCGAGGTCGTTGACCTGATTTCGGTTTTCGAGGGCGTAGGGGCTTATAAAGCTGGAAAGATTGACGAAGCACGTTTGAAATTACTGGAAGATTATGGCTGCCCTTCGTGTGGCTCCTGTTCCGGGTTGTTCACAGCCAATTCAATGAACTGCCTGCTGGAGGCCCTGGGGCTGGCTTTGCCCTTCAACGGATCGGCGCTGGCGTTGAGCGAGGAGCGTGAGGCGTTAGCTCAACGCGCTGCCCGGCAGATTTTACGCCTGGTCGAAAGCGACCTGACCCCACGGAAAATTGTGACCCCCGAAGCGATTGATGATGCCTTTGCGCTGGATATGGCGATGGGCGGTAGCACCAATACCGTGCTGCACACCCTGGCATTGGCCCACGAGGCCGGGATCGAGTACGACCTGGCGCGCATTAACAAAATCGCCGAGCGAGTGCCGCATCTGTGCAAGGTTAGCCCATCGGGCAAGTGGCATATGGAAGATGTGCACCGCGCTGGTGGAGTCCCCGCCATTTTGAATGAAATCGCGAAAGCAGGAAATACTTTATCGTTAGATCGTCCCACTGTGGCGGGGACATCGTTGGGGGAATCAATCGCCGGGCATAATATCCGCGATTTTGATGTCATCCACCCCATTGGGAGTCCGCATTCCGCTCAGGGCGGGTTGTCCATCTTGTTCGGGAATCTGGCTCCCGATGGTGGCGTTGTTAAAGCCGGAGGCGTGGCTCCATCTATGCGCAAACATAGTGGTCCGGCGCGCATCTACGAAAGTCAGGACGAAGCCATGCGCGGGATTTTGAATCATGAGGTGCAAGAAGGCGATGTGGTTGTGATCCGCTATGAAGGCCCGCGCGGCGGCCCAGGGATGCAGGAGATGCTTTCGCCGACTTCGGCGATTATGGGTATGGGGCTGGGCGAGAAGGTGGCCTTGATTACGGATGGGCGTTTTTCGGGCGGGACGCGTGGCGCCTGTATTGGGCATGTTAGCCCCGAAGCAGCAGCGCGCGGCCCAATTGCCTCCCTGCAAGATGGTGACATGATCGAAATTGACTTGGACGAACGAAAATTAGCCGTTCGTCTGAGCGATGCGGAGATTCAAGCGCGCCTGGATGCGCTGCCCGCATTTGAGGCGCATACAAAGAGTTCCTGGTTGCGGCGTTACTCGCGCATGGTGACGAGCGCTAATCAGGGCGCTGTATTGGTGTAAGTAAGGAAACAGATGATTATGTAATTAGGGATGCCCCCCTGAGTGACTAATCCCAAATTACCGAAGACCTTTTTTAAGAGGAGAAGCAATTATGAAAAAAACAGGCGCAGAGATTATGTGGGAATGCATGGTGCGTGAAGGTGTAGATGTTGCCTTTGGGTATCCTGGTGGATCGATTATGCCAGTACATGATGCCATGCTCAATTATCCGGTGCATCACGTGCTCACTCGCCATGAGCAGGGTGCCGCGCATATGGCAGATGGCTATGCCCGCGCATCTGGAAAAGTTGGGGTTGTGTTGGCAACTTCGGGTCCGGGCGCTACGAATCTGGTCACCGGTATTGCCACGGCTATGATGGATTCATCCCCGATGGTTTGTATCACTGGGCAGGTTCACTCGCATTTGATTGGCGGAGATGCCTTTCAGGAGACGGATGTAACCGGTATCACATTGCCAATTACCAAGCATAATTATTTGATTACGCGTGCCGACGAAGTTGCCCAGGTGGTGCGGGAGGCGTTTCATATTGCCCGCAGCGGGCGTCCTGGCCCAGTTCTGATCGATTTTTGTAAGAATGCACAAATTGAAGTTACCGAGTTTAAATACTCCGAAGAAGTATCGCTGCCGGGATACAAGCCCCCCAAACATGCCCCGGTAGCCGATTTGGAAAAAGCGGTTGAATTGATTGCTAAATCTGAGCGTCCGGTGATTTTAGCCGGGCATGGCGTGTTGATGTCGGGCGCAATGGAAGAATTGCAGATTCTGGCAGTTAAAACCCAAACTCCCGTAGCGATGACATTGCTGGGATTGGGCGGCTTGCCTGCTTCGCACGAACTTAGCCTGGGGATGATGGGCATGCATGGCGAAGCCTATGCCAATAACGCTATTCAGAATTCGGATTTGATTTTAGCGCTGGGTATGCGTTTTGATGACCGTGTAACGGGCAATTTGCGCACCTATGCACCGCGCGCCCGCAAAATCCACGTGGAAATTGATCCTTCCGAAGTGCATAAAAACGTCACCGTGGATGTGCCATTGGTGGGCGATTTAAAGACCGTACTCACCGATATGATCCCCATGCTCGATGAATATGAGCATGAAACATGGATGGAACAAATTGCAGGGTGGAAAGCCGAAGCCGAAGATCGCAGCATTATGTCGTGGCCGGATGATGGCAAACTCTACACGGCTCATGCCATCCGCGCTTTATGGAATGCGACCAATGGCGATTCGATTGTGGCAACCGGCGTTGGTCAGCATCAGATGTGGGCGGCGCAATATTACCACTTTGAACTGCCCTATCGCCTGGTGACTTCGGGCGGTGCGGGGACAATGGGCTTCGGATTGCCATCTGCTATCGGAGCCTGGTTTGCCCACAAAGAAAAAGAAGTTTGGCTGATCGATGGAGATGGCAGTTTCCAGATGACTCAGGCCGAACTTTCCACTGCCGTGCAGGAAGGCGCTAACGTCAAGATTGCGATTATGAATAACAACTTCCTGGGAATGGTGCGCCAATGGCAGGAATTCTTCTTCGACAAGCGCTATGCGGCTACTCCGATGACCGGACCTGACTTCACCAAGATTGCCGATGCGCATGGTATTCCGGCCCGTCTGGTGACCAAACCGGAGGAAGTTTTTGATGCATTTACTTTTGCTCAGGAAACACCCGGCCCGGTTGTGCTGGAATTCCGTGTTGAAAAAGAAGAAGCTGTTTACCCAATGGTGCCCTCTGGGGCTGATCTGGACGATATGATCCGGCGACCGGTTCGATAGGGATATTAGGCAGTCGCCAGTAGACGGTAACCAGTTTTAAACAATTGGAAACTAATGATCTGAATGCTGGCTGCTGAAAGTAGGAGAATCTTATGCAACATACATTATTTGCCTTAGTTGAAAATAGGCCCGGTGTGTTGAACCGGGTAGCATCTTTGTTCCGCCGTCGCAACTTCAATATCGAATCGCTCAATGTTGGGCGTACAGAAACCCCCGACATCTCGCGCATGACCATTGTGATGGATAGCAAAGACGTGGATGTGCGCATCGTAGAAGCTAATTTGTATAAATTAGTCAATGTAATTGATGTTCAGGATGTCACCAACCAACCTGCGGTGGCTCGTGATTTGGCGCTGATCAAGGTGAAAGCTGACCCGGAACACCGTGGTGAAATCACAAGTCTGGCCTCTATCTTTCGGGCAAAAATTGTCGATGTTGCGCCCGATTCGGTGATTGTGGAGATTGCAGGCACCGAAGACAAGATCGAGAGTTTGGTTGAGCTTTTGCGCCCCATCGGCATTTTGGAAATGGTGCGAACCGGTCAGGTTGCCATGATGCGTGGCACGGGCGCGGGTGTGCGCCATACACCAGGCGCGCATGGAAACGGGAATGGCAAGAGCCATTAGCAGTATTTAATGATCAATAATTTGTGGAGATATTCTTATGGCAATGATCTATTACGACAAAGATGCAAACCCCGAATTAATCAAGGGTAAAAAAGTAGCTGTGATTGGCTATGGTTCGCAAGGCCATGCCCATAGCTTGAATTTGCATGATAACGGCGTGGATGTTTGTGTGGGTCTGCGCGAAGGAAGTTCATCCTGGAAGAAGGCTGAAGCCGCGGGTGTGACGGTTAAGCCCATTGGTGAAGCAGTTGCCTGGGCAGATACGGTGATGCTGCTCGCCCCCGATACAGCTCAGCCCGCGGTTTATGAGGAGCATATTGCCCCGAATTTAAAGGCTGGCAAAACACTCATGTTTGCACACGGATTTAATATCCGCTTCGGGACGATTGCCCCGCCTGCTGATGTAGATGTCAGTATGGTCGCACCAAAAGCTCCGGGGCACCGCGTGCGCGAGGTTTTCACCGAAGGTGGGGGCACGCCCTGTCTGGTGGCTGTATACCAGGATGCCAGCGGAAACGCCAAAGAAAACGCCTTGGCATATGCCTATGGCATTGGCGGGACGCGTGCCGGTGTATTGGAAACCACTTTTTCCGAAGAGACCGAAACCGATCTGTTCGGCGAGCAGGCCGTGCTGTGTGGTGGCGTGACCGCGTTGGTCAAAGCCGGATTTGAAACCCTGGTTGAGGCCGGTTATCAGCCCGAGTTGGCCTATTTTGAAGTATTGCACGAACTCAAACTTATCGTAGATTTGATGTATCGTGGCGGAATGAACTATATGCGTTATTCCATCTCAGATACGGCCGAGCATGGCGATTATACTGCCGGGGCGAAATTAATTACTGAAGAAACGAAACACACGATGAGCCAGATGTTGAAAGAAATTCAAGATGGCACTTATGCCCGCGGCTGGATCGAAGAAAATCAAAAAGGCCGTCCCTGGTTCAATGCCAAACGGCGTACCGAACAAGATCATCTCATCGAAAAAGTTGGCGCCGAATTGCGCGAGATGATGCCCTTTGTCAACCCGGTGACGATTAAGCCGGGAGAATAACCTTTTTAGAAATTTACGATGCAACATTCAAATATTTGAACGTTGCATCGTAATAAAGTGAGTTGGTCTATGAACAACAACTACGTCCGTATCTTTGATACCACCCTGCGTGATGGCGAGCAATCCCCTGGGGCAACCCTGACCTCCGTTGAAAAGCTGGAGATCGCCCGCGGGCTGGCGCGTTTGGGTGTGGATATAATCGAAGCCGGGTTCCCGGCGGCCTCACCGGATGACTTCGAAGGTGTGCGCCGCATCGCCGTGGAAGTGGGGAATCCGCCCGAGGGCGTAGATGACCCCGATTATCGCGTCCCCACCATCTGTGGGCTGGCCCGTGCCACCCAAAAAGATATTGACGCGGCCTGGGGGGCGATCCAATCTGCCAAAAAACCGCGCATCCACACTTTTTTGGCAACTTCCCCCATCCACATGCAATACAAGTTGCGCATGGATCCCGAAGAAGTTGTTGACCAGGTGCGCGAGATGGTTGCTTACGCGAAATCTTTGTGTGATGATGTCGAATTTTCACCCGAAGACGCCGGACGCAGTGATCCAGAATTTCTCTATTTGGTGCTGGGCGAAGCGATCAAGGCCGGGGCGACCACGCTCAATATCCCCGATACAGTGGGCTACACCACGCCCGAAGAGTTCGGCGCCCTGATTGCCGGAATCGTGGAGCACACGCCGGGCATCGAAAACGCGGTTGTCTCGGTGCATTGCCATGACGATCTTGGTCTGGCAACCGCCAACGCGCTGGCAGGCATTCAGGCCGGGGCGCGTCAGGCCGAAGTAACCATGAACGGAATTGGTGAGCGCGCCGGAAACACATCGCTCGAAGAAGTGGTCATGGCGCTAAAAACCCGCCAGCCGGTCTACAACCTGGAAACAGGTATCGATACTACGCAGATCACGCGCATCAGCCGCATGGTTTCAAATTACACCGGAATGCCAGTGCAGCCGAATAAGGCCATCGTTGGGGCGAATGCCTTTGCCCACGAAGCCGGAATTCATCAGGATGGGATGCTCAAAAACAACAGCACCTATGAGATCATGAAACCTGAAACGGTGGGTTTGCACCGCTCTCGTCTGGTGTTAGGCAAACATTCGGGCCGCCATGCCTTGCGTGTGCGTCTCGAAGAATTGGGCTATGGGCTGGAAGGCGAAGAACTGGATCGAGCGTTCCAAAGTTTTAAAGAATTGGCCGATAAGAAGAAAACCATCACGGATGCCGATTTGGAAGCTCTGGTAGAAGATCTAATGGACCGCGTCAGCGAAATCTACAGCCTGGATGGTTTGCAGGTGGCGTGCGGGACGATAGGGTTGCCAACCGCTACCGTACGTTTGCTTGGCCCCGATGGCGAGTTGCACATTCAAGCCGCCATTGGCACCGGCCCCGTGGATGCGGCCTATAAAGCCGTTGATGAGATTGTAAAGGTTCCGAATACGCTGCTGGAGTTCAATATCCACGCCGTGACCGAGGGAATTGATGCTATGGGTGAAGTTACTGTGCGCCTGAAAGCTAAAAACGGCTCTGTCCCGCGGCGCACATCACCCCAAAGCGGGCGCACCCGTGCGCGCACATTTGGCGGATACGGCGCGGATACCGACATCATCACCGCCAGCGTCAAAGCTTATTTGGCTGCTGTAAATAAACTGCTAGCTGCCCGTGAGCGTTCGGAAGTTTTTGAAGCGGTAATCAGTCAGCCGATAGCCAACTGAAAGACGAATTGTGTGTTCTGTAAGCTTGTCTTTATTGATGATTTAGGAGAAGAAACATGGCCGAAAAGAAAAAAGCCCCCCGTGAAAACGCCTTTGAGAAGTTCCCCCAACCGCGCACTTTCCCCTCTCAGTGGGATATGTCGGGGATGATGGCCGCTGAGGCTCCCCAGCAATATGCCGATGTGGAAGATCGCATGGAAACCTTCCCTGAGCCGCGTACTATCCCTGCCAAATGGGATGTCTCAGGATTAAAAAAATAGGCTATTTGTTCGTATGAATCAATCCAACAATCCCAAAACGCTATACGAAAAAGTATGGGAAGCGCATATTGTTGCCGAAAGCGATGATGCGCCCTGCGTGCTCTATATTGACTTGCATCTCATTCATGAGGTGACATCCCCCCAAGCCTTTAGCGGTTTACGTGAAAAAGGGCTAAAAGTTCGCCGCCCAGAGCGCACCATCGCCACGATGGATCACTCCACACCAACGATTTCTCTCAGCTTCGACTCCGCGGATGATATGGCTGTTGCCCAACTTGAGCAAATCACCAAGAATTGCGCCGAATTTGGTATTACCCTCTACGATGCTGAAAGCGATGGGCGTGGCATCGTCCACGTGATCGGGCCAGAACAAGGGTTTACCCAACCTGGCAAAACTATTGTCTGCGGAGACAGCCATACATCTACACATGGCGCATTTGGCGCACTTGCCTTTGGTATCGGCACATCCGAAGTGGAGCATGTCCTCGCGACCCAATCTTTGCTGCAATCAAAATCAAAGGCGTATGAAGTCCGCTTTGAAGGTGAACTTCCCTTTGGCGTGACAGCTAAAGATATGGTTTTGGCGCTCATTGCTAAAATTGGGATTGGTGGCGGCACTGGGCATGTCTTTGAATATACAGGCGATGCAGTCAAAGCCCTCGATATGGATGGACGCATGACCCTTTGCAATATGTCCATTGAAGCCGGCGCACGAGCAGGTATGATCGCTCCCGATGAGACGACTTTTGAATATCTCAAAGGACGTCCCTATGCACCCCAAGGCGCTGATTGGGATGCCGCCGTTGAGAGATGGAAGCAACTTCCCTCCGATGAGGGCGCAGTTTACGACAAAACCGTCACCATCGATGTCTCCAAGCTTGAACCGATGGTGACTTACGGTACCAACCCTGAGATGGGTATCCAAATCAGTGAAAGGATACCCAGCCTGCAAAACATGGATTCTGCTGCGCAGCAATCCTCACTTGAAAAGGCACTCAGCTATATGGACCTTAAACCTGCCAGTACCTTGAAAGGGCATCCTGTAGATGTGGTTTTTATTGGCTCATGCACGAACTCACGCATGAGCGATCTTCGAGCAGCAGCGTCCATCCTGAAAGGGCGCAAAGTTGCCGATGGGTTGCGTTTGCTAGTTGTTCCCGGTTCAGAGAGTATCCGCAAACGCGCCGAAGCAGAAGGTATCGACAAAATTGTACGTGATGCAGGCGGCGAATGGCGTTTTGCCGGTTGCAGCATGTGTTTGGCGATGAACGGTGATGAACTTGAACCTGGTCAATACGCGGTGAGTACCAGCAACCGCAATTTTGAAGGTAGGCAGGGGAAAGGCGGACGTACCATTCTCGCCAGCCCCCTCACCGCAGCTGCCAGTGCTATCACCGGCAAAGTCACCGATCCACGTGAGATGATGCAATGAGATCTTTCACTAAACTAACTTCAAAAATCATTCCTCTGCCATACACCGATGTAGATACAGACCAAATTATCCCTGCTCGCTATTTGAAAGTGGTCAATAAGGACGGTTTGGCAGAAGGGCTTTTCGATAGCTGGCGTAAGCTTGAAGATGGCAGTCCCAACCTTGCTTTTCCGCTCAATCAGGATGAATATCAGGGCGCAGAAATTTTGCTGGCTGGTGATAATTTCGGATGTGGCTCATCTCGTGAGCATGCTCCCTGGGCATTAACTGGATGGGGGATTCGGGCCATCATTAGCACTTCCTTTGCAGATATATTCAGGAACAACTCGCTTAAGAATGGCCTGTTACCGATTATCGTAGACGAAGAGACGCACGCATCACTCTTCGACCTGACAGAAGAAGCACCTGCAGCCACAATTGATATTGATTTGGCATCCCAAACGCTGTTCCTGCCCGGTGGAGAGAAGGTTTCCTTTGAAATTGATTCTTTCAGTAAAACGTGTTTGCTCGAAGGGATCGATCAGCTTGGCTATTTGTTGAAACACGAAGCCGAAATCGCGGCCTATGAAGCCGCCCGAGATTTTTAGCATGACGATATTGGATTATTTTTTGCGGAACGGGAAGGTGGACTGGGTGACGGATGATCGCGTCACCCAGGGAATCTCCGGTTGATGGTGTTCGCACGAAGCAACAAATTCAACTCATTGTACTAATTTAGGAGATACCCATGTCTACATCTGTCAAAATCTACGATACAACTTTGCGCGATGGCACTCAAAGTGAAGGCATCTCGCTCTCGGTAAACGATAAAATAAAAATCGCCCACCGTTTAGATGAATTTGGCGTGCATTATATCGAGGGTGGCTGGCCTGGCTCGAACCCCAAAGATGCCGAGTTTTTCGAGCGCGTGCGCAAAATGGAGTTCAAAAACGCGAAGGTAGCTGCTTTTGGTTCGACGCGCAAAAAAAACAGTCCAACAGAGGGTGATCCCAATTTACAAGCTTTGGTGGATGCTGAAACCCCGGTTGTGACCCTGGTGGGTAAAAGCTGGGATTTGCACGTTTACGACGTGCTGGAAACCACCCTGGAAGAAAATCTGGCGATGATCCGAGAGAGTGTGGCCTATATGAAAGCGCTGGGCAAAGAAGTTGTCTATGATGCCGAACATTTCTTCGATGGTTATAAAGCCAATCCTGAATATACCCTGCAAACGCTGCGTGCCGCAGCCGATGGTGGGGCCGATATTCTGGTGCTATGCGAGACGAACGGCGGTTCGCTGCCCTGGGAAGTGGAAGAGATCACGGCCTTGATGGGCGAGCAATTTAAAACCCCGTTGGGCATTCACACGCATGACGATGGCGGTAACGGCGTGGCGAATACGCTGTCTGGCGTACGTGCCGGAGCGGTGCAGGTGCAGGGCACGGTCAACGGTTATGGCGAGCGCACTGGCAATGCCAATCTGTGTACAATTATCCCCAATTTGCAATTGAAAATGAATATTCGTTGCGTCTCAGATGAAAATCTGGCCCGTTTGTCCGATTTATCGCATTATGTTGCCGAAGTTGCTAATCAACCGCCGAATCCCTATTACCCCTTCGTCGGCAAGAAAGCGTTTGCACACAAGGGTGGCATCCATGTAGCCGCGGTACTCAAGAATGAATTTTCTTACCAGCATATTGACCCAACGTTAGTGGGCAATCAGCGCCGTACGCTGGTTTCGGAACTCTCCGGACGTGGCAATGTAGTTGAAAAAGCCAACGAATTTGGCATAGATATGACCAGCGAAAAAGCTCGCAAGGTCGTTGAGCAGATCAAGAGCCTTGAAGCGCAGGGCTTCACGTTCGAAGGGGCCGGCGCATCGGCTCAGTTGCTCATGCAGCGCGCAGAGGAAGATTATAAACCGCCTTTTGAGTTGATTGACTTCATGGTTATTGTTGAAAGTCGGCAGGGACGTGGCGTTTTTGCTGAAGCCACAGTAAAGGTGGATGTAGGTGGTGAAATTATCCACACGGCGGCTGAAGGCAATGGGCCGGTCAATGCGTTGAATAAAGCCCTTCGCAAAGCCCTGAGAGATTTATATCCCCGCCTCGATGAAATTCATCTCTCAGATTACAAAGTCCGCATTTTGGATAGCGAGAGCGGCACAGCGGCGAACGTCCGCGTACTTATTGATACCAAAAATGGCGATAACGCCCGCTGGAGTACCGTTGGCGCGAGTACCAATATCATCGAAGCAAGCTGGCGTGCGTTAGCCGACAGTATGGAATATGCTCTGCAGAAAGAATAAGGAAAAAACATGAAAGCAAATATTGTATTACTTCCCGGTGACGGTATTGGCCCTGAAGTGGTTGCCGCGGCTCAGAGCGTACTCGAAGCCGTCGAGAAAAAATACGGCCATATCTTTGAAATGAGCGAATATCTGATCGGCGGGGCGGCGATTGATGCTACCGGTCAGGCATTGCCCGCAGAGACTTTAGCCGCCTGCCAGCAGGCCGATGCGGTACTGCTGGGTGCGGTTGGCGGCCCCAAGTGGGATGATCCTGCCGCTGCCGTGCGCCCGGAGCAAGGCTTGCTGGGTTTGCGCAAAAATCTGGGCTTATTTGCTAATTTGCGCCCGGTTGTGCCGCAGGCCGATTTGCTCTCCGCTTCGCCCTTGCGCCCCGACCTACTTGACGGCGTGGATTTGCTGGTGGTGCGCGAACTTACTGGCGGTATCTACTTTGGCGAACCGCGCGGGCGGCGTGAAGTTAACGGCCAGTGGGAAGCCTTCGATACCATGCTTTACTCAGAGAATGAAGTGCGCCGGGTGGTACGTCTGGCTTTCGAGTTGGCGCGCGGACGACGCAAAAAAGTGACTTCGGTGGACAAAGCCAATGTGCTCGACTCCTCGCGTTTGTGGCGTCAGGTGGCAGCACAAGTTGCCAGCGAATACCCCGATGTGGAATTTGAAGTCTTGCTTGTGGACGCAGCTACCATGCATCTGATTACCCGCCCGGCGAGTTTTGATGTGATGGTCACGACGAATATGTTTGGCGATATTCTCACTGATGAAGCCTCCGTGCTGACCGGCTCGATGGGGAACCTGCCCTCAGCTTCGCTGGGGGAGGACACGAATCGGCTCGGTAAACCCCGCGGTCTCTACGAGCCGATCCACGGCTCGGCGCCGGATATTGCCGGAGAGGGGATTGCCAACCCCATTGGGACGATTGTCTCGGCGGCGATGTTGTTGCGCCACTCCTTGGGGATGGAACCTGAAGCCCGGGCTGTCGAAAACGCCGTAGATACGGCCATTCGAGCGGGACATCGTACGATTGATCTGGCGCGTTCGGGCGAAAAATCGCTCAATACAGCTATGATCACCGACGCGATCGTCAAATTGGTTTAATGTGAACCGAAGGATTGCTTTTCAAGGAGAACCGGGCGCGTATAGCGAGTTAGCAGCGTTCGAATATTTTGGCGCGGGAATTAAGCCGCTGCCGTGTGCATCTTTCGAAGCTACCTTTGCTGCGGTAACCGATGGTACTGCCGAGTATGGTCTATTGCCGATTGAGAACTCGCTGGCGGGCAGCATCCACCGTAATTATGACCTGCTGCTGGAGTCAGATTTAATGATTGTGGGCGAGTATCACTTGCGCGTTAGTCATTGCCTGATGGCCCTGCCCGGCACAACGCTTGCCGATATGCGCCAGGTGCATTCGCACCCCCAGGCGTTGGCGCAATGCAAAAAACGTCTGCGCCAAATGAGCCTGGAAGCCGTAGTGGAAGCAGATACAGCGGGCAGCGCCCGAATGATTAAAGATAGTGGCGATCAGCACGCCGCGGCGCTAGCCTCCAAACGCGCTGCTGAGGTCTATGATTTGCATATTTTGCAGAAAAACATGGAAGACAATCCAGCCAATTACACGCGCTTTTTGGCGCTTACGGCACAGACAGCGCCGGGGAATACGGATGGGGATTTCAAAACATCAATCGTTTTTAGCTTGCAAAATCAGCCCGGCGCTTTATTCAAAGCGTTGAGTGTGTTTGCCTTGCGTGATATTGATCTCGCCAAAATTGAATCGCGCCCCATTCAGGGCAAACCTTGGGAGTATATGTTCTACATCGATTTTGCTGGTCACGCCCAGGCTGAGTCCGGGCGGCGGGCGTTGGATCATTTGGGGAAGTTGGCAGCTTATCTACGCGTGTTGGGTTCGTATCCGCGCCACCGCGTGGCATAAAAATGAAGAAGCCAGGAACTCAGGAAAACCCCGGTTTTCTGGCTTCATATTGCATACCTGTGATATAAAGGGGGGCATGAAATTCCAGTTTTTCTTCTTTGTTGCCATCTGCCTGGGGTTGGCGGCAGCCTGTTCTCCGGGGGCGCAGGTTCCAGAACCAACCCCCACGGCAGTACCCACCCAGACCGCGGCAGCCACCCCAACACTCGTCCCGACAGCCACACGCACGCGGATGCCCGCCGCGCCCAGCGTCACCCCGACATTTACGCTGGCTCCCCCTACCGAAACTCCCCTTCCCGAAGATTGTAATCAGGCTAGTGTTATTGAAGACGTAACCATACCGGATGGCGCGCTCGTTGATCCTGGTGAAGTTTTTCTGAAAATTTGGCGTGTTCAGAATACTGGTTCGTGTACCTGGCAGTGGGGGAGCTTTTGGCTGGTGTTTGATAGTGAAAACCAGATGAATGGCCCCGATTTGGCGCGGGCGTATTTTTACCCATCACAGCCGGTGCTTGATTTAGCAACTTTGGGCAATGCTGCCTGGAATGGGGTACTGGGCGAGGTTGCCCCCGGTGAGGTGGTGGATATTCCGCTATTATTGCAAGCGCCCGATAAGCCCGGCGTGTATCGCAGCCATTGGCATTTGCAGGATAAAGCCGGGAACTCGGCGGCGTTGATGTGGGTGTTGCTGGTGGTTGATACCCAGAAGGAAATTCAGCAGCCGGATTGGTCGGGAAATTGGTTGCATGCTAACACCTGGTTTATTAACCGCTTGGTGGACCCTGGAGTACTGGTTGTGGAACAGAGAGGGTCGGAAATTTTGGGTTTCTTCTACCCCCGCGGCGGCCCAGCCGATGGGGATTTGGTGTACGTCACCGGGCGCGTCAGCGAAGATGGGATGCAGGTTGAGGGGCTGTTTAGCCTGGTTTGGGATGAGCCGATTGATTTTCAATGGGCGATGAGCGCCAATCAGCAGCAATTTGAAGGGCTAATTACTTCAGAGCGCCTCGATATTGACGGTACCTGGTGCGGCGGGCGCAATGGTCTTGTGCCGCCAATTTGCGCACCGTAAGCCAAAACGCCAGGAAACCGAGGCGCAAAGAAAAAATAATTATCTTTGCGCCTTTGCGTTAAAAACGGAGATTAGCAGATGTCTTTGAGAGCATATCTTGAATTTTTGGAGGCCAACGACCGACTGGTTCGTATCACCGAGCCAATTTCGACGCGCTATGAAATTGCCGCCGTACTCAAGCAATTAGAACCCCGTCCGGTGATTTTTGAGAATGTGCAAGAGTCTGCGTATCGGGTGATGGGCAATCTTTTTTGTACCAAACAGGATTTCGCCGACTATTTCAGTATCCCGGTTGCGGAGATCATTTCTGCGCTGGGTGAAGCGATCGCTTCACCCTTGCCTCTCCCAGCCTGGCAGAGGAAGTTGGATGCGGTTCCCCCCTGCCAGGAAGTAGTGCATCATAACCCCAATCTGGATGCTATTCCCATACCGTTACACTTTCCCAGTGATGGTGGCCCGTATATCACGTCAGGCGTATTTGTGGTCAAGCATCCGGTTCACGGCCAGAATCTGGATTTTCACCGCGCCATGCAGTTTTCGTCGACCGAAATGGCAATCCGTGTGGTGGAGGGACGGCACTTCGACCAATATTTGAGGGAATTAGGCCAGGTGGATGTAGCCGTGTGTATTGGCATTCCGCCCAATGTGCTGGCGGCTGCGGCTACCTCGGTGGCGTTGGGTGTGGACGAATTGACCATTGCCAATGCCTTGCAGCCACTTGAACTGGTGCCTGCCAAAACAGTAGATTTAATGATCCCTGCCGAAGCCGAGTTTGTGCTTGAAGGAACTGTGTATCGCGATCGTCGCCATGCTGAGGGGCCGTTTGTTGATCTCACCGAAACGATGGATGTGATCCGTAATGAGCCAGTTTTTGAAGTTAAGGCCATCACGCATCGCAAAGATGCGCTTTGGCACGCACTGCTACCGGGCGCATTGGAACACAAGCTGCTGATGGGTATGCCGCGCGAGCCAACTATTTTCCGCAAGGTTAAAGATGTGGTCAAATGCCTGGATGTTAATATCAACCCCGGGGGTTGCTCTTGGCTGCATGCGATTGTGCAAATTGACAAGCAGCACGCCGATGATGGCGAGAAAGCCATCCGGGCGGCATTTGCCGGGCATCGCTCGTGCAAGCACATTTATGTAGTGGATGCCGATGTGGATATTTACGATCCGCTGCAAGTGGAATGGGCAATGGCGACGCGCTTTCAGGGCGACCGCGATCTGGTGATTCTCGATCGAGAACCCGGTTCCAGCCTGGATCCCAGCGCCGAGCCGGGTACCAAGCTGACCACCAAGATCGGTTTTGATCTGACGGCTCCGGTAGGTGAAGCCCGGCGACATTATGAGAAGGTGCTGTATCCAAAAGTTAATTTGGCGAAGTTTATCCGAGATTGAACCGCAAATCTATAACCGCAGAGTGAGCGGAGAGCGCGGAATTTTTCTTTTGCTTTTCTCCGCGAACTCAGCGTTCTCAGCGGTGACTTTGGGTTGCAGTTGGAGACTGCGTTAGGAACGATTATGCAACTAACCAAAGAAGAAAAAGCGATGCTCGATGGCGCGCAGGGACGTGCCACGCAAAAATCGATGGAAATTTTGACCACCCTGGGACGAATATACGATGCCGAGCGCTTCATACCGGTGACATCAGTGCAAATTGCGGGTGTCAGCTATGCCAACCTGGGCGAAGCCGGGCTGGCGTTCCTCGATGAAATGGCCGATGGAGACGGGCGCGCCCGTGTGCTGACTACACTCAACCCCGCCGGGATGGATATGGAAAACTGGCAGAATTTGGGCATCAGCGCTGAGTTTGCCGAAAATCAGATGCGTGTGTTAGATGCTTTTGCTCGCATGAATGTGATTACTACGGCGACTTGCACGCCCTACCTGATCGGCAACACGCCGCATTTTGGTGAGCGTATCGCCTGGGCCGAGAGCAGCGCGGTGTGCTACGCTAATTCGGTGTTGGGTGCGCGCTCCAACCGCGAAGGCGGTCCCAGCGCTCTGGCAGCATCGCTGACCGGCCTGACCCCGGAATATGGCTACCATCTCGATGCCTATCGGCAGCCAACCCTGAAGGTCAATATCGAAGGTTTGCAAGGTGAGAATACAGATTTTGGGGCGTTGGGAAAGGTACTGGGTGAAAAACTGGAGGCAATCTCAGGGCGGCGCGTGCCATATTTGTGGGGGATTGAAGCGGCATCCGTGGAGAACCTCAAATCGTTTTGCGCCAGCGTGGCAACCTATGGGGGCGTGACTCTCTTTCATATGCAGGGGATCACCCCCGAGGCAGGTCAGATGCTCCCGCCCGATGAGCAGATCACCATCACCGCAGCAGAAATCCACCTCGCCAGAGAATCCATGATCGATGCCACATCGGACGAAATTGATTTTGTTAGTTTGGGTTGTCCGCACCTATCGATCAAGGAAATTGCTCGCATCGCCGAATTGCTGGCCGAAAAAACTGTGACTAAAGAGTTCTGGATCACTACCGCCCGCCCGACCAAAGAGATCGCCGACCGGATGGGTTATACGGCGGTGATTGAAGCAGCAGGCGCCAAATTTGCTGCCGATACCTGTTGCGTGGTCGCGCCGATAAAAGGGCGCTTCAACGCGCTGGCAACTGACAGCGCCAAAGCATGTTATTATGCTTATTCCAAAAACAAATTTAAAACCGCACTCGTGCCTTTCGATGAGGTGGTTCAGATCGCGTTGCAAGACTAGAAAATCGTAAGATGAGTGTAACAAGTGCATCGGTGGATAGTTTACATAACAGAAGGTCTTATCAGATATGTAAATATTCGCGCCAGTGTTATCCGCTACAATATACTTGTTTCAGGAGATGAGTTATGGCAGTTCCTTATGGGCCGCTTCTAGTTGTCGAAGATACGCCGCACGTTTTAGACCTGTTGGCGGTGACTTTGCGTTTCAAGGGGTATCCGGTTGTGACCGCCAAGAATGGGGAAGAAGCTCTTGAGCGAATAGCCGAAGAGCGCCCGGCGCTGATTATCACCGATATTCTCATGCCGCGCATGGATGGGTTTGCCCTGATGTATGCTTTACGGCAGAACCCGAAAACGCATCAAATTCCGGTGATTTTTCTTTCAGCCACTTACGTTACTCCGGAAGATCGGGAATTTGCACTAAAATTAGGCGCGGTGCGATTTTTGGTAAAACCGGTAGATACCGCTGAATTTTTGCTCACAATTGCTGAAATTCTCACCGAGGGAGCGCCAGCGCTGCCTCCGCTGATGAGCAAAGAAGAGTTTTATCGTGGTTATCGCAAACGGTTGGAAGAAAAACTGAGTGAGAAAACAAATCAGATCGCGCGTACGGAGCGTTTGCTACAAACATTACCCACAGAGCAAAAGCCAGCTTTTGAAGCCTTGCTCACAGAAGCCAGCGCTCAAAAGCAAGAAATTCAAGATGAACTGGATCAACTCTATAAAATCCTTGCTGAAGAAAACGCCAGCGAATAACGAAAAACTGAGAAACTTATAAAGCAAGGGGTGTGCGGGATAATTTGCTCCTGTACACCCTTATTTTATTTCGAGCCAGCGGCGAGAAATCTCTGAGATAAGGGTACAGGGATTCCTCCTTGCGCTCCCTGCGGTCGGAATGACAAATGCCGATCATCCCAAAAAATACGGAAAATGACTGATGCAACCTACACTGAGCGACCTGATTAAAATGGCCCGCACGGCTGGCGAAATTGTCCGCCAGGGGTATGGCAAACAACACGATGTACAACTCAAAGGCGAGATTGATCTAGTTACCGAAGTTGACCGCCGCTCAGAAGAATTCTTACTCAGTGCGCTGGCCGAGCGTTTTCCAGGCCAGCATGTGATCGCTGAGGAGAGCGGTTTGCGAGAAGGTCTTGGCGAGCAGCGCTGGATTGTGGATCCTCTGGATGGCACGGTCAATTATGCGCACGGCATTCCCTTCTTTTCGGTTTCAATTGCCTTTGCGGTGGGGGATGTACTTACCCTGGGGGTGGTTTACGACCCGATGCGGGATGAGTGTTTCAGTGCAGAACGCGGGCAAGGCGCATGGCTCAACGGGACTCCTTTGAAGGTGACTGCTGTACCCGAGCTGGGGCAAAGCCTCCTGGTGACGGGCTTTTACTACGATTCGTGGCGTAACCCGGAAAATAACCTCGATAATTTCGCCAGGCTAACTTTGCGAACTCAGGGCGTGCGGCGTTTAGGCTCGGCAGCTTTGGATTTATGCTATGTTGCTGCGGGGCGTTTCGATGGCTATTGGGAATTGCGCCTGGGGGCCTGGGATATGGCGGCTGGGGTATTGATTGCGCAGGAAGCCGGGGCATTGGTCACAAGTGCGCGTGGCGAGCAGGATTATTTTAAGCCACCCTACTCGGTTTTGGCAGCTAACCCGGTTTTGCACGCCAAAATTCTGGCCGTATTACGGGGGTCAGATTAACTCAATAATTTCTCAAGCATTTCCGGCAAGACCCGCGACGTCAGGTCTAAACTCAAAGGGGTCACTGAAACATGCTTGCGGGTGAAAAGTGCATGAACATCCGAATCGGCAGAAGCTTCCCGCCAACTTTCGTTGACACGGTAGCCCATCACCGTGGGCTGATCCCAGGATGTGCGTTCTGGCTTTTCGGCGTGGTAATATCGTACTCGTGAAAGCCGGGTAATCTCCCAGGGCGTTTCCTGCGTGGCTTGAGCCGGAATCTCTACTTTGAGCACATCCACATCCGAGGGCATCTGTTTTTGCAGTAATTTGCCCCCAAAATAAGCCGTAAAAAAAGCCGCGGCAGAAAAATCGACTTCTTGCGAATAGGAAAGGTGGTGTTCCAGTTTGGTGTCTAAAGAGATAGCCAGGGACGGGATGCCCAACGCAGCCGCTTCGAGCGCCGCGCCAACCGTGCCCGAAATGGTCACGCCGCTGCCGATATTAGCTCCGTAGTTAATCCCCGAAACCACCAGATCGGGCAAGCGAGGCATCACTTCCAACGCGCCGTGCAGCACGGCCTGGGCAGGCGATCCGCCCACCGCGTAAACCGTCCAGATACGGTCGTTGACTTGGAGTTGTTCAGGCGTAATCAGGCCATCGGTTGTATTGGGCAGGCTGCGCCCCATCCCCGAACTTTGCTCACGCGGGGCGGCCACAGTAACATAACCAATCGCTTCCAAGGCGGCCGCCGCGGCCCACAGGCCCGGCGAGCGAATGCCATCATCATTGGTGAGTAAGATTTGGGGTTTTTCAATTTTCATAGATAAAAAAAGAGAGCGGGATTTTCCCGCTCTAATCTGCGCTCTCGGCGCGACTCGAACGCGCGACCCCTTAGTCCGCAACCAAGTGCTCTATCCACTGAGCTACGAGAGCAAAGGCGGGGAGGGCGGGATTCGAACCCGCGGTCGAGTTTTACCCCGACAACCGCTTAGCAGGCGGCCCCAATCAACCACTCTGGCACCTCCCCAAGAAGTGCAGAATTATGAATGCAGAATACGAAATTAACGTTTCGTATTCTGCATTCATAATTCACCATTTGTTAAGGCGGAGGGAGTGGGATTCGAACCCACGATGGATTGCTCCATACCTGTTTTCAAGACAGGCGCCTTCGTCCACTCGGCCATCCCTCCGGGGCGTGGGTTGGGAGAACCCCTCCCAAGCGGGCTGAATTCTACCATAGGTGAATCGGCGTGACAATATTGCTGTTGAACTTCCCTTGACCAAACATCCCTTACAAGCTAGAATTCAGCGTTGCGGTTGGCCTGTTGTAGTGGTTGCCAGCCGCAATTTTGATGTTTATTATGTTTGAGAATCTGACAGGCCGCCTCAACGAAGTTTTCGACAAATTGCGCCGCCGGGGCAAGCTCTCTGAACGCGATGTCGATGATGCCATGCGCGAAGTTCGTCTGGCTTTGTTGGAAGCGGATGTACATTACAAAGTTGCCAAAGAGTTTATCGCCCGCGTGCGCGAGCGCGCCGTCGGTCACGAAGTTTCGCGAGCGCTCAACCCCGGCCAGCAAATTATCAAGATTGTCAACGAAGAGTTGATTGCCACGCTTGGCCAGGCCGCTCCGCTTGATTTGCGTGGTCCCAAACCGCGTGTCATCATGCTGGTGGGCTTGCAGGGCGCTGGTAAAACCACGGCGGCTGGAAAACTGGCGCGTATTTTGCGCGGGCAGGGTGAACGCGTGCTGATGGTTGCTGGCGACCCGTACCGCCCGGCGGCTGTGCAGCAGTTGCAAACCCTCGGCGAACGTTTGGGAATCGAAGTTTTTGCCCAGCCCGATATTGCTCCCCCCGAACTTGCCAAACGTGCCCATGATAAGGCGCAAAAGGGCGGTTTTGGTGCGGTCATTCTGGACACGGCCGGTCGCTCACAACTGGATGATACCCTGATGACCGAACTTCAGGCCATTACCGCGAAAGTGGATTTGACCGAAGTGCTGCTGGTTGTGGATGCCATGATCGGTCAGGAAGCGGTCAATATTGCCCAGGGTTTTCGCGAAGCGGTTCCGCTCTCGGGGTTGATCCTCACTAAGATGGATGGCGATGCCCGCGGGGGCGCGGCGATCTCTATTCGCTCGGTCACTGGCGTGCCGATCAAATTCTTGGGTGTGGGCGAAGGCTTGGACGCGCTCGAAGTTTACGATCCATCGCGCTTGTCTTCGCGCATTCTGGGGATGGGTGATGTCATCGGCCTGATCGAAAAAGCCGAGGCGGCCTTTGACACGGATACCGCCGAAGCGCAGGCCAAAAAGCTCATGTCGGGCGAGTTCACCCTTGAGGATTTCGGCGACCAACTCAAACAGGTGCGCAAGATGGGCCCGATTGGTCAACTGCTCGATATGGTCCCCGGCGGCATGGGTCAGATGGCAAAATCGGTGGATCCGCAAGAAGCCGAACAACAGCTCAAAAGAACGGAAGCCATTCTGAGTTCGATGACTGTGGCAGAGCGCCGCAAACCTAAACTCCTGAACGCCAGCCGCAAACGGCGAATTGCCTCGGGGTCTGGCACCCAGGTTCAGGATGTTAATCAATTGTTGAAACAGTATCGGGAAGCGCAGCGCATGATGAAGACCTTGCGAAAGTCAGGGATGCGCGGCCTCTCTGGTTTGTTTGGATAAAACGTAAAGCAGAAGCAGTGTGCGCCCCTTCAGCGCAACCCCTCTCACTGTAGATGGCGATACGACACTATATATTAATACCCAATATCTGTAACTGAAGGAGACAGATCAATTATGGTACGCATTCGACTGCGCCGCATTGGCGCAAAAAAGCAGCCCAGCTATCGTGTTGTGGCAGCAGACAAAGAAAGCCCCCGCGATGGACGTTTTCTGGAAGTTTTGGGTTTTTATAACCCGCGTACAGAGCCATCAACAATTGAATTCACCGAAGATCGCGTGTATCACTGGTTGAGTGTTGGTGCACAGCCTTCGGATTCTGTGAGTAGCTTGTTTCGGCAGGTTGGTTTGATGGATCGTTTCGAACGCTTCAAAGCTGGTGAAGCTGTTGAAAAACTACTTGAAGAAGCCGCTGCTGCTATGGAAGCTCGTAATGTTGATCCGCGCACCCGTCGCGATGATTTGATTGCACAGGCTGCAAAAGCGAAACCCGCCGAACCAAAAGCAGAACCGCAGGTGGAAGAAACTGAAGCTGAAACTGAAGCTGAAACTGAAACCGAAGAAGCATAAGTTTGTGACAGTTTCTGATACGATAGGTGTGTGACGCAAAAATTGGTTTGCATGCCTATCGATTGAATTTCTTTTCTAGAATTGATGAGAAATATGGGAGGTGCTTTGTGAAAAGCCTGGTAGAGTTCATTGCTCGTTCGCTCGTAAATGATCCGATGGAAGTTGTCGTAGATCAGAAAAACCACGGTTCCAAAGTTTATTTACACCTCCGGGTTGCGAAAGAAGACATGGGACGCGTAATTGGTAAAGGGGGGCGTGTAGCCAATGCCATTCGTAGGCTGCTTTATGTTGCCGCAGCGCGCGAAGGTAAAAACGCCACTCTTGATATTGATGATCCACGATGATCTTTGAACGCATCAATTTTTCTCCTGAGCATAAAGCAGGCTCGTCACAAATGGGTGGCGAGCCTGAATTCTTAGTCGTTGGGAAGCTGCGTAAACCGCACGGGCTACGCGGTGAGATGCTCATGTCCGTGTGGACAGATTTCCCCGAGCGCATACTGCCCGGTAATATGCTCTATGCTGGCGAAGCGCACCGACCCCTGGAAATTGAGAGCGTCCGTTGGCATCGGCAGGATTTACTGATCGCTTTTTCTGGCTTGCTCGACCGCGAGCAGGTTGGCGAATTTCGCAATCAAATTATTTCTGTGCGCGCCGCGGATAGCCCCGAATTGGATGAAGGCGAATACTATCTACACCAATTGCTGGGCTTGCAAGTCATCGAAGACGCTACCGGGCATTTGCTGGGCAGCGTAGAAAAAATCATTGACACGGGCGCTAACGATGTCTTTCTGGTACGCTCACCAAATGGCGGCGAAGTATTGCTCCCAGATATTGAATCGGTTGTTCTGTCTATTGATTTGAAAGAAAGTCAGATTCGGGTTCATTTGCTGCCCGGGTTAATTGTGTAAATATAGAGATGTAGATGTAAAAAAGGGAGTGGCGATGGCTATGGCAGCGCCACTCCCTTTTTTGCGCCTTGACACATAAAAAAACAATATGGTATTCTGATGCACGCTTTTTTGACTGCTTTACGAAGATTCTCGCGGGAAGCCCTAGATATTTGGGTGTATCTTCCAAGAGAAGTGGGGGGAAGCAAGCTGTGACTGGCTTGAGCTGCCCCATAAAAATCGACTGAACCAGGGGTTGGTGTTGACAGAGAATCAGAAATATTGGGTTGGTTTCAACTTGGTCAAAGGGATTGGCGCAGTCCGTTTGCAAAGATTGCTGGAATATTTTGGTGATCTGGAAACCGCCTGGAATGCGTCTCCTGAAACTCTTTGTGAAGCGGGTTTAAGCCAGCGCATTGTTGCCAACTTTGTTCAACTGCGCAAGGATGTTGATCTGGCCGATGTTTTGCAAGCTATTCAGGCACAAGGGATCCGTGTACTCACCTGGGATGATGAAGATTATCCCGCGCGGCTCAAGGCATTGGATACCGCGCCTCCGGTGCTTTTTCTGCGTGGGGAGTTGATCCCAGAAGATGAGTGGGCCGTTGCCATAGTGGGGACGCGCCGCATCACAGCCTATGGCCGTCAAGTGACCGAGAGCATCGTGCGCACCCTGGTGCGTAATGGTGTGACGATTATCAGTGGCCTGGCGCGCGGCGTTGATGGGATTGCACATAAAGCTGCGTTGGATGCTGGCGGGCGCACAATTGCTGTGCTAGGCAGCGGCGTAGATCGTATTTATCCACCGGAGCATCGCGGGCTGGCCGAGCAAATTGCTCAGAATGGCGCGATCCTTAGCGATTATTCCGTTGGTACGCACCCCGATGCGCGTAATTTTCCGCCGCGCAATCGCATTATTGCCGGACTTTCGATGGCAACGGTGGTTGTGGAGGCAGGCCGCAAAAGCGGCGCGCTGATTACCGCCGAATTCGCTGCCGAACAAGGGCGTGAGGTATTTGCCGTGCCGGGAAACGTGCTGACCCCACAAAGCAAAGGCACAAATTGGCTGATCCAACAAGGCGCTCACCCTTTGTTGGATCCGGAAGAAATTTTACAAACGCTGGATTTGACCATGATCTCAGCCCATCGACAGGCTCGCACGGTATTGCCTGCCGATGCCACTGAAGCACAATTATTTGCTGTGCTCGATCATAGTCCTGTGCATGTAGATGAAATTCGCTCCCGCACGAACTTACCCATTGAGCAAGTTACCGCCGCCCTGGCGATGATGGAACTCAAAGGCATGGTGCGTCAGGTCAGCGGAATGCGTTATTATGCTGTGCGCGAAGTTGGTTCCGATTATCATACGGATAAGTGATGAATGAATGAGCATTATTATGCCGTGATTATGGCTGGCGGTGGTGGTACTCGTCTTTGGCCGTTATCGCGGGTTGCAAACCCAAAACAGATGCTCCCTTTGGTTGGGGAACGTTCTTTATTCCAAATCTCCGTTGACCGCCTGGATGGTATTTTTGCGCCAGAACGCATCTTTGTTGTTACCGTAGCGGAGCAGGCGGCGGCATTGCAGGCACAGTGCCCCCAAATTCCGGTTGAGAATTATTTGTTAGAGCCAATGCCGCGTGGCACCGCCTCGGTGGTGGGGCTGGCCGCGGTTGCGCTGGCGGCGCGTGATCCGCAGGCAATAATGGCTGTACTAACTGCCGACCATATCTTTAAAAACGAAGGCTATTTCCAGGCATTATTGCTGGCTGCTTTTGATGCCGCTCAAGACGGACATCTGGTTACGCTGGGCATTGCGCCTACATTTCCGGCGACGGGTTATGGCTATATCCAGCAGGGCGAGCGGGTTGCCAAATATCAGGATTTGAATGCCTATGCTGTACGCCGTTTTGTAGAGAAGCCCGATGAGTCATACGCTCGTGAAATGCTCGCAAGCGGCGATCACGCCTGGAACTCGGGGATGTTCGTCTGGCAGGTGGCGCGCATTCAGGCTGAATTTCGTCGCCAGATGCCAGAACTTGCCTCAATGTTAAATGAAATCTCCGAGGCCTGGAACCAACCCCAGAGCGAGTCCGTTGTGCGGCGGCTTTGGCCGCAAATTCAACCGGAAACGATTGATTATGGCATTATGGAAAATGCTGAGGATGTTGTTGTGATCCCCGCGGAAGGATTGGGCTGGAATGATGTTGGGAGTTGGGAGGCGCTGTTTGATATTTTTCCTGCCGATGAGCGGGGAAATATCGCACTGGGGGGGCGGCATCTGGCCCTCGATACACAACAAACATTGGTCTTCACATCCAATGAAGAGCGTCTGATTGTGACCATTGGGGTGGATGATTTGGTGGTGGTGGACACCGGAGATGTTTTAATGGTTTGCAAGAAAGATCAGGCGCAAAAAGTTCGCCAGATTGTACAAAATTTAAAAGCGACGGGTCGCCAGTATTTGTAGGCGGCATGTGTTTGGAGTTTTTATGGAAGCCTATTGTGTGAAGTGTAAGACAAAACGCGAAATTGGCAGCCCGGAAGCTGTTTTTACAGCATCGGGGACCCCAGCGACACGCGGCGTTTGTTTGGAATGTACTACCGGCCTGTACCGGATGGGACGCACACCGGCGCATGAAGGTCTGACGCCGCCTGAAGTTACCAGGCGACCGCGTAAGAAAAAAGAAGTCAAGCGTTCCGGGAAGTTGGTGATTGTTGAGTCGCCTGCCAAAGCGAAAACAGTGGGGCGTTATTTGGGCAAGGGGTATAAAGTGCGCGCTTCAGTAGGCCACGTGCGCGATTTGCTGCGCTCACAGCTCTCGGTGGATGTCGAGAACGATTTCATGCCGAAATACCGTGTTCCCAACGAAAAGCGCGATGTGGTCAAAGAGTTAAAAGTTTTGGCAAATCAGGCTGAAGAAATTTATTTGGCGACCGATCTCGACCGGGAAGGCGAAGCGATTGCCTGGCATTTGATGGAATCGGCTGAAATTGAACCGGAGCGCACCCGGCGGGTGGTTTTTCATGAAATCACGCGCCCGGCGATTGAAGAAGCATTTACTCATCCGCGTGCGCTGGATATGGATTTGGTCAACGCCCAACAGGGGCGCCGCATTTTAGATCGTCTGGTGGGGTACAGTATTAGCCCGTTGCTGTGGCAAAAAGTGCGCGGCCGTCTTTCGGCGGGGCGTGTGCAATCGGTGGCTTTGCGGTTGATTGTGGAGCGCGAGCGCGAAATTGATGCCTTTATCCCGGTAGAATACTGGACGATTGCGGCAGAATTTTCTCCGAATGGCGATAAAGAAAAATTCATCGCCAAGCTGGTGCGGGTTAATGGTGAAGAGCCAAGTTTATCCATCGAAGCCGATGTTATTCCACTGCTGGTGGATATGGAGCGGGCCAAATATGCCGTCAGCAAAACCAAAAAGGGCACCCGTCGTCGTAATCCACAGGCGCCGTTTACCACCAGCACCATGCAGCAAGATGCCTCCCGCCGATTAAGTTTTACCGCGCGGCGCACCATGCGAATAGCCCAGCAATTATACGAGGGCGTGGATGTGGGCGATGGCGGACAGACAGGTTTGATTACCTATATGCGTACGGATTCCACCAATATCTCTGCGGTGGCACAGGCTGAAGCGCGCAAATTTATCGTTGGGCAATATGGCGAAAAATATGCTCCAAAAGAAACGCCTGAATATCGAACCAAAGCCCGCCGGGCGCAAGAAGCACACGAAGCTGTGCGCCCAACTTCAGCGTATCGCACGCCGAAAGCTATCAAGAGTTTTTTGACGCGTGATCAGTACCGGCTGTATCAACTGATTTGGCAGCGCTTTGTAGCATCTCAAATGACCCCGGCCGTTTATAATACGATCTCGGTAGAGATTGAAGGGTCTGAAGTAAAAAATACTTATTTGCTGCGTGCATCTGGTTCTACAATTAAGTTCCCGGGCTTTTTGGTGGTCTATAAAGAACTTAAGCAGGAAGATGATGCAGATATGCTTGTTCCTACAGATTTAACCGTCGGGCAGTTATTAAAACTCCTTCGTTTAATCCCTGAACAGCATTTCACCCAGCCGCCGCCCCGTTTTTCAGATGCGTCTCTGGTTAAGGAACTGGAAGAGAACGGGATTGGCCGACCATCAACCTACGCGCCCACACTTTCCACGTTGCAAAACCGCGGCTATATTATCCGCGAGCAACGGCGCTTGTTCCCGACAGAAACTGGCGAATTGGTTAATGATCTGCTTGTCGAGCATTTTTCCAATATTGTCGATGTGAGTTTCACGGCGGAGATGGAAGAAAACCTGGATCAGGTTGCAGATGGCAAACAGACCTGGGTGGATGTGATTCGCGATTTTTACACCCCCTTTGAGAAGCAACTTGAACTCGCCAAAGAACAAATGCCAGATGTGAATACCGGCCCTGAACCCATTGGGCGCGCCTGTCCGGAATGTTCGCAAGAACTGGTCATCCGTTGGGGGCGGCATGGTAAATTCATTGGTTGTAGCAATTTCCCGACGTGTCGTTACACAGAGCCCTGGTTGGAAAAAATTGGTGTGTTCTGTCCGGATGACGGCGGCGACCTTGTTATTCGAAAAACACGCCGGGGTCGTATTTTCTATGGTTGTTCCAACTATCCAGAGTGTGAATTCTC
Organism: Anaerolineae bacterium; assembly: GCA_014382605.1. Lineage (GTDB taxonomy): Bacteria > Chloroflexota > Anaerolineae > Anaerolineales > UBA11858 > NIOZ-UU35. Next base: position 39,776 of record JACNJM010000253.1, read on the forward strand.
ATCCTGGAAGCGACCGCTGCCGGTGCCATGTCCCAAATGTGGCGGTTTGCTGGTTGCCAATAACAAACATCAGGTTGCCTGTATAAAATGCGAAGAAGTATTTATGCGCGATGCTGTCATCCCGGATGAGCTTTCAGAAGACGCTGAGTAGCCTGGCATAAGGCTTGCAACAGACTAAAAGTTGTTCGTAACGTGAACTTGTGAGGGATTGCATGTTTTCCCTCTCTCGTCTACAATACTGGAAGATGTGATCAGCGAGTAGGCAGCAGGTTTTGGCTGAGCGAGCTAGAAAAAATGGAGAGAAGCGATGGAATTCATTCGTGAGAAATTTAATAATCCCCTCGTGGCTGGCTTAGTCGGCCTGGGCGTCGGATTATTCATCGGTTGGTTTATTATCGGGTGGGGGATTTGGCCTGTGAAGTGGGTCGATGGTTCCCCGGCAGATTTGCATCCAACGTATCGTGATGATTATTTGCACATGGCGATCGACTCGTATGCGCTATTCCCTGATGAAGATATCGCGCGCCAACGGTGGGAATATCTTGGCGAAACAGCCGATGAAACCCTGACCAGTGTTGCGGCAAGCCCTGGCGCATATCCAGAAAATGTCCAGAAATTCAGCGAGGTCATTACGGGTGCGGCTGTAGCGCCTGTAGTGCCTGCAGAAGAAACCCTGTCCGGAGAAATCGCGCCCGAAGAAATACCAACTGAAACTACCGATACGGGCGAACCAGCTTCCGGGGGCATTAACTTTACACCGATCCTGGTGATGTGCGGCGTTGTTTCGCTCTTGGCAGTTGGAGTGGTTGGCTATTTATATATATCCCGGCAGCGCGGCTTATCTTCAGAGTCAGAATTTATGTCACCGATTGCACAGGCCCAGGAAATTTCTCGCAACTCTGAACCAACCGATTTTTCTGCACGGGGTGAGGTGCCGCCGATGGTCCAGTTTATGACCACCTATATGCTCGGCGATGATCTCTTCGATGACTCATTCAGCATCGACTCGCCCACCGGCGAATTTCTCGGGGAGTGCGGTGTAGGCATCTCGGAGGCGATTGGCATTGGCGAGCCGAAGAAAGTTGCCGCATATGAAATCTGGCTTTTTGACAAGAATGATATTCAAACGGTAACCAAAGTTCTGATGAGCCGCCATGCTTATAACGACAATACTCTGCGCGAGCGGCTGCAAACCAAAGGCGAACCTTTCCCTGCGGACCCCGGCTCGGAGATGATCCTCGAGACGGCCACGCTGCGTCTGGTGGCTCGAGTGGTGGATATGGCCTACGGCAGCGATGGGGATGGACTGCCTCAGGGGAGTTTCTTCGAACGTTTGACGCTGGAACTCGCCGTTTGGCAAAAAATTTAACCCAATAGGGGCGCAAAACCCCTGGAAAAGAGAATCAAACAACCCCTGGCCGGGTACAAGTTGCCAGGGGTTGTTTTCATATCCCTTAGGTGGGGGTTACTCAATTTTTAGAATTTTGAAGTTAATCTTCCCCCCCGGGGTTTCTACTTGAATCGTGTCGCCAACTTTTTTGCTCAGCAACGCACGGCCAATCGGCGATTCGTTGGAAATCCGCCCATTGCCAGGGTCCGCCTCCTGACTGCCGACCAGGTGATAGACCTCCTCCGGAAAATCATCTTCCTGAATAGTCACCTTTGCTCCAATCGAGACAATATCGTAGCCCCCTTTCGTTTCTATGATTTCTGCATTGGCAAGAATATACTCAATTTCCTGAATGCGTCCTTCCATAAAACCCTGCTCTTCTTTTGTGGCAACATATTCGGCATTTTCTGATAAGTCGCCCATTTCAATGGCAGATTTGAGGCGACGCGCAATTTCGGGGCGCTTGATCGTAATTAAGCGCTCAAGTTCGGTTTGCAATTCTTGTTTGCCTGCTTTGGTCAGATATTGTGTACTCATAGGTTATGTCTTTCGGGGTTGAACCAGGGCTGGTAAATTTTTTAGGGCCTTACTGTAGGGTCGTAGAGCTTGGTATGCTCTTCGATGGCATAGCGGTCTGTCATGCCAGCAATATAGTCGCAAATTGTGCGTTCGAGACCAACAGGCGCGATTTGCTGTTGGATATGATTCGGCATCATGGCAGATTCTTGTTCGTAGGCTACGAATATCTCCCGGATAACACGTTCGGCTTTGGCTTGCATGCGCAACACGCGCGGGTGCCGATAAAGATTATTGTATAGAAAATCTTTCAGCTCACGATTGCGGCGGCGCATATCATCGCTGAAACTGGCGACGTTATAGTCTAACGTTTGTACTTCTTCAACTGATTGTACTCCGCTTTCGTTAAGTCGTTGTGTAGTGTACTTGACCATATCGCTCACCGCCAGGCCGATCAATCGCCGGATAAGGCGGTGGCGAATAAGATCATCGAAGGGGTTGGTGCGCGCTTCAATACTCTCTAGAATAATCTCCCATAGCGTAATCCCCTCTAACATCGCTGGTGTGATCATCCCTGAGCGCAGCCCATCGTCGAGATCGTGCGAAGTGTAGGCGAGTTCATCCGCAATATTGGCGATTTGAGCTTCGAGATGACCACGCAAGGCGGGGTTGTAATTCGACGCGTCTGCGATATCATATTCGGTTTCATGTTTTACAATCCCCTCGCGCGTCTCCCAGGTTAGATTTAGCCCCGAGAATTCAGGGTAGCGTTTTTCAAGTTCGGTGACGATACGCAATGATTGTTTGTTATGGTCAAACCCACCGTGATCTTTCATCAGTCGGTTCAAAATTTCTTCACCTGAATGCCCAAAGGGGGAGTGCCCCAAATCATGTGCCAGGCAGATGGCTTCAACCAGGTCTTCATTGGCGCCCAGAGCACGGGCAATGGAGCGCCCAATTTGTGCCACTTCGAGAGTATGCGTCAGGCGCGTGCGGTAATAATCTCCCTCTGAGATAATGAAGACTTGAGTTTTATACTCCAGCCGACGGAAAGCAGTCGTATGCAAAATTCGCTCGCGATCACGCTGAAAGGCAGTACGGTAGTCGGGTTCTGCTTCCGGGCAGTCGCGCCCCTTGGAATCTTTGCTGCAGATGCCATAAGGAGCTAGCGTTTGTTCTTCAAATGCTTCAAGTTGCTGACGCGTGTACAACATATTTACCTTCTATCTGTGGGTTAAACCAGGTGAAAAAACTTGAAAAAGTTGTGTGGGAGCGCAGCGCGCTCCCACACAACTTTTTCCAATGGTATCAAGTCTAATCGAGTGCCATAGAACTGTCAACTTGAGGGCAGATCGCTACAGATCAACGATCTGTGTTTGTAAACGGCTCAATCCGTTCTGGATTGTCTGTAATGTTTCTTGTACGTCTGTATTTTTGTTGCGCTCCGCTCTTACAAAACGAGTATAAGGGGCTACGGTGTCGTTGATATGCTGGAGGCTGCGTTCAATTTCTTTGTCGAAATGACCTCGCAGGGCTTTGGTCAGTTGATGGCGCATCTCTGCTACTTTGGCGCGCATCTCTTTTTTGGCTTTGTTGCGCCGGGCGGGGATGATGAATAATCCTAACGCGGCCACCAACCCGGCCAGCAGAATACCAGTCACGTCCGCAGCTAAAGTTGTTGCAATCGCCGCAATTACAGCGCCCAGGCCAACCGCTCCAATTTGTAACGCAGCCGTTGCCGCCACCGCGTTTTGCGCGCCTTGCGCCATGTGTTGAGCTTCTTTAGCCTTATCGTATGAATCTACCACCCGGCGCGCTTCTTGACCAATGCCTTCGATCAACCGTTCTCGGTCGTAATGGAAATTGCCCGCGCCATCGCCGCCAACAATACGATCTTTGTGCTTGCGCCGACGGTCAGCAATATGCTCGGTGACGGCTTGCCACTGGCGCAGGTCGGCATCAACGCTCCAGTCGATCATCTCGGCAACTTTTTTCTCAATGCGCTGTGGCACATCGCCGACAACCTGCACTTCAAATTCGCGCTGGATACGCTCTTTCTTGATCAAATCGAAAACGCGCCCCAGCCGTATGGTTTCATCGAAATAGGTCTCGCCGCGTTGCTCCATCTCGTAGAGTACATTATCTACATCTGACAGGCGGAAGTCGAAATCGCGCAGCATATCGGCGCGGTATTCGTTTAGCTGCGTTTCAACATCTTCCAGCATTTGGAAATCATCTTGCAGCAATTCAATGCGTTCACTGATTGTTTTGAGGTAGCGTTCGGTGAGATGTTTGCCCACCCCCAATGGATTTAGGAATTTCAAACGCAGGCGGCTACTCTCATCCAGCGTGTCGTGAATATATTTCTCCAGTGGCTCGAAACGGCTTTCGAGCCATGAATGGGGTTCTCCCTGCTTGGCTTGCAAAGCCTTGCGCGCGCTGATCGGGTAAATATCGGGCGTGATCCCCAGCAACAGGCGCGCGTTCTCGCTCAGAAAATCCTGAATTTGGGCTAAATCATCGTCGTTCTGTAGAATATCAATTTTATTGATGATGATGACAACTTTTTTACCCCAATCGCGGATCTTCTCAAGGAATGAGCGTTCACTCTCTGTGAAAGGCCGATCCGCAGAAGTGATGAACAACACCAGATCGGAGCGGGGCACGAATTTCGAGGTAATATTCTCATGCTCACGGATAATTGCGTTTGTGCCAGGTGTATCTACAATACTGATCTCATTCAGAAAATCCACTGGCGCTGTAAGAATGTGCAGATGATCATCAATGATCTGGCGATCTTGATCTTCCCCGTAGCGTAACACATTGACCTGGGTTGTAGTGGGAGTCACCCCTTCTTTGAGGATACGCTTCCCTAACAGGGCATTGATAAAGGCGCTTTTACCGGCGTTGAATTCGCCCACAATAACCAGCAGAAAGAAATCATCCAATTGCTGAATCGATTCTTCCAGCGCAGTCTGATCTTCGACAGGCGCGCTCATATTCGCCAGCGTCACGCGCAAATCGCGTAGTAAATTACGTTCTTCTTTTAGTAACGTATCTTGTTGCTTCGATAGAATTTGCATGTATCAACCTTTATCAATTGCATATGCTCGCTACGAAAAGGAGAGTGGAAGCATTTGCATTGCGATTACCTTGTTTAGATTTCTCGTGCACATACAGTGTAGACTCTTATGGAACTCCTGATGGTAATTATAGCATCACCCATTTGAACCATGATATACTATTGCCGCCTAAGGATCAGGTGAATTCGTTCGTTCAACTATGCACGCACTGAAAAATTTGAGGAGTTTTCTGAATGGAACTTCAAACAACATCCTATAAGCGCTGTGATGTACTCAAGGCTTCTGGCCGTATTGACAGCCAAACTGCTCCGGCGTTGGAGCAAGCGTTTAATGCCATCGTCAACGATGGCAAATCTGGTATTGTTTTTGATATGTCTGCGGTTGATTTTATATCCAGCCGTGGTTTGTGGGTACTGCTCGAAACGCAGAAAGCCTGTAAAAAAGAAGGCGGCAAATTGGTCCTGGTTAATGTGGCAGAAGAAATGAAGGAATCTCTCGATTTGGCTGGTGTGAAACATTTTGTCGAAATCTACGCTGATCTCATAACTGCGGTTGGTAGTTTTTAGTCAATCGCAGTGCTTGAATCAAAGGGCGGGGATGCAAGCTTGCGCCTCGCTCTTTTTATTCCCAGTAGCAGGTAATCTTCCCGATGCCAACGCGCAAATTTATCGGGCGATACGAGAATCTGGCTGCGATTGGTAAATTCGTCAGCCGGATAGCCCAAAAAGCAGGCTTTGACGCGGCTCAGGTCTATGCTGTGCAATTGGCCGTGGATGAGGCCTGTACCAATATTATTGAGCATGGCTATGGCGGCGAAGGATTGGGTGAAATCGAGTGCGCCTGTGATATTACACCCGGTGGTGTGACGGTTCAACTGCGCGATTGGAGCGCAGGTTTTAACCCTGAAGATATTCCATCCCCGAATTATACTGTGCCGCTGGAGCAATTGAAGCCACGCGGCGCTGGCTTATATTTGATGCGCCAGATGATGGATGATGTGCAGTTTAGCTTCGATCCAGTTCGAGGGAATCTGCTAACGATGAAAAAGCGCAAAACTGATTCGAGCTAGAGCCAATCGCCCAATTGGGGGTATTCAACTTTTGCCATTATCCACAGGCGTGTTGATACATACAAAAGCACCATCAATGCCAGCAGCATTGCCGTGGCCGTGCCTACTGAAAAAATACCATAATGCCCTTGCCATGTGTGCCCCGTAACCGCGCCGAAAGAATAGAATAAACGATACCCAATCAGATGATGCAGAATGTACAGGAAGAGCGTTTCCTTTCCCAGTGCCCTCAACCAATCGCTTGATTTTAAACCCCAGTCAATGCTCGATAGAAAATACAGTATTGCGCTACCCCACGCAATTATGGCTAAGTTGAAGAAGATATGCGCGGTAAATGGATAGCGATAACCCCAATCCAATGGAATTAGCGCCGCGGCGACCGCCAACCCCAGGCCGGTTGGCAGCATTAGCAAGGACATGCGGTTTAACCGAGCGGGTTGATCTTGCCAATCGAGCAATCTTCGCCCCCAAAGGATGCCTACCGGGATGAAAAACAGCCAGGGCAAAAGCGGGAAATAAGCAATCGGGGGATTGCCATTTAGCATGGTTCCCATATAACCGGAGAGAGAAATAGCACCGCCATTTTGACCGATCCATAGTGCCCCGATGGTTATAAGCGCCAACACCCAATCTGCCCCCCACAAAACCAACGGCGCGCAGATGATCATTCCCAGACCAATGCACTGCAGCACATCGAAGGCAAAAACATCTTGCCAATTATTGCCGTTGAAAAAAACAAGAAAATTGGTGAGAAACCCCCATAAAAAAACCATGCCGCCTCGTCGTACCAAAAACCAAAACGCCTGCCGGGTGGAAATATGTTGGGATGCGCGTTTAGCGCTTGCCAGCGTCATCGAAACCCCCACCAGCGCCAGAAACGTTGGCGCGGCTAATGTGCCAATAAACTCCGTTGTTCGCCCCCATGTCCCCAGATTATCAGCCTCGGTCAGCCACCAATCATAGGCGTGGTCTACGACCATGCACAATAAAGCCGCGCCGCGCAGGGCATCAAGAAAGGCGAAGCGCCGGATAGTAATTTGTATGGGCTGATTGATTATATTTGTGGTCATTCATTATCGCGCAGTAATACCATTAGCGTAATATCGTCTTGGGGCGCAATTTCCCCCAGAAAATCATAGACGGCATCCAGAATGGCTTTTTGTATCCCCTCTGCCGATTGTTGCAGATTGGCACGCGCGGTGGTTTCAAGGGCACTGCGTTTAAAAAATTCCTTGTGCATATTCTGGGCTTCAGGGATGCCATCGGTATATAAGACCAACACATCGCCCGGAAAAATATTCACAGTATGGTGTTCCCAGGTGGCTTCTTCATCAATGCCGATGGGCAATCCGGTTTTCTGGAGTAATTCGGCTTCCCCATCACTTTCTGCGCGCAATAACAACGGCGGATTATGCCCGGCATTGGCGTAGGTCAGCGTGCCGTTTTGTGGATCAAGGATTCCGTAAAAAGCCGTTACGAATAGATTGGCGCGCGTATCTTTGAGAATGCGTTCATTTGTGGCGAAGAAAACCACATCGGGCTGCAACTCGAATTCGGTAGCATACGTGCGGATCAGCGTGCGACTCAGGGCCATGTACAGCGCCGGGCCGATGCCCTTATCGAGCACATCGGCCAGCACAATCCCCACGCGTCCGCCTTCAAGAGGAATGACATCGAAGAAATCACCCGATGTTTCCCCGGCAGGCGCCAGCGTAACCGAAAGTTGCCAGCCCGGCATTTTTGGGAAAACGCTGGGCAACAGGCTGGATTGAATTTGCCCGGCCAGTTTGAGTTCTTCGCGCACGCGCTGATATTCCAGCGATTGCTCATAAACTCTGGCCTGGTTGATCGCCGATGCAATTTGCGCGCCCAAAGTCTGCATGGCCGGGCAAAGATTTTGTAGCGCCTGACGATCCCAGGGTTGAGCCAGCGCATAGAGTTCCAGGTACACCCCCCCAAAGGTTTGTCCCGATTCCCCATCTTTGATCGGGGAGAGAACCATCGGGTTATGGGAGTCGAAGCCATTTTGCCAGGGCAGTTCATCCTGCGCCTGGAAAATTTGCCCCTGTTCTTGCTCGAGCAGCCAGGGCCAGATCGCGCCTAGATCGGGTTGCCAGTCCAACGGATATTTGACCAGCGTATCTTCCGGGAAAATCCAGATCACATAACGCCCCGCCGGGAACATATTTGGGATGTGTGCTTTTAGGATGGCAGGCAGATTTTCGGTATGGGGCGGCGCATCGATAATGGCGCGCCCTAGCCGCTCCAGGTGTTCCAGCATCCGTGATTGCTGGCGGCTGCTCTCCCCCGACCAGCTTAATTGCCGCGTCAGATAGGCCACAATTAACATTCCGCTGATGAAAAACAGATAAACGGGGATGCCGCCTTCGGCGTATAAACCGGCGGCTAAAATGGCAAAAGGGTGCGCCATGTGCGGCAATCCCATCGCCAGGAAGAAGAATTTCAATACCGGGTTGATCTGGTCGGAGCCAGCCAAAACACGCTGCGACCAGACACCATAGAGCAGGTATCCGCTCCACAGCAAAATTAGCAAGGTAAAATTGAGCGCCAGCAGCCCGAAAGCGCGGATCACGGTGTCGGTGGAGAGCGGGGAAAGCGGGTACGTGCCACCGATGGCAACGTAGATGTTGAGCGCAGTCAACGAGACGAGGGTGTTTCCGGCAATATTGATCGCCAGATTGCGGTATTGGCTCCAGCGGGCCGTATCTGAAATGGCGTTGCGCCAATTGCTCCAGAATTCAAAGAGCGTTCCCAATATTGCCAGCCAGAGCAACGTGGGGCCGAAGAGCAGAATGCCCGACCATAAAATGATCCCTGCCAGCGAGCCATCGGAACTGCCGTAGCGATTGGCGCGCAATTCGACGATCAGGAAAAAACGCAGATAATTGAAGATGAAAAATAATACCGCTTGTAATCCGATTTCCGCGCTGTGAGCGCGCCAGAGCTGCCAATCGCTGACTCGAATGAGCCAGATGATTCCGGCGATTGCCAGCGGCGCGGCATATAAGAATGAAACCAGGTCGCCAACGGCAACAACCTGGCGCTCGATTTGCATGGCGCCGACTTCGGGGCGCAAGATGCGGGCAACGGCCAGCAAGAGCTTATAGCGTTTCGGGATAGTGGCGCGGGGTTTGAAGAACATAGGCATATTATACCGATGTAATTGACGTACCCAATAACTTGCCTTGCAAAGCGGCTTGCACGTTTCCGGCCTGTGCGCCGCTAAAGATCAAAATTTTCAGCCCCTGGTTTTTACCGGCCAGTGCGAGCATTAATTCCACTTTGCCAGCCATGCCGCCGGTCACATCGGTGGCCGCCGAGCCGCCCA
>JACNJM010000192.1 GCA_014382605.1 Anaerolineae bacterium
CCAACGGCGTTCGAACTCGGCGAGATATTGGGCGGCAATCTCAGCATTCGCGAGAATGATGACATTCTCATCGTTACTCTCATCGGCATTATTCGAAAAGTTCAACGATCCGGTAATTACGATTTCATCATCGATAATCATCACTTTGTGATGGAAGGTCCTTGGGTTACCGTCCTGGCGTACTTCCAGCCCGGCGCAATACATGGCGGGCAACTCGCTGTATTCGGTTTCGCTGCCGCGGGTTTCAAAAATACCTTTCACATCCACACCGGCCTCCGCTCTTGCCATTACAGCAGCGCCCAGTGCATCATGCGTAAACGAGAAAGCCATAAAACGAATACTACTCTGGGCTTCTTCGATAATGGGCACTAATTGAGCCATAACTTCATCTTCAGCAGAGAATAATACCTGAATCGGTGTCTCATTGATGGTGAGCGTTTGCCGCCCCAGAGTAGACGTTGATCGAGGGCCAAATTCACCCGCCCACATCTCATCAAATTCCAGTTCGTATATCGCCGCCAGTCGAGTGGACTGAATCACGATCACATTATTGTTATTGCGAAAATTGCCATTTTCAGTAATATTGGTTGAGCCTGTCCAAACGGTCTGGTAGTCAAAAATGATGAATTTATTGTGCATCAGGGCGCCGCGCCCATCATCTTTCACTTCGATACCCACATCTTCGAACATGGCAAATTGGCCGTGCCCATCTTCTTCATCAGCTTCGATACCGTGCTCATCGTCGGTTACCCAGCGCACATCCACACCGCGCTCGTGGGCCGCGATCAATGCTTCGGCCACGGGGGTGAGATTAAACTCAAAAGCGGCGATATGAATCGCCTGTTGCGCGTTATTAATCCGTTCAATTAACTTTTCGGGAATAGAGCCGGAAAAGTTTTCAGGATCATTAATGGTATTTGGGTCCGTGAAATAGACCTGATACCAGTCGCCCGGTGGATTGCTGACAACCGGTTGTTCGGCTTCAGCCGTTAGAACCGGTTCTTCAACAACTGCGACGATGGGCGTGGAAACAACTTCTTCAGGCGTGAACAAGTCCAGGGGGTCGTTGCCAGTGAAAAGATAGACGCCCCCCAAGATTACGAAAAATAATATCGTTAAAATACTCGCTGAGCTTTTCGATTTTTTCTTCTTTTCGGCCATATTTCACTCCTTCATTAGATTATGGTTTTGTTTTCCACCAAACGCCGCAACTCAGCAATTGTACTGGATGCATCAAAAATCGCAGGTATATTTTCCAAAAACTTGTGTAACTGGTCAAAGCTGGGTGGCTGATAGCCCGCGCCATAGACAGTGGCCGCATATTCAGCGATTTCCTGCAATCTTTCCCGCGCGAGTTCTGCCCCCAGCATTTCGTAGCGCGATAACCAGCGTGTGGTTGCCCGCATCATGCGCCGCAAGGCGCGCATTTCCGGATACATGGCTTCTTCAGCTTGCTGGTCATCCAGCCCCGCAGTGCGGCTGACCACTATTTTTGTGGCGGCAACCCCCCAGGCAATCAGCACATCGGCAGCGGCATCTTCCAGGCCATCGGTAAGTTTTTCATTGTCCAGCATGCTCTGCGTAGCAAGATCAATTCGTTTACTCAAATACTCTTCCATAAGATGACTCCATGAAATGAGACAAGATCAATTTAAGTGCATTCGGACTGCATTATTATACCGGGTATCCTGATCAAATTAGAAAGGAATCAAAAAAAGGATGTGTCCAATATTAAACCGGACACATCCTTTTTCGATTCATACGGCAACTTGGATCAATCTTAAAGATTGATCCAAGTTATTTATTCCACCAACCCGTAGCGGATCGCCAAAATGGCGGCCTGGGTACGGTCTTCGACTTCCAGCTTTGATAATATGGAGCTAACATAGTTGCGAATCGTCCCCTTGGTGAGAAATAATTTCTCGGCGATTTCAGCATTCGTCAGACCGCGCGCTAACAGGTGCAAAATATCCATCTCGCGCTCGCTGAGATCACTGGCGATGGTAGTAGATTTCGGTACCGGCTGGCTGGTGATTTGTGCCAGCAACTTGGCGCCCACGGCGGGGTCAATATATACATCGCCATGCACAGTGCCTTTCACGGCGCGGATCAACTCTTCGCGCGGTGTACCTTTGAGCAAATAGCCCAGCGCGCCGCTGCGGATGGCATCGAAAACCCATTCATCATCGCCAAAGGTGGTCAGCACCAGAATTTTGATTTCAGGGTGGGCTTTATGGATTTCGCGCGTGGCCTGAATGCCATTGATGCCCGGCATATTCAAATCCATCAGAATCAGATCGGGGAGGAGCATTGCGGCTTTCTGGATGACCTCGGCTCCGCCGTAGGCCAACCCGGCCACTTCGATTTCAGGATCGGCGCTGAGGATCATTTCCAGGCCCTCGGCCACGACAACCTGATCGTCACAGATTAAAACCCGGATCATGGCGCGTTCTCCGCCAGAGTCAGCTCGAGGGTGGTACCCGCCGCGGGGCTGCTCTCCACCCTCAGCCGCGCCCCGATGATTCCGGCACGTTCATACATGCCCTGCATCCCCAACCGGTCGCCAGGAATGCCTTTTTCGGCATCAAATCCGCGGCCATCATCGGCTATCGTCATCTGCAATCCGGCTTTGTTATGTGTCAGGCAAACGCTCACATTTTGCGCCGCGGCATGACGGGCGATATTTGCCAGCGCTTCTTGCGCCACGCGATAAAAGCATTGCTCAACATCCGGCACAAGGCCCTCGATAGTATCGGGGAGTTCCAATTCCACATTACAGGCGGTGCGAGCGGCAAAATCCTGACTGATGGCTCGAATGGCCAGGCTCAAGCCCATTTCTTCGAGCGGAGAAGCCCGCAAATTGCGCAAGGTGCGTCGGGTTTCATCCAGGCCGCTGCGGGTGGTTTGCTGCATACGTTCAATCAGGCTGCGTGCTTTCTCGGGCAACGGCTCCATCACAGTTGATAGCGCATCAAACTGCACCGCCAGCGCGCTGAGGGTGTGCGCCAGGGTATCGTGTAATTCGCGCGAAATGCGATTGCGCTCGCGGCTGAGAGTAAGCTGCTCAACCGTGGCGGCGTGCTGCACAAGTTTGAGATTGGCATCGGAGAGTTTTTGACGCTGTGCGCGCTGGGCGGTAATCATGCGGTTGACCACATAACCCAAAACCAAATAAGAGACAGTTGAAGTAATCATGCGCCCATAAACCATCGAGAGTTCGCGCTCCGAGGGGATAAAGCGCGGGATTTGCGGGGGCGGCGAGAGTTGCATCAAAACAATATCCAGCAGCAGCGTGCCAAACGTAAAAACGAGCACATAAGAAAAACGGTATTGCCAGGCCACCAATAACAACAGAATATACAGGAAAGGCAACGGCTGCCAGAAACCGCGCATTCCCGAAATATAGTGCTGTTCCAGAATTAACCCCACGGCCGCGACGATCAGCGCCACGGGCAAATAGGCGTTACCCAAAAAACGTTGTACCCACGGGTTAAAAAGGTATGCGCCCAGCAACAAAATATTGACCACAAAAAAGATCGCCATCAGCGAAAGTTCTGGCTCGCTATAAAGCGGGTGTTTGCTGTCAAATAACGAATTTGTCAGCGGGGTCAGCAAATAGAATATCCCCCGCAAGATCACATACCAGCGAAAAATTTGCAACAAACCCGGTTCAAGTTGGTCTTTATTCATGGCTTCCATCATAGCATAAAACAATCCTGTGTACCTATATATCCGAGTCACACGCGCATATGACTGCGGTCATACGTATGCGGCCATCCCATTGACCGCGCTCACTATGGCAAAAAGCTGCCCTTTGGTATCGTTGTAGAGGTCAAATCAAACCGTAGAAAAACACAGATAAACGCTGTTTTTTTTATCCGCACAAATCTGCGTTCATCTACGGTTACCAAAAGGAACGAAAACTATGCATCGACTACGAGACTTTCTAAAGAAGAAAAAATTATGGAACCTGAAAGGGTTGTTCATCGCCCTGGTAGCGATTGGCGGACTCGGGTGGGGTGGGTATTATCTGGTGAAGGCAGGTTCAACACCCGAGGCAAGTGCTGCTGAGGCTGCAGTTCAAACCGCAGTTGCCCGGCGCGGCGATTTAATTATATATGCCAGCGCTTCGGGTGCGGTCGTCGCATCAGCCGAAGTTACCCTGGGATTTGAAGAATACGGCACATTAAGCGAACTCGGCTTTGATCTTGGCGACGAAGTTCAGGCCGGAGATGTACTGGCCTTGCTCGATACTGAAGATACCCCCGAAGCGATTGCCGCCGAAGTTGCCCAGGCGCAACTGGATGTGCTTGAAGCCCAGAAAACACTCGATGATCTCTATAAAAATGCCGACAAAGAAGCTGCCCTGGCGTTGATTGCCGTCGAAGATGCGCAGGCCGCCCTTGAAGATTTACTCAACTCAGATACGCAACAAGCCGAAGCCTGGCAGGCTCTGGTCGCCGCTCAGGAAGCCGTGTCAGATGCCCAAAGGTCTTATACTTACACCCAATCGACAGCCAGCCAGGCCGATATTGATGCTGCCTGGGCACAGGTGGTTCTTGCTGAAGACGCGCTGGAACGCGCCCAGGAAAATTATGCCCCCTACTCAGGCCGCGATGACAGCGATCTGACTAAAGCCAATTTCCGGGCGCAACTTTCGGCAGCCCAACAATCTTACGACGAAGCGGTACGCGACTATAACGCCATGAACAGCACGGGCAGCGATGCCGATCAATCTGTTGCTGCTGCCGAGTTGGCAACCGCCCAGGCTCAATTGGCCGATGCCGAGCGTGCCTGGGAGCGCGCCAAAGCAGGCCCTTCGGCGGGTGAAATTGCATTGGCTGAAGCCGAATTATCGCTGGCCCAGGCCGAATGGGAACGCCTGAGCGATGGCGCCGACCCCGAAGATGTTGCCTTTGCGCTAGCCGAGCTTGCCAACGTCCAGGCCAATTTGAACCTGGCGCTTGAAAAACAGGCCGTGGTCAAGCTGGTTTCGCCAATTGCTGGAACCATCGTGGAAATTTCTGCCGAAGTCGGCGAAACTCTGACCGCCGATACCAAATTCATCACCGTCGCAGATTTGAACCAGCCGCGCCTGGAAGTCTATCTCGATGAAACGGATATTGAAAATGTTTCGGTAGGCTACGAAGTTGAAGTGATTTTCGATGCTTTCCCCGATGATATTTTTATTGGACATGTCATCGAAGTAGATCCCAGCCTGTATGAATCAGGCAATATCACCACCATCAAAACCCTGGTTGAACTGGATGTAGAGTCGTTTTCCAAACCGCGTAGCCTGCCTATCGGCCTGAATGCGGCTGTGGATGTGATTGGCGGGCGCGCCGAGAATGCGGTACTCATCCCGGTGGAAGCCCTGCGCGAACTCGGCCCCGATGAATATGCCGTCTTTGTAGTCACCGGAGATAACGAGCCAAAACTGCGCATGGTTGAAGTTGGCATTATGGACTATACCTCAGCCGAAATTATCTCTGGCCTTGAAGCGGGCGAGATCGTGACGACCGGGATTGTGGCGACGGAGTAAAGTGTGAAGCATCAAGTTTCAGGCGTCAGGTATCAAGAACACAACTAACGCTTGATACCTGACACCGAATACTCATCTCACACAAGGAACTATATACATTATGAACAAACCACATCCCATCATTCAAACGCACAACATCACCAAAGTTTATGGTATGGGCGATGCCCAGGTTCGGGCGCTGGATGGCGTTGACTTGTCGATCGGTGAAAATGAATTCGTCGCCATTATGGGGCCATCGGGTTCGGGCAAAAGCACTGTGATGAATATCCTCGGCTGCCTCGACCGCCCCACCGCAGGGCAGTACTTCCTCGCCGGGGAAGATGTCAGCCAATTCGACAAAACTCAGCTCGCCATCATCCGCAACGAGCGTATCGGCTTCGTCTTTCAAAGTTTCAACCTGTTGGCGCGCACCACCGCCCTCGAAAATGTACTTCTGCCTACACTCTACAATCGCGGCGAAGAAAAAGAAAACGCCGAATACCATCAAAAAGGCATTGCAGTACTGGAATCTGTGGGGCTGGGCGATCGTTTACACCATCAACCCCATGAGATGTCTGGCGGGCAAATTCAACGCGTAGCCATCGCCCGCGCCCTGATCAACGACCCGGTCATTATTCTGGCCGATGAACCCACCGGCAACCTCGATAGCAAATCGGGCGCAGAAATTATGGAACTGCTCACCGAGTTACACGCCCAAGGCAGTACCATCGTCATGGTAACGCACGAAGATGAAATTGCCGAATACGCCCAACGCGTCATCCGCTTCCGCGATGGCGTGATTGAAACCGACAAAAAGAATGGACACACATTGGTTCAATCTTAAAGATCGAACCAATGTTCTGGAACGAACATGAAAACATCTAAAGTCATCACTATCGCCTGGAATGGCCTTGTTAAAAATAAACTGCGCTCCCTGCTAACCATGCTGGGCGTCATCATCGGTGTGGCGGCGGTGATTATCATGATCGCCATCAGCGCCGGGGCTGAGGCCACCATCGAGGAAGAAATCACCAGCCTGGGATCAAATTTGATCTTCGTGCAGGCCAGTTTCACCCGCGGCGGCCCGGGCGCACAACCCAGCAGCGGTGGCCTGGTCTATGACGATGCCTTTGCTATTGCCGATGAAGTCAGCGGCGTGGCGGGTGTGGTCGTTGAGCAATCCAGCAGCGAAACGGTTAAAGCCAGCAACAATAGCATCGATGGCGTATCGGTACTTGGTTCTACAGAAGACCTCCCCTCGGTACGCGATATCAACATAGCTCAGGGACGCTATTTCACTCAACAGGAAATTGACCGCACGCAAAAAGTGGTTGTGCTGGGTGCCAGCCTGGCAGAAGAACTCTTTGGCGAGGCTCCCCCGGTGGGGCAAATTGTCACCGTGGGTACCACGAAATTCACCGTTATCGGGGTATTTGCCGAAAAAGGTCTGGTCGGCGATGTCGATTACGATGCCCGTGTCTACATGCCCATCACGGTTGTCTTCCAAAAATTCACCCCCTCCCAATTTGCTCGCATGGTTGGCGACCGCGTGCGTCTCATCTACGTTGAAGTTGCCGAAGATGCCAATCAGGATGACGTCATCCTGCAAATCGAGTTGCTGCTCGCCAAACGCCACGATGTCAGCCTGGACGAACCCGATTTCAGCATCACCACGCAGCAAGATATTATTACCACCCAGGAAGCCACCACCGAAGCTTTCCGCAATCTACTGGCCTGGGTTGCCGCTGTATCGCTGATCGTAGGCGGCATTGGTATCATGAATATTATGATGGTCAGCGTCACCGAGCGCACCCGCGAGATCGGCATCCGCCAATCGATCGGAGCCAGCCCAAACGACATCCGCATGCAGTTCCTCACCGAAGCGCTGCTGCTCTCTCTGGTCGGCGGACTGATCGGTGTCTTCGTCGGGGTGGGCGGTTCGTGGCTCTTCAATCTCACCGGCGGGATGCGTACCGTCATCGTCCCCAGTTCGATCTTGCTAGCATTCGGTTCATCGGCTGCGGTCGGCATTTTCTTTGGCTATTATCCCGCTAATAATGCCGCCCAACTTGACCCGATTGAAGCGTTGAGACATGAATAATAAATTGAACCAATCTACACATGGGAAGAAAAGGAAAACACAATGAAAAAAATAATCTTGACCCTCACCCTGCTCACCCTGGCGCTGATCCTGATTGCCTGTGGAGGTTCCGCCTCCGAGGCAGAAAGCGCCTCTACTACCCAGCTTTCCAGCGCCGGAGAAGACGATCTCTCCGTGGAGATGCAGCTTGCCCTGGGAACGGTAAAACTTGACGAAGGCGAAAACGCCATTGACGCGGCGCAGGCCGCCGAGTTGCTCCCGCTGTGGAAAGCGTTACTCAGTTTTAGTGGAAGTGAAATTACCGCCCCCGAAGAAATTGAGGCCGTTATCTCGCAGATTGAAGCCACAATGACCACCCCACAAATCGAGGCGATTGCAGCCATGCAACTCTCGCGCGATGATTTCGCCAGCGTATACGAAATGCTGGGCCTTGAAATTGCAGTTGGCGGCGGCGACATCACCCCCGAAATGCAAGCCACCATGCAAGCCGCCCGCGAGAGCGGTGAAGGTCCGCCCGAAGGTTTTGGTGGCGGGCAAGGTATGGGCGGCGGACCCGGCGGTGGTGGCGGTGGTGAAACTGCACTAGACCCGGCGGCGCGTGAAACCGCAATAGCCGAGCGCGGCGGTACGCGCGGGGCAGGCGTAGGCATCAATACCACCCTGCTCGATGCAATCATCGAATTTCTGGAAGCAAAATAATTTCCTGTTAGAATTGGTTCAATCGAAAAGATTGAACCAATTTCCGTCTTATGAATACAAAACGCCACGCCACCATAGCACTCTGGACACTAATCGCTGCCCTGCTCACGCTCAACCTGGCCATGCCCCTCACCGCCCAGGCAGAAAGCGGCGTACAGCCCTATGGCGCAGTCCATCAGGCCTGGATTGACCCCGACCCCAGCAACCCCGGCATCGAATACGGCCACGCCATCACCATGTATGGCAAAACACTGGTGATTGGCGCCCGGCACGATAATGCTGTCGTTGGTGTGGATACCATCTACTACGTGGGGGCGGTTTACGTCTACGCGCTGGAAGAGAATACCTGGGTTCTGCAAGCACGCATCTCGCCCAGCGACCCCGAAAGCGGCGATCTGTTCGGCAGTTCAGTAGACATCTCTGGCGATACGCTGGTCGTCGGGGCGGTGGGCAGCGATGGCACAGATGCTGAGGGTGAATATGCCCCGGAAATGGGGGCGGTTTACGTGTTCACGCGCAGCGGCGAAACCTGGACTCAACAGGCCAAAATCGAACCGCTGGATGGCCTCGAAGACGACAACTTTGGCAACGCGGTTTCGCTGATCGGTGAGCGTGTTGTTGTGGGGGCCAGCAGCAAAGATATTGGCATGATGCCAAACGCAGGCAAAGTATATTCGTATTATCGCAACGGCAGCAAATGGTATGCCGCCCAAAGCATCACCGCTCCGAAAATCGGAAAAGATGCCGCTTTCGGCTCCTCAATAGATTATGACGGCGCGCGGGTTGTTGTTGGCGCACAGGCCGAAAAAGATGTCGGCGCGGTGTATGTTTTTTATCGCACAGGCAGCCAGTGGACGCTGGAATCCGCGCTGGATGCTGACGACGATCAGCAGGGAGATAATTTCGGCACATCGGTTGCCATAGATGGCGAAACGATTGTTGTTGGCGCACCTTTCGCTGACCCAGATTTAGGCTTCGGCGAAGTCGTTAACGCCGGGGCCGCCTATATCTACCGCAAAGCCGCCGGAGGCTGGCGCCAGGAAACCAAACTCGTTGCCGAAAACGCCGCCGTATTCAGTCATTTTGGGCAATATGTGAGTAGCAACAATAACCGCGTCATCGTTGGGGCCACAGGTTATAGCATCGGCAATATTTTGCGCGCCGGTTCGGTTTATGTCTACGATCGAAACGGCGGCGAGTGGCCGCTGCAAACTCAAATTTTCTCAGCCGACCCGTATAACGATGCAGGGTTTGGAGCCAGTATCGTCTTTGATGATGAATTGATCTTCATCGGCGAGCCGGGCAGCGATACCATCAACCGTGCTGGCCGCGTGCATCTTTATGCGTTGCGCGAGAGCGTATTGCCAGAAACCGGCTTTGCCCCCAATTCAATGACAGAATTATCACAACCCCCCGCGAGCGTTGAAACCAGCCTGGGGGATTTAAGCATCAGCATCCCTGAGATCGGTCTGCAAACGGAGATTGTTTCCATCCCGCGCCAGGCCAACTCTTGGGGCGTGGACTGGCTGACGACCTCGGTGGGGCATCTGGATGGAACCGCGTATCCTACGCATGTGGGCAACTCCGTGCTGGCCGGGCATGTCAACCTCCCCGATGGTAGTAACGGCCCCTTCGCTGCCGTCGACCAACTCCAATGGGGAGATGAGATCATCCTGCTGCTCGATGGGGTCAACTATATTTACGAGATCCGCTCGATTTACACGACCGATCCCCATAACTTAGACATCCTTGAAAAAAATGATGGCTACGACTGGCTGACCTTAATCACCTGCGCCGAATTCGATGAAAAAAGCAGCGTTTTCAGACAGCGCGTTGTGGTTGAAACGGTTCTGGTAGACCAAAGATAATGCCCCCAAAATTACTTGCTGACTTCTTTTACGAACGAAGTCCATAGCACATGATAATAATCGGCTTGAACGCCTTCGATGATCTCAACTGAATTCCCTTCCCAGACGCCGCCATCCCCGCGCCCGATAATGCTATCGTAAACCAGCCAGATGTAGTTATCCTGAAACATCAGACAGATGCTATTTTCTGGTCTTTGAGCGCAATCGCCGGAATAGGGGGGTTGCTCTACATAATCGGAGGGCGGGGCAGGCATAGAATTTGTTGGCGTCGGTACAGGTATAGACTGAGATGGGACTTGAGCTAATGATGCTTCAGTACGCAATTTCAGCGTGGGATCCCCCAATATAACCGAGGTAGCAAAGTGCAACTCGCGCTCCTCAGACCAGGGCCAGGCCAATGGCACATTAACATGATCGAGGATCGCATCGCCAAAACTCTGCCCCTGAGACATAGCGGTAGCGATATTATGCCCGAAAAAACCGTTTTGATTGGTACCCATGCCGCCTGAATTATTGGTGGTGCCTCTGGCAACCAGCGCTAAACTGTTGGGGCTGTAAAGCGCGGCTGTGAGGAAGTTATCGGCATAATCCAGATTTCCAACCGCACAGCCATCGCTCCAGAGGAATACCGTACTGACAGGGTTGTTTTCTACCCAGGGGATGTCGATTTGCCCATGTGCGCCCCACCAGCCATGCGCGCTGAGGACAGCAAAATCGGCCACGCCCGCCGACATATCCCGATAACCCTGAGCCGCGGTCAACCCGATCGCGGCGCTGTTAAAATAGAAATGCACATTCGGCGCGTTACTAAACGGGGTCCAAGCGTAGTCCCCGTCGGTCAGCCATCCGATAACCTGATCGTGTTCAGCCATTGTCGTAGCTGTATGATGCTCACTGATTTCGAGAAAAGCGCGCGGTATTGTATATTCGCCCATTCGATAGGCGTGATTTTTGATGAAATAGCGTTCAACGGCCTGAACTGTGGCGTTGAAATCGTCTTTATAAACTGGCATCACCCCCACCCATATTTCCCAATCGACTTCGCCTTCATGGATATTGTACGAGTACTCAAATCCGCCGGGGGAAATATAATCATCAGCTATATCGAAAATACCATCCAGGTCGCTATAGTATTGGAAACTGATGACTTCTTCCGGCTCCAGGGGTGCATTTGGCCCCGATGAGGTCATAAACGTCTGATGCGCATAGGGCAAATCGCCCATCAATATAGCCCCGCTCAAGTGTTCCTGATTCTCCTGATAGAGATTAGCCAGATAAGTGCGTATTGCTGGTGGATTCTGAAAATCTGAAATACGCTCGATGGTTGTATATCCATCCGCGCACAAATCAGCTTCAAACTGATCCAAACCAGAGCGAACACTGGCTGCGAGCAATGGCTCGATAATGATCACAACACTCTTCCCCGAACTACTGCACGCCGTAACTGTAGTCAGCGGGCCGGTCGGTTCTGGCGATGAAGAATTTGAAATTGGCGTTGGCGCTTGTGTTCGCGCTTCAGTTGGAGTCGGTTGGCCTAAAGCGCGCTCAGCAGGCGTTGGCACTGCAGATAACGGCAGATTACATGCAAGCCCCAGCGTGAATATCGTGACGAAAAGAAAAGCAATCAGATTTCTTTGCATTCGAAAAACTCTCCACGGTAGGGTAAAGATTATATCAACAATCTTTGCGCGCTCACGCCTTGTCGAGGCGGCTTTCCAGAACCTTCGGCAGGGCAATTGCATCTAAATAGATTTTTAGTGAAATTTTCACCGCGAAGACGCGA
>JACNJM010000258.1:0-5976 GCA_014382605.1 Anaerolineae bacterium
CCGGGCAGGTGACGCACGTTTCTACGGGCGGCGGCGCTTCGCTGCAAATGCTCGAAGGCGATGAATTGCCCGGTCTTGCCGCGCTAAATGACAAATAGGCAGGCTTTTGTCTTGTCGTATAAAACACCAAAAAATAAGGGCATGTCGAGAGCTTTGCACTCACATGCCCTTATTTTCTGGTAAGGTATAATCTTGACATTCGCGTCAGGAGAACTTAGATGCCGTTTGTTGTTGGTGAAAATATTGGCCCGTATCGCTTGCTCGAAAAGTTGGGGCAGGGGGGTATGGCGACCGTTTACAGAGCTTATCATGCCCGTCTGGATCGCGATGTCGCTATCAAGGCGCTGCACCCGGCCTTTATGGAAGACCCGAATTTCCTGGCGCGTTTTGAGCGTGAAGCGCAGGTGGTCGCCCGACTCGAGCATCCTAATATTGTTCCCATTTACGATTTTGCTGAATATGAGGGCCGTCCCTATTTGGTGATGAAATTCATCGAGGGGGAAACGCTTAAAGCGCGGCTGAATCGCGCCAGCATCACAGATGCTGAACTTCTCGAAACAGTTGATGCAATTGGCAGCGGGTTGGCTTATGCACATCGGCAAGGCATTTTGCATCGCGATATCAAACCCTCCAATGTATTACTGGCCGAAGATGGCCGTATTTATCTGGCCGATTTTGGTTTGGCGCGTATTGCCCACGCGGGCGAATCTACGCTTTCGGGGGATATGATGCTCGGCACGCCGCAGTATATCTCGCCGGAGCAAGCCATGGGCGTGAGCGAGCTAGACAACGGCACCGATATTTACTCCTTTGGGGTCATGCTTTATGAACTAATTGTTGGGCGGGTTCCCTTTAGCGCCGACACGCCTTTTTCCATTATCCACGACCATATTTATACCCCCCTGCCGCTGCCTCGAAACATTCGTCAGGACATTCCTGAAGCCATCGAGCGCGTATTGCTGAAGGCATTGGCGAAAGAACGCGGCGACCGTTTTGAATCCGTGGATGCGCTGCTGGAGGCCTTCCGCAAGGCTAGTCAGAAAGTGGAGCCGGATTCGCTGGCGCGGCCGCGGGGTGAGCTTACCCAAGCTAGTGATACTACCCTCGAGCCGGAGCCTGTGCGAGCAGAACCAGCCCCAGAGGCAGAATCAGGCTCTGTGGCTGCCGCGCCAACCCCGCAGGCAAAAACGCTCCTCCCGTCCGGGAAAGAGAAAAACAAAATGCGGCGAAATTCGCTGTGGCGCGCCATCATCATTGGCATAGTGTTGATATTCTGTTGTCTGGTCGTTTTCGCAATTGCACAAAATCGCCAGCCGGAGTTCACACTCGATGCTGAACCGACTGCCACGGAGATGGCATTTATTGACCCCGTTGAAGGTATTTTGGGCCAGATTGAAGAAAGCCCCGAAGAGCCATATTTGTACCTTGAACTGGCCTCGGTATATTTGGAACTTAACCAGATCGCCCTGGCCGAAGCCGCCGTGGATGATGCCCTGCGCTATGGGGCGGACAATTTCGAAGTGTACAGAAAAGCCGCCGCGATTTTGATGAGCCATGAAAGCTGGTTGAAAGCTACACAGGTATATCTTTCAATGTATCAGAAAAATTCCGAATGGCTGGCAAATGAGACGGCGAACTTCCATCAGGCGGCGTATATGGCTGCTGCTATTCCTGGCGCGGGGGAAAGCATACCGATTCCGGCTGTGGCGCGAGTGGAACCGACTTTTGAGCGCATCCTGAAAGGACGCAATATTTTATTTAACGATTCGCCTCTGGCTGCGCAACCCTTTGTGGATGAAGCGCTACAAGAATTTCCAGATTACGCTGAAGCCAAGTTGTTGCAAATCGAAATCTATCAGGTGGAGGGGAAAGTAGAGCCTGCTATTCCTTTGATCGAGGCGTTGCGCGGACAGATAAAAACATCCCCGTGGATATTGGCCTTTATCGACCAGTATTTCGAAAATATTCTTTTGGCTATGAATAACTCATTGGCAAGCGCCGAATCGTTTACGCTGGCAGTAGAGCAATCGCCCGATGATCCCTGGCTGCGGCTGGAATTGGTGGATGCCTTGCTGCGCGAGCGAAAGTTTTCTCTGGTTGAGGCGCAAATGCAAAAGGTGGGTGAACTGGCGGGCGAGAATCCTGAAATTTATTTGCGTGCTGCCGAAATTATGCAAGGCCACGAACTCTATCTTTTTGCAGCCCGCTACTATATTTTGGCAACGCAATTGGGCGGCGAGGCGATGCGTGAGCGTGTTGCCGATCGTCAAGCGCAGATGATTTATTTGGGTTCCGTGGGCGTGGATGCGCTGCAAACCCTGCGTGCTTTCGAAGCCGAGATTGACACGATGATTTTTGAGATTGCGCGCATTCGCAATGTGCTGCACAATGAAAATGCTGAAATAGCTGCGGCAAAAATGGTTGAACTAAAAGCACAGTACCCAGACGCGCCGGAAGTGCTGCTGCTGGAAGCTGAAATTTTATTTCTCGCCGGAGATGAAACGCTCGCGCTGGAGCAATGGCGAGAATTGGCGAATGATGAAGAAAATCCGCTGTGGGTACGCGAACAGTCGCGGGTTTTCTTGCAGAAATTTACTCAATGAGGTGTACGATGCGAAAAAAATTTGTTGCTGGAAACTGGAAGATGAATAAGACGATTTCCGAAGCCCGTCAGTTGGTTGCCGAATTGCAGCCGCTGTTAGAGCCGTTGCACAATATCGACCGGGCAGTTTGCCCTACCAGTTTGGCCTTGCCCGCAGTTGCCGACATGCTGGCTGATTCTGAAATTGGCGTTGGCGCACAGAATATGTATTGGGAAGAAAGCGGCGCGTTTACCGGTGAACTCGCGCCTGCGATGGTGGCCGAGATTTGCCAATATGTGATTATTGGGCATTCGGAACGACGCCAATTTTTCGGTGAAACCGATGAAAGCGTCAATCGCAAGGTTAAGGCAGCGCTGGCGCACGGCCTGACGCCGATTGTGTGTATTGGCGAATCGCTGGAAGAAAATCAGGCCGGGCAGACCGCCGCCGTGGTTTCCCGTCAGGTGCGCGGCGGCTTGGCTGACCTCAGTCCGGAGCAGGGCGCCAAATTAGTGATTGCCTATGAGCCGATTTGGGCCATCGGCACCGGCCTGGCGGCCACCCCCGAGGATGCCAATGCCATTCACCGGGATGTTGTCCGGCCCGCGCTGGCCGAAATATTTGGCGATGACGTAGCCCAGAGAATCCAAATTCAGTATGGCGGCTCGGTCAAGCCCGATAACGCGGCGGCTTTCTTCGCCCAATCGGATATTGATGGCGCGCTGGTTGGCGGCGCCAGCCTTAAAGCGGCTGCATTTGAAGGTATTGCCAAAGCTGCTGCTGAGGCGTAGCCAATCGTATAAAAAAAGAGACTGGCCTTTGTTTTGATGCCAGTCTCTTTTTTTGTTATCCAGTGCCGAATTGACGGTCGCCAGCATCGCCCAGGCCGGGGACGATATAGCCATGCTCGTTGAGATGATTGTCAATGGCGGCGATATGAATAGGCACATCCGGGTGCGCGGCCTGGAGGGCGGCAATCCCCTCCGGGGCGGCCAGAATCCCTACAAATTTAATTTTGTTGACCCCCCATTCTTTGAGAATATCTACCGTAGCGATGGCCGATCCGCCGGTTGCCAGCATCGGGTCCAGAATTAAACAAACGGAAACCGTCGGGGCAATGGGTAGTTTGTTGTAGTAGGCAACCGGTTTGAGCGTGCGTTCATCGCGATAAAGCCCAATATGCCAGACTTCGGCGCTGGGCATCAACTCCCAAATCCCTTCGACCATCCCCAGGCCAGCCCGCAGAATGGGAATCAGACCAATCGGTTCTTTGAGTTCATAGCCCTGGGTTTGTTCGAGGGGGGTTTGTACTGTACGCGTGGCAACTTGCAGATCGGCAGTCGCCTCATAGGCCATCAGCGCGGCAACCTCGCGCACCAACTCGCGAAATTTCTTAGAGAGCGTGTATTGGTCTCTCATGCGGGTAATTTTATGGGCGACCAGAGGATGTGTAGATGCGAAAACGTTCGACATAGAGAAACTCCTTGAACTGTGATGGAAGACGGATGACAGGGAACAGCAGTCGGTCATCTGCCTTTCGTCTGCGGTCTTCCCCCCTATTTTACTGCCATATTGTATAATTGCCCCATGACTGATACTGAAAACCGCGTCATTGACCCCGAACCCAAGCCCGGCGACCGTCTGGACTATGCTTTGCGTCCTACGGGTCTGGAAGATTTAATTGGGCAGCCGCTTATCAAGGAAAACTTGCGTATTTTAATCGCCGCGGCCCGGCAGCGTAATGAAGCCCTCGACCATGTGCTTTTCTACGGCCCGCCCGGATTAGGTAAAACCACTCTAGCGCATATATTAGCCAATGAGATGGGTGTAAATATTAAGGTGACGGCTGGCCCGGCCATCGAACGTGCTGGCGATTTGGCGGCCATTCTCACCAATTTGCGAGCGGGCGATATTCTTTTCATTGATGAGATTCATCGCCTGGGTCGTGTGGTCGAAGAAGTGCTCTACCCGGCGATGGAAGATTACGCCCTCGATATTGTGATCGGCAAAGGCCCTTCGGCGCGTTCGGTGCGCCTGAAGTTGCCGCGTTTCACTGTGGTGGGTGCTACTACGCGGCTGGCGCTGGTTACGGCTCCGTTGAGGGCGCGTTTTGGCGCCACGTATCGCCTCGATTATTACCAGCTTCAGGATATGGAAGATATTATTATCCGTGCTGCCGATCAATTGAATGTTCCTGCCGAGGCAGCCGGGATTACTGCCATTGGTCAGCGCGCCCGCGGCACCCCGCGCGTGGCTTTGCGCCTGCTGCGCCGGGTGCGCGATTATGCCGAGGTGCGCGCCGATGGCATTATCACACAGCAAATCGCTATGCTGGCGCTGGATTTGCTCAATATTGATGCGCGCGGCCTCGATGAGATGGATCGGCGCGTATTGCGCGCGATTATTGAAAAATATGGTGGTGGGCCGGTGGGCCTTTCGACGATTGCCGCCTCGATTAGTGAAGAAGCCGACACAATTATGGATGTCGTTGAGCCTTATTTAATGCAATTAGGTTTGCTTGAGCGCACTTCGCAGGGACGCCTGACAACCCCGGCGGCTTACGAACACCTCGGTTTACAGCCGCCGCGTTCAGCTCAGCAGCCGCCACTTTTATGAAAACCAGCGATTTTGATTACGATCTTCCCGAAAGCTGTATAGCGCAAACGCCGGTGGAGCCGCGCGATAGTTCGCGTTTATTGGTATTGCAGCGGGATACAGATCGGTTGGAACATGCCATTTTTCGCGATTTGGGCGGCTGGCTGCGCCCGGGGGATTTACTGGTCATTAACCAGACGCGCGTGATTCCGGCGCGTTTGTTCGGGCATAAAATCCCTACGGGCGGGCGTGTGGAACTGCTTTTGCTGCGCCGCCAGGAAGCGCAGATTTGGGAGGCGCTCGGCGGCGGCAAGGGACTCACCCCCGGGAAGCGCGTGCAACTGAATGATGGCCCCCAGGCTGAAATTCTCGCCGATCTGGGTGAGGCGCGGCGGCTGGTGCGTTTTGACGAACCGCTAGGCCCGTATCTGGATGCGATTGGGCACGTGCCGCTGCCGCCGTATATCCATCAAACATTAACGAACCCGGAACGTTATCAAACCGTATACAATCAGGAACCCGGTTCCGCGGCCGCGCCCACTGCCGGGCTGCATTTTACCCGCGAGCTAATGGAAGCGTTGCAAGCCCAAGGCGTAAAATTTGCTACGGTAACCTTACACGTTGGTCTGGATACTTTTGCCCCGGTACACGAAGCTGACCCGCGGGGGCATCGCATCCATACGGAGTGGTGCAGCCTCCCACCGGAGACAGTACAGGCCATTGAGTTGGCGCGCCACGCCGGAGGGCGCGTGATCGCCGTGGGAACCACCAGCGCGCGCGTACTCGAATCGGCGGCGCG
>JACNJM010000258.1:6263-11674 GCA_014382605.1 Anaerolineae bacterium
ATTCTATAAATGGTTCGAATAATGGAAGTGATATGTTGAATTCTCAACCCAGGCGTGATTATAGTGAGCTTTTCTGGAATATTCCAGTTGCGCTCTATCGCACTACGCCCCAGGGGAATTTGGCCGATGCGAATCCGGCGATGCTTGCATTGCTAGGTTATGACAGTATGGAAGAATTACTCGCGGTGAGTGTCGATAATTTGTATGTCGATATTGCGGATCGGACCTTTTATCGCGGGATTTTGCTGAGGGATGGGGTACTTGCCAACGTTGAGTTTCAGCTACGCCGAAAAAATGGCGAGGCTATTTGGGTGCGAGAATATGCTCACCAGATTGTTGATGAAGAGGGAGAAGTTAAATTCTATGAAGGCAGCCTGCTGGATATTTCAGACAGCGTAAAGGCAGAAGCCGATTTGCGCTGGCATGTTGGCTTGCAAGAAGCTCTAGCCGCGCTGGGGCAGTTTGCGCTGCGGGATGTGGGGTTGGAAGCTTTGTATGCCGAAGTGGTTTCTGTGGTTGCGCGCGCCCTGCATGTAGAATCGTGTAAGATATTTACGCTGCTTCCTGATAAAAAGAGCTTGCGTTTAGTGGCTGGCGTGGGGTGGAAATCCGGTTGGGTAGGCGAAACTACGCTGGCAGTTGATAAAAAATCGCAGGCGGGTTATACCTTGTTGGTTAGCCATCCTGTTGTGGTGAACGATTTTGCCCAGGAAACGCGGTTTAGTGCGCCTTCGATTTTGCTTGAGCATGATGTGGTCAGCGGCATGAGTGTGCGAGTTGGGGATGCAGAGACCCCGTATGGTATTTTGGGGGCGCATAGCCAGCAGGCGCGTACTTATAGTGAATTTGAAATCAGTTTTCTTGTTTCTGTGGCGAATATTCTTGCAGAAGCGATCCGGCAGCGTCAGGCCAAAACGGCCCTGGAAGAGAATTGGGCCTTATACCGCACGCTTTTTGAAAACGCGGGTGAGGCCATCCAGCTTGTGAATGAACGCGATGAATTTTTAGATGTCAACGCGCGTATGTGTGAAATTGTGGGGTATACGCGCAACGAATTATTAACAATGACGGTAGCCGATTTGCAAGCTCCCGAAGTCAGGGAAGCAGCAGGCAGCATTGTTCGCAGTGAATTTGCGCGTTATGGGAATTCTGTCTTTGAATCGTTCGATGTTCATCGAGATGGCCGTATAATCCCCGTCGAATTATGTATCTCTCAGATTTATTTCCAAGAAGAGAGCGTTTATCTTGTGATTATGCGCGATATTACCCACCAAAAAGAAGCCCAAAACGATTTATTGCGCGATCAAGAACTTCTTGAAAAACTGGTGGAGCAACGCACGCAAGAATTGCAGCAAAGAATCGCCGAGAGTGACGGCCTGAACCGCGGGATGGTCAACCTGATGAGCGATCTTCAAACGGCTATCGAACAGTCGAATGCGACCGCCGTTCAATTGGAGGAAGCCAATCGCGAACTGGAATCCTTTGCCTATTCGGTTTCACACGATTTGCGCGCGCCCTTGCGAAGCATCAGCGGGTTTGCACATATTTTAGCCACGCGCCACCGCTCAAGCCTGGATGAGCAAGGCCAAAAATATCTCGATTATGTGGTGCAATCTGGCGAGCAAATGGGGCATCTGATAGAAGATTTGCTGGCTTATTCCCGCATGGGCCGTCAGGCCGTGCGTTGGATTCCCCTGGATTGCAGCGAAATTCTGGAGGGCGTTCAGTCTGATCTGATGGCAGCTATTCGTGACAATGAAGCTGTGATTCACGCCCCGGATGACTGGCCGCCGATTTTGGGTGATCGAACTTTGGTATATCAGATATTTCTGAACCTGATGGATAACGCCATCAAGTATCGCCAACCAGAAATAACCCCGGAAATATGGTTGAGCATTAAAGTGGATGAAGATGCTGTAACGATTGAAGTGCGTGATAATGGTCTGGGAATCCCCGCCGATTATCACGAAAAAGCCTTCGATATGTTTCAACGTCTTCATAGCCAAAGCGATATCAGCGGAACGGGAATTGGGTTGGCGTTGGTGAAAAAAGCTGCCTTACTGATGAATGGCGAGGTTAGCCTTGAATCTGAAGTAAATGAGGGTAGTACATTTTGGGTCAAACTGCCTCAACTGAATGATGAATAAGAGCATATAATGACAAATGCTATTTTGCTGGTTGAAGACAATGATATGGATATTGTACTGACGCTGGATGCGTTTGGCCAGGTTTTGCCGGAGGCTACGATCCATGTGGCGCGTAATGGGCGTGAGGCGTTGGATTATCTTTTTGGGGCAGGCAAGTATGCGGATCGTGAACAATATCCCTTACCTGAACTTATATTACTGGATCTGAAAATGCCAGGAATCAGCGGACTCGATGTTCTTTGCCAGGTCAAGGATAATATCGATTTGAAGCGCCTTCCGGTGATCGTGCTTTCTTCATCAAATGTAGATAAAGATATTCATCGATCGTATGATCTGGGGGCTAACAGTTACCTGGTGAAGCCGATAGTATTTGACGAATTTATTGATATGGTGAAGCGTATCGGCGATTATTGGTTAGCGATCAACCAGCTTCCTTAAAGCAGTCAGTCCATGACAAAAAAAACACTTCGCATTCTGTATATCGATGATTATCCGCTGGATCGGGCCTTGGTGCGCGACGCGCTGGTGGCTGCCTGGGAGGATGTTGAACTCGTAGAGGCTGCCTCGCGGGATGATTTCAATGAATTGCTTCCAGTTGGAAATTTTGATCTGGTGCTGAGTGATTTCAATATTTTGGGATTTACCGGCCTGCATGTGCTGGAAGCCGTTCAGAAACGCTTGCCCGGCACGCCGGTGATTATCGTCACCGGAACGGGTTCGGAGGAAATCGCCGCCGAGGCCATCAAGCGCGGCGCAGCCGATTATGTGATCAAATCGCCGCAGCATATTCGACGTTTGCCGCATACCATTGAAACGGCTCTGGCGCAAAAGAACTTGCGTGAAGAGCGCGTTCGCGCTGAAATGGCCTTGCGCGAGAGCCAGCGAATGCTCTCTACGCTAATGGGTAATTTGCCCGGTATGGTCTACCGGTGTTTGAATAATACCAAATGGACGATGCTCTTTGTCAGCGAGGGCTGCCTTGATCTAACTGGATACCGCCCACAAGCATTGGTTGGCGATTTACAAATCAGCTATTCCGATTTAATTCATCCGGATGATCGGCAGCGTGTCTGGGAGCATGTACAGGCCGCAGCGGTAGAAAAGCGCCCCTTTGAAATTGTGTATCGCCTCATCACAGCCAGTGGCGCAGAACGCTGGGTATGGTCAAAAGGAAGCAGTATCGAGATCGCGCCATCACAACCGATGGTTGTCGAAGGTTTTATCACCGATATTTCGGAGCTAAAACGCGCTGAACAAAGCTTGCAGCGAAATGCGCATGAACTTCAAACTGTATTTGATACCGTGCCGATTCCGCTGATGGTCTTTGATTCTGGGCAACAGCTTCGGCGGCTGAATCACGCGGCTGAGGAACTTTCGGGCCTAAAAGAAGCCGAAGCGCTGGAGAAATCAATTGGCGAAGTTTTGGGTTGTGCTTATCGCTTCGATTCGCCGCAAGGGTGTAATTTTGGCCCAAGTTGTGAAATGTGTGAAATTCGCGCTACGGTTGCAGAAACCCTTGAAACCCGCCAGCAAATTTCAGGCGTTGAAGCGCAATATCATATCAATGTGAGAAAAAAAACACAAAGCCTGACGATCCGCTTCAGCACCGGCTATTTTGAGAGTTATGAAAAAGGACATATTGTCATCGCGCTGGAAGATATTACCGAGATGAAGCGCGCAGAACAAGAACTGCAACGCCGCGGCGATGAACTTCAAATGCTGACTGTTCGAGTTGCAGAAACAGAAGAGGCTGAACGTCGTCGTCTGGCGCGCGAATTGCACGATCAGGTTGGGCAATCGTTGGCAGTGTTGGCATTTAATCTGAATATTCTCATGGGCGAGAATATTCAAAGTATCTCTGGCGACAGCCTGTCTCATCTTGAGGCTTCCATTGGCATGGTTTCGGAAATCACGCAGGGTATTCGTAGCGTGATGGATGATTTGCGCCCTTCGATTTTGGACGATTATGGTTTGTTTGCTGCGATCAGTTGGTATGCTGACCGCTACCGCACTCAAACGGGGATCCCTGTCAGGGTTATGGGCGCCACGCTCGAGCCGCGTTTGCCGATCACAGTTGAAAACGCGTTCTTCCGCATCGTGCAGGAAAGCCTCACCAATATCACGCGTCATGCCGAAGCCACTCAAATTGAAATTAAACTTCTCGACGGCGATAGCGAAATCCTGCTTTCCATTGCCGATAATGGCGTGGGATTCATAATGCCATCTGCATCGGGGGCGGTCGAGCGACGAGGCTGGGGTGTGGTAAATATGCGCGAGCGAGCCGATTCGGTGGGCGCCCGATTAATGATTGATTCGCAAAAAGGGCTTGGCACTACCATTCGCGTTGCGCGTGCAAAGGAGACTGCATGAGTATTCGTGTGGTTCTGGCCGATGACCATAAAGTTATCCGTGAAGGGTTGCGAGCCATTTTATCAGGCCAAGCGGAAATCGATATTGTCGGCGACGCATGTGATGGGCTGGCCGCGGTCGAACAAGTACGCCAGTTAAAACCTGATGTGATTGTGATGGATATTAACATGCCCCTAATGAATGGGATTGACGCCGCGCGCCGTATTTCAGAAATTCGTAACCAAACCCGGGTGATTATTCTATCGATGCATTCCAACAATGAGCATATTTTTCAGGCGCTAAAGGCAGGCGCAAAAGGTTATTTGCTCAAGGAATCATCCGGATTGGAGATTGCCGATGCTATTCGCCGTGTTCACACGGGCGGACGCTATATGAGCGAGACAATCACAGACAGCATTGTAGAAGATTATATTGCTTTTCGAGAAAATGCGGCCGTTGTTTCCCCCGTGGAGCAACTTAGTGCGCGCGAACGGGAAGTGATGCACCTGGCTATCGAGGGAAAATCCAGCGCCGAAATCGCGGCACTCTTGCATTTATCGCTGAGTACGGTGAACACCTATCGCAGCCGCCTGATGGGGAAATTGGGCGTGTCGGATATTGCCAGTTTGGTGCGCTTTGCGGCAGAGCATGGTTTGATGTCAGTGAGCTGATCTAATCGGATACCGCCGAAATCGAACCCCAAAAACAAGGCATCTGAGTTGTTCCATAACTCAGATGCCTTGTTTTTGGATTCTTCGCCAGAGTCAAACTTTTGCTACATCCAGCATCATCCTTTCGTGACAGACAAGAATCCCCGCTTGTCTTATAGTTGGCTTATGCAATAGGGTGCGGAGCACCCCACACACCCCTATTTTTCGAGAGTCTTTTTCAAAGTTCTTTCCAAAATCTACTTAA
>JACNJM010000241.1 GCA_014382605.1 Anaerolineae bacterium
CTTCAACCTGCCAACCTGCCAACTTTTCTTTTCACAACGTACACCGGCCCTAAATTTGCCGTTGATGCCCGCGGTCGCCTCTGGGAAGGCGCTACTGTGACTTATGCTTGCCTGCAACTGGCCTATCATATGGGCTTCGACGAAGCTATCCTCATTGGCGTGGATCATAGTTTTGCCAGCAAAGGCCAGCCGAATGCTACTGTGGTTTCTGGCGGTGATGACCCCAATCACTTTGACCCGCGCTATTTTGGTAAAGGTTTCCGCTGGCAGTTGCCCGACCTGGATACCTCCGAGCAGGCCTATCTGATGGCGCGCCACGCCTTCGAGTCCGCCGGGCGCCGTGTGCTGGATGCTACCATTGGGGGTCAGTTGACTGTCTTTCCCAAAATCAACTACGACGAATTGTTTCTGTAAATCAAAGCGAAAATTATGGATTCTGAAAATCATTTATTTTTTCAAACCCGCGGGCTGCTCTGGCTGATTGTTCTTTTGGGCGTCGTGTTGGGCCTGGGTATTCGCTTCTATGACCTTACCGACCCGCCTTTTGACTTTCAAGCCACGCGCCAATTGCGTTCGGCGATTATTGCCCGTGGCATGTACTATGCAGACCTGGATGATGCCCCCGAATGGCAGCGCGAGCGCGCCCTCGCCGTGATGGAAGCCGAAGCCCTGATTGAACCGCCGATTTTGGAACGACTCTCGGTGTGGGGTTACCATCTGACCGGTGGC
Source organism: Anaerolineae bacterium (assembly GCA_014382605.1). Taxonomy (GTDB): domain Bacteria; phylum Chloroflexota; class Anaerolineae; order Anaerolineales; family UBA11858; genus NIOZ-UU35. Next base: position 730 of record JACNJM010000241.1, read on the forward strand.
GAGCATTTATGGATTCCGCGCCTATTGTCTGCTCTGTTTTGGGTTTCGGCGGGCGTGGCTGTATTTTTGCTGGGGTGTGAATTGGGCACACCTGATGGCGGCGTGGTGGCGTTGTTCTATCTGCTTTTCCTGCCTTACAGTATCTATGCTTCACGCGCTTTTCAGCCCGACCCCTTGATGGTGGCCTCGATTGCCTGGGCGGTCTGGGCGGCGGCGCGCTGGTATCGCCTGCGCACGATGAGGAGCGCGCTGTTAGCCGGGTTGTTGGCGGGTGTATCGCTGTATATCAAGACCGTGGCAGTGTTCTTTGTGGGTAGCGCGCTGGTTGGGTTGGTTTTGTTCGGCCTGGGTTTGCGTAAAGCCCTGCGAGATCGACAGGTGTGGGCGCTCGGCGTGTTGGCCTTGCTGCCGACGGTTGGTTTTTATATCTACGGCTTGTGGATTGACGGCTATCTACGCCAGCAATTTCAATATCGTTTCTTCCCAGACCTGCTGCGCGACCCGGCTTTTTATATCCGCTGGCAGGAGATGGCGACAAATATCTGTGGATTTGGCACGCTTTTGGCCGCGCTGGTGGGCCTGTTGCTGCTAAAAGACAAAGGCAAGCGCGGTTTATTAGCCGGAATGTGGCTGGGTTATTTTGCGTATAGCATGACCTTCGCCTACCACACCCTGACGCATGACTATTACCAACTGCCACTGATCTTCATCATCGCCGCTTCGCTGACGGTATTGGCATCCGAAATTTTAGGACGCATCGCCGCTGTGGAGCGCGGCTTATGGGCGCGCTTTGCCGTGATGGTGATCCTGCTCGTTGGGGCGATGTTTAAAACCTGGGATGTGCGCGTTAACCTGGCGCGTGACGATTACCGCGGCGATGCTGCATTTTGGCAAGAACTCGGCGAGTGGATTCCTCCCGACTCGGATGTTTTATCGATGAGCCAGGCCTATGGGCAGGCTTTATATTTCTTTGGCTGGGTCCCCAACGATCCCTGGCTCAGTCAGGGCGATATCAATATGCGCGTACTGGCCGGTACGCCCGAAGAAGAAGTCGTACAAGCGCAGTACGATATGATCCCCAAGTATGATTACTTTGTCATCACCAAAGTTGGCGAATTCCGCGCCGATGCGCGTTTATCAGAATTGATGTATAACAACTATACGCTGGTTGTTGAGAACAAAAGCTACACTATTTTTGATTTGAGAAAGTGAGTAAAGGAGCAAGGAGCAGGAAGTAGAAAAATACTCCCTACTCCTTGCTTCCCTACCCCCATGAAACCACTTGTATCCGTAGTAACCCCCTCGTATAACCAGGCCCAATTCCTGGAAGACACCATCCGCTCGGTGCTGGCGCAAGATTATCCCAATATCGAATATATCGTTGTGGATGGCGGATCGAATGATGGCAGCGTGGAAATCATCAAAAAATATGCCGACCGCCTTTCCTGGTGGGTCTCTGAACCCGATAGCGGTCAGGCCGATGCCATCAACAAGGGCCTCAAACGCGCTCGCGGCGATATTGTGGCCTGGCTCAACTCCGATGACATTTACTTTCCCGATGCCATCTCCGAAGCCGTAGAAGCGCTTCAGGCGCATCCGGGCGTGGGCATGGTTTTTGGCAACGCCATCTCGATGGATGCCAACGGCTACCCGCTTCACAACCAGACTTTTGATGACTGGGGCATGGAAGATTTGATGTGTTACAACATCATTTGCCAACCGGCGGTCTTTATGCGCCGCGATACTCTTGAAAAAGTTGGTTTTCTGGATCATTCGTATCACTACTTGCTCGATCATCATCTTTGGCTGCGCATCACCAATCTGGCCGGGGCGCAGCACGTCGATTCAATTTGGGCGGGTGCGCGCCATCACCGCGACGCGAAGAATGTCGCCCGCGCAGCCGAGTTCAGCCAGGAAGTCTTCCGTGTGCTCGATTGGATGCAAGGGCAAGCCACCCTCACCGGACGCATGAAAAAGCTCAAACGGCGCATCTGGGGTGGGGCATATAATATCAGCGGGCGCTACTTGCTCGAAGGCGGGTTGCCCGGCCCGGCCCTGCGCGACTACTGGCGCGCCACTATTCGCGATCCCAGTTTACTCAAGTTCTATTGGCATCGTATGATTTACGCCCTGCTTAGCCTGATCGGCTGGAGTGGCGCCGCCGATTGGTATTATTCGCTAATGACCCATTTCAGGCCCGAGGTTGGGGATGATCTGCGTTTGCGAAATTGGCCGGGCTTGAATATCGCCGCCAACAATGCACCGATTGTGATTACTGGAGTACATCGTTCTGGCACAACTTGGGTGGGCAAAATGATCGCGGCCAGCCGCGATGTCATTTATCTCAGCGAACCGCTCAATCTGTGGCATCGTCCTGGTGTCATGCGTACCCCCGTAGCGCATTGGTATCAATATATCTGCGATGAAAACGAACAATTCTTTCTTCCGGCGTTGCGTGAAACCTTGGGGTATCGCTACCATATCAGCACTGAAATATTCTCCATTCGTACGGTCAAAGATATTGGCAGAATGCTGCGGGATATGTACCGCTTCATCAAGGGGAACCTCACCGACGCGCGTCCGCTGCTCAAAGACCCCTTTGCGGTATTCTCATCTCCGTGGTTCTCTCGCCGCCTGGGCGCAAAAATCGTTATCGTCGTGCGCCATCCGGTTGCCTTTGTCAGCAGTCTCAAGCGTCTGGGCTGGACCTTTGACTTTCAAAATATCCTCGATCAACCCTTATTGATGCGCGACCATTTGGGTGAGTTTCGCCCGGAGATGGAAGCCATGCTCCCCTATCCGGATGATATTGTCGGCCAGGGGAGTTTGCTGTGGCGCATGGTGTACAGCGTGGTGGATCAGTATCGCACAACGCACCCGGAATTTGTGGTGATTCGTCACGAAGACATTTCACTTAACCCGGTGGATGGCTACCAAGATATGTATGCCGCCCTGGGGTTGGCCTTTACCCCCTGGGTGCGACGCAAAATTACGCAGTCTACCCACAAGAGCAATCCCAAAGAGCAGCCCGAACAGCGTGAATTTTCGACACAACTCGACAGCCGCGCCAACCTGCTTAACTGGAAACATCGCCTGACTGACGAAGAAATTGCCCGTGTACACGAGTTGACCGCTGATGTGGCCGCGATTTTCTATTCTGACGAAGAATGGCAGCAATGGACCCGCAGCCGATAGTCTCGATTGTTACGCCATCGTTCAATCAGGCGCAGTACCTTGAAGCCACAATTCGCTCGGTGCTGGAGCAAGATTACCCCAATATTGAATATAGTGTTGTGGATGGCGGCTCAACGGATGGCAGCGTTGAGATCATTAAACGCTACGCCAACCGGTTGGCCTGGTGGATCTCCGAACCTGATGCCGGGCAGACCGCCGCGATCAACAAAGGTTTTGCCCGCGCCCGCGGCGAAGTGCTTGCCTACATTAACTCGGATGATACTTATAATCCCGGCGCTGTCGCCGCCGCAGTCGAATTTCTGACACAAAACCCCACCGTTGGGCTGGTATACGGCGATGCAAATTTCATCGACGCGCAGGGCAATATCATTGGCCAGTTCAACGCCCAACAAACCAGCCTGGAGCGTCTGCGTCGCGGCGGCGTTTATGTGCCACAGCAGGCCGCTTTTTGGCGCGGGGATTTGTGGCAACAGGTCGGCCCCCTCGATGAAAGTTTCTACTTTGCGATGGACTACGATCTGTGGGTTCGTCTGGCCGGGGTGTCGGAAATTTGTTACAAACCGGGGCGCGTGTGGGCCAATTTCCGCCTGCACGACAATGCCAAAACAATCGCCGCCGATGAGCGTTGCTGGCCGGAGATGCTGCGCATCCACCGCCGCGATGGGGGCAGTTTGCTCTCATGGATTTATTTGCGTTATTATGCCCGTCGCGCGCTGGCTCCGTTAATCAACTGGCGGCGCAGACGCAAGTTCCGCGATATAAATTGACCACAATGCCCTAAAGGCACAGGGACACAAAGCCACGAAGAAAGAACTTTGCCGTCTCGCATCGGCGTGCTCGCGGCACGGACGGTGTGGCTTTGTGTCTTTGTAGTTAAACAAAAAACGCCAGACCTGGTCTCATCGCCCCATGGACACTGAACACGAACGCCAAAAATGGGATGACTATTACGCCTCGTTGCCTGATGCGGTTGCCGAAGACGAGCATACGCGCCAGTTTCGCGCTGAGTTTGTCGCCTTTGTACAGAAGTTGCTTTCCGATGGCGGGCGCGTGCTCGAAGCGGGTTGTGGAGCCGGTGAACAAAGCTTGGCATTGGCGCAAAACAGGTTTGATGTTACGCTGCTGGATTTTTCATCCGAAGCGCTGGCGCGTGCGCGAGAAAATATCGAACGCGATGGCCTGCACGCCGAGTTCATTCTCGAAGATGCTTTCCAGACCGGGGTGGCAGAATATGATCTGGTTTTCAACGCTGGTGTATTAGAGCATTACGATTTTGAGCAGCAGGCCGCTTTATTGCGTGCCATGTCCAGTCGCAGCCGCAAATATGTGTTGGCGCTCGTCCCCAATGCTCAAAATTACTGGTATTGGCTGTGGCGCGCCCACAAGAGCAGCCAGAATTTGTGGCCGTTTGGCAAAGAAATCCCTGTCCATGATTTGAGCCGCGTGTTTCGGGCCGCCGGGCTAAATTATCTTGGGGGGGCGCATCTGGGTGCAAGCTGGACGGAGAATTTCATCACCGGGCTGGATGGGGTTGCGATGGAACTCAAGACTTTGCTACTGGATGTACACCGTTCGGGAATTATTCCAGTTTCGCAGACCGGCTATCTGTTGGCCGGGTTGGGAGCGGTGGACGACTCGCCTGTACCCGCCGGGTGGGAGGTCGCCCCGGAACGAGATTCTACCCCGCGGGACGAATCCCTGACTGCGGCTCTGGCGGACGCACTGGCTCTGCAAATCGAATCGCGCCGTGTTACCGATGCCCATCGCACCGATTTTCTGGCGCAGATTGCCACACTTCGCCAAAAACTCCACCGCGCCGAGCAAAATCATGCACAAATTCTGCAAGAGCGCGTTCAGGAGATTGAACGGAAGAGCGCGCATGATTTAGCCAACAAAATTCAGGAACTTGAACAGCATCTGGAGCAACGAAATGTTGCTCAACTTTCTGAGCGGCTGGCAGAATTAGAACATCGCAGGGAAGCGACTCTTGAAGAAAAACGCGCTGAGTTGCAAAGCGAAAACGAAGCCGCCCTGCTCAAAAAACTCAAAGAACTCGAATATCAGCAGGTTTTCGATTACACTGGCCTGATCCGCCAGATGGAGCATGACCACACCGGCGTCTTGGTCAGCAAAAACCTGCAGATTTCCGACCTGCGGGCGCAGTTAGATGCCCTTCGTCCGCCTCCCACGCCGGGGCGGCGCGCGAAATTCCGTGCTTTGGGGCGCAGAATTCTCGTCAAGCTGAGACTACTCCCCCTGCTTAAGCGTATCCGGCATCGTTTCCGCAAACAGGTTCTTCCTGTTGTCGGTGCATCTACAACATCTTATCAGCCTCCGGTACAGCTTGGGCATCCCGAAGTGCCGCCGGAGCGCAGAGTTGCAATCCTGGCTTACACTTTTTTTAATTTCGATGGTAACGCGATGTATTCGGGTGGCGCCGAGCGTTACGTGCTGGAATTAGCGGATTTGATTAGGGAATTCGGTTACACCCCGGAGTTGTACCAATGCGGCAACGGCTTTTGGACGCGTTATTATCGTGATTTGCGTGTTACGGGCCTGGATGTGGGCGGCGATGCGGCTCGCCTGCCTGATGAGTTTGCCCGCCTGCCCCATGCCGCCGCGCTGACGATTTTTTCGCCCTTTTCGCTGGCGGTGCCTGTGACGGGGGCATCACTAGGTATCAGTCACGGCATTTTTTGGGATTACGCCGATTTTCAGGCCAACCTGCCCGCCATGCAGGCCGTGGTGAATGCTTGCCGCCATTTGGACATGATTGTTTCGGTGGATACCAATACAATCAACTGGGCGCGGGCTAATTTGGCCGGGCTGGCCGAAAAATTTGCGTATGTGCCTAATTTTGTGGATGTGGATGCGTTTATGCCGCCCCCTTCCCCCACCGGAGGAAGGGTTAGGGGTAGGGGCGTCACCATCCTTTACCCTCGTCGCCTGTACCGCCCGCGCGGTTTTTGGCTAGTAGCCGAGATTTTGCCTGAAATTTTGGATGCCTACCCCGCGGCGGAATTCTACTTTGTGGGGCAGGCGGACGCGCTCGAAGTGGAGCAAATCGAAAAATGGCTGGATCAATACCCGGGGCGCGTGCGCTGGAATGCGCTACCACCCGAAGAAATGCCCCGTGTCTATCAGCAGGCGCATATCACCCTGATCCCCACTGTTCATAGCGAAGGAACTTCGCTCTCGTGCCTGGAAGCGCTGGCCGCGGGCAATGCCGTCATCGCCACCGATGTGGGCGGGTTGCCAAATTTGGTCATCAACGAGCATAACGGCCTGCTTATCGAGCCAACAGCCCCGGCGTTGGGCCGCGCCCTGCGTCAATTGCTGGATGATGCTGACTTGCGTACTCAATTGGGCGCGCGTGGCCGCGAAGTTGCCCAAGCCTTCTCGCTCAAACGCTGGCGCTCAACCTGGATGGATTTATTGCGCTCGAAACTCCCCGCGCGGGAAGAAGCCGCTCCACGCTTGCCGGTGGTCTATTTCCCACCCGCGCCGGGCATCACCTGGGCAGGGATCAAACAGCGTCCGCACCATTTAGCAATGCAATTGGCAAAGGCGGGCATCGAAACCTTTTGGCATGACCCCGCGCGTCGCAGCGAGAACCCGCATCCCCTGCTGCATATTCTCGGCCCGGACGATGAAGTGTGCCTGTGTGGCGCGGCGGTGATTATCTATTATCCGCATCATTACCCGCTGCTGGCTGGCTACGATCAGCCTTTCGTGATCTACGATGTCCTCGACGACATCAGCATCCACGCCGAATTGGACCGCGCACAGGGTCTCATGCCAGGGCAACGCGCTGCCGATCATCACGAAAAGTTGCTCGCCGAAGCCCATGTAGTGCTGACATCTTCGCAAGTTTTGTATGAGCGCGTCCGCGAGCAACGTCTAGACGTATTGCTCGTGCCCAACGGCGTAGATTTATCGCATTTTATGCCCCCACCCTCGCGCACCCGTGCTTCCCATCCTATCATCGGCTTTCACGGTGCCATCGCCGAATGGTTCGATCTTGACCTGCTGGCCAAAGTTTCCCGCCTGCGCCCTGAGTATCAGTTTCGTTTGATTGGCCCGGCCTCGGTTGGGCTTACATTGATAGCCTTGCCGAATATAACCCACCGTGGCCCTGTCGCCTATGAAGAAATTCCCGCGCAGGTGGCTCGCTTCGATGTGGGAATTCTGCCCTTCAAACTCAGCAACCTGACCCACGCTGTGCGCCCGCTCAAAGTGTTGGAATATTTGGCGGTGGGCTTGCCCGTAGTCGCTACTCCGCTCGAAGAACTCCACGGCTGGCCTGACGTATTCACCGCCGCCACGCCAGAGCTATTTGCCGCCGCCCTCGACCAGGCGCTCGCCGCGCGCGACGCTATCCGCAACGATGAGCAGGTGCGCGCCTTCGTCAATGCTGCCGATTGGGGTGAGGTAGTGCGTCCGCTGGTGAAGGTTATCCAGCGAGAATCTCACCACAACACCCTGAAGGGCGCAGGTGATACAAAAAACGTCTAAGGTTTTTTCTTGTATCTTTGTGACTTTGTGGTCAATTTCTGATGTTGCGCATGAAAATTCAACTTGGTACAACAAGCATTGTTTTTAGTCTACTATCGAGCATCATCGTTGCCGGGCTGGTGTTTTTGCATCCCCGTGCCCCTTTTGTGGCTTACGAGAATGATGCTGCCATCGGTTTGATTTATCTATTGGTATTTCTGGGCGCGGGTGTCCTGTATCTGTTGAACGCTGGACGCGCTTTGTATCTGCTCGCCTGGGGCATAATTGGCGTGCTGATGCTTGTCGCAGCTCGTACCACGCACATTGCGCTCAATCTGTTTTTGTTGCTCTGGATGATGTGGCTGAGTTGGCGAGTGGGAAAACAGCTTTTTAAGTGGATCACGCATCCTGATGGTTTATCTCCCCGTGAAGAGGATGCCCTCTCTCTGGCTCTGGGGTGGGGCGTGCTCATGGCGCTGACTCTGCTCCTGGGCGTGAGCGGCCTCTATCAGCACTGGGTGTTCTATGCAATGCTGGTTGTCCTAAGTATATGGGGAGCCTTTTCTTACCACCAAGACACTGAGACACGAAGGAATACTTTTAAAATTTTTTTGTGTTCCTTTGTGGCAAAGCCAAATCTCGCTAATTCGCTGACTTTCTTCCTGATGGTGATCCTGGCGGCGGGCAGTTTTCTGTGGGCATTGGCCCCCGCAGTGCGTTACGATGCCCTCAGTTATCATCTCGCTGTGCCGCTGCGCTATCTCGCGGCCGGGCGGATGCTCGAACTCCCCGAATCCTTCCAGACTTATTCCGCGCACTACGGGGAAATGCTTTACACCCTGGCGCTCGGCATCGGCACTCAGCCCCTGCCGACTTTGCTCAACTTCAGCGCCGGGCTGCTGCTCGCCGCGCAAACCTATTTCATCGGCAGGCGGCTGCGCAATCATCATACCGGCCTGATCGCGGCCTTGCTGCTCTATTCTGCGCCCATCATCGGGATTGAATCCGCTACAGCCTACACGGATATTTTTGTGGCTGTCTTTGTCACTGCCGCAGTACAAGTTTTTCTACATTGGCAAGAAATTCCCGCTACTCGCTGGCTGCTGATGATGGGCATCTTCTCCGGGCTGGCGTTAGGGACGAAGCTAAACGCCCTTTTCTTGTTGCTCCCTTTCTGGCTGTGGATTTTATTTACCGCAGAGACGCGGAGAGCGCAGAGTTTCTTTGCTATTCCTTCGCGTACTTTGCGTCTTTGCGGTTCATTTTTGTTCATCCCCATCATCACGTTATGGCTCCCCTGGCTGTTGCGCGATTTCATCTGGACAGGCAACCCCATCTTCCCCAACTACAATCAAATCTTCCACAGCCCAGAGTGGTTTAACGCGGCCTTCTTCCGCATCCAGCCGACTAGCGGCATTGCCTTGCGGATGTTAGCCTTCCCGTGGGCAGGCATCACCGATTCGTATCGCTATTACCATGAAGCCCCCGGAGCCGTTTTAGGCGCGCTGCCACTATTGGGCTTTCCGTGGTTGTACGATTGGCGCAAATACAAAGGCTTATTCTTGTCTTTTCTCGCCGCGTTGGTGCTGGTCTTTGCTTACGGCGGCAGCGTCCGTTATCTGATGCCCTTGTTCCCGCTCTTGAGCGCGTTGGCGGCCTTGAATGTATACGCCCTATTTTTGAAATTGAATAAATTGCCACAGATAAACACAGATAAAAAAATCTGCGTTCATCTGCGTTCACTTGTGCCCTTTAGGGTATCTGTGGTTGTATTGTTCGCTTTGGTTTTGCTCTATCTTTTTTCCACACGGATGGCCTTCACCATGCGCTGGTGGGAGATTCCAGAACGCTATCCCTTCAAGATTTGGCTGGGCATACAAACATCAGAAGAATTTGTCGAAGATATTTTGCCAGTCTATGGCGCACTTGAATACCTGGATCAGTACGGCGAGTTTAAAGTATTTTCTGTGGGCAACGAATTACGCTTGTACACCAACTCTGCAATCTATGGGCCATTGTTCTCGAAAGAAGCCTATAATCTGCTGCACACATCCGCAACGCCTGCCGTGCTGTACGAAAATTTGGCACAAAACGGATATGATTATGTGCTCTACTATCCCCCCGAGGCAGCTCACCGCCCCGGGGATTACACCTCACCAGCACTGAGCGAAGAATTTTTCAGCCAGTTCACCACGCAGGTCTACGCTCAAAGGGATATTTACCTTTATGCGCTTGATTCCGACCAAAAATAATTTCTACGACTCATCCCGCGTATCAGCACCATGGATGGAAGAAATCCGCGCTCTGGTTGTCTATCGCGAGCTTCTAACCCAATTCGTTGCCCGCTCGATCAAAACGCGCTACAAACGTTCTGTTTTGGGCGTGGTCTGGACGATGTTGAACCCGCTGCTGACCATGCTGGTGCTGACAGTCGTTTTCTCGCAGTTATTCCGCATCCAGATTGCCAATTTCCCGGTGTATGTGCTTAGTGGCCAACTGGTGTGGATTTTCTTTTCCAGCACCACGAGCGCGGCGATGGGCGAAATGTTGTGGAGCGGTGAGCTGCTCAAGCGCATTTATGTGCCGAAATCGGTATTTGCCATTGCCGCCGTGGGAACCGGGTTGGTCAATTTGCTGGTTTCATTGCTGCCGCTGTTGGCAATTACCTTTATGCTGGGCGTGCGCCTTACCCCGGCGCTGCTTGTCTGGCCTGCGGCTATTTTACTGCTGGCAATTTTCTCGCTGGGTCTCAGCCTGTTGCTTTCCACCGCCACGGTTTATTTTGCCGATATGCTGCCGTTTTTCAATGTCTTGCTGACGATCTGGCTCTATGCCACGCCGGTTATTTATCCGCTGGAGATTGTGCCGGAACAATGGCGTTGGATGATCCGCTTCAATCCATTATATTATTTGGTGGAAATTTTCCGTCAGCCGCTTTTGGATGGAACCGTGCCGGGGGTGGAACTCTGGCTCCCGGCATTGGGCTTTGCCCTGGGGGTTTTACTATGTGGGGGGCTGGTTTTTACCGCTAAGGCGGACGAATATGCGTATAGGCTTTGATGATGACGTTGGCCATTGAACTTCACGACATCTCCGTCCAATACCGCCTGCCGCGCGAACAACTCTCCGGCATCAAGGAATTTGCCATCCGCTGGGCGCAGGGACGTTTGCGCTACCATCAATTTTGGGCTTTGCGCGGCGTTGATCTGATGATCGAGCGCGGCGAAAGCTTTGGCGTGATCGGGCGCAACGGGG
>JACNJM010000141.1 GCA_014382605.1 Anaerolineae bacterium
ATGCTGCGCTCAAAGGGCAAGCGCTGGCCGAAATCAAACTGGAAACCGTCGGGCCTTTGAAAGAAATCCCAGACCGTATCAACATTGATGCCAGAATTGCATCTATTCGGTACGAGCAACTCTAACTTTAGAGTACACTATGTGTAACGATCGCAAAAAGAGAATTACTTAATTTTTTGCCTGTTCAAACTCAACCTGATCAATCCCTTTAATCTCACTGGAAAGGAGAAAATAATGCAACCCATAGCTGATGAAAAAATTCGCCCAGGCGGTTTTTTCGAGTGGCTGGCGCTTACCTTTGGACGAATACTTGTTTCATTGGTTGTGCCTGTCGTTACCTTTACGGTTCTCATCTTGGGATTTCGCTGGCTGCGCGACACAGTTCCCAGTGGCCTTGCCGAGAAAACCACTGTCTCACTCGTTGCGATTGTCTGGGGGGTAGGTGGCGCCGGTATTCTGTACCTTATTTCCAATTGGCTGATTGAAAAACTCTCTCCCGTTTGGGTCAAGCGACTGCAGCCCTTTATTTTTGTAGGCCCGGCTACTGCCATTCTGACCTGGTATTTAGCCCTGCCGACCTTCCGAAGTTTATGGATTAGTCTCTTTGACCGCTCAGGACCAACTGAAGTTCCCTTGGGTTTGCTGTTCACAGCGCCAAAAGAATATTTTGCTCAGCTCTCCACAAACTTCATTGGCCTCGGCAACTATGTTTCTGTGTTTACCGAACGAACGATGATCACTGCTTTTCGTAATAATCTCTTATGGATAATTTTTGGCGCTTCATTAGCGATTATCTTCGGTTTGTTGGTTGCTGTATTGGCTGATCGCAGCCGCTTTGAAAATATTGCCAAATCATTGATCTTCTTGCCGATGGCAATCTCCATGGTCGGCGCCGGCGTAATCTGGAACTTCATGTATGAAGTCAAAGATATTGCCGACCCGCAAATTGGTCTGCTCAATGCCATCTGGGTTGCCTTCGGCAATAAACCCCAGGCCTGGACAGCGTTAATCACGCAGCCCTGGAATAATATCTTCCTGATCATCATTATGATCTGGCTGCAAACCGGTTACGCCATGGTGATTTTCTCCGCAGCCATCAAGGGCATTCCCGACGAACTGATCGAGGCCGCCCGCGTGGATGGCGCCACGGAACCACAAATTTTCTTTCGCATCATGATCCCCTATATTATGGGAACCATCATCACGGTCAGTACAACTGTCGTGATCTTCACGCTGAAGATCTTCGACATTGTCATGGTGATGACCGGTGGACAATTCTCAACACATGTAATCGCCACGCAGTTTTATCGTCAGGCCTTTACGAGCAATAACAAAGGCCTGGCTGCCGCCATCGCGATTGTGTTACTCATCACAGTCATCCCAGTAATGATCTACAACTTACGACAATTTGCGGAAGAGGAGGCATTCTAGTGAGCAGCAAAACTCAGAGCATCACACGCAAGCGACTTGTCAGCGATATTATCGTCAATGGTGTACTGCTATTGATTGTTCTCGTCTGGACAATTCCGACCCTGGGGCTGTTAGTCTCATCATTCCGAACCCGCTTCGACATTCAAACCTCAGGCTGGTGGTGGATACTCCCTCACCGAGAGTGGGTTACCGTTGAAGAGATGCAACCCGACGACAATCTTGATCCGGATGGAATCATGGAAATCTCCGGCGTGAGTGGCACTTTCGAAGAATTCCGCGAAGGCGTAAGCACGCCCGATGGCACCAAAGTAACCTGGGTTGGCAATAAACGCCTCGCCACCATCCAGATTCAGGAACGCAAATGGGTTATGCGCACAGATTTCACTATGGAGAACTATGGGCAAGTACTCGCCGGAAAAGCTTACGAAATCCAAAGCTCGGATGGCAGCATAAAAACCGTTCAGGGCGATAACTTCACCGGTTCATTTTTGAACAGCCTGACCATCGCGGTGCCCGCTACGGTCATCCCCATCCTCATCGCCGCGTTTGCCGCCTATGGCTTTGCCTGGATGAGTTTTCCCGGGCGCAAACCGCTCTTCACGATGGTCGTGGCGCTCATGGTCGTACCGTTACAAATTGCACTTGTCCCCATTCTGAAAGACTATGTGCGCCTGGATTTAAATGGCACCTTCCTGGCCGTCTGGCTGGCACATACCGGCTTCGGCCTGCCGCTGGCAACCTATCTGCTGTTCAACTACATCAAAGGGCTGCCACGCGATATTCTGGAATCAGCCTTCATTGATGGGGCTTCGCACTTCACCATCTTTACACGGCTAATCTTGCCGCTCTCCATCCCGGCGTTGGCATCCTTCGCCATCTTCCAGTTCCTTTGGGTCTGGAACGATTACCTGATTGCCCTGGTCTTCATCGGTGCGAAACCCGATGTGCAAGTACTCACTATGCGCATCGCCGAAATGGTCGGCTCGCGCGGCTCCGACTGGCACCTATTAACGGCTGGCGCGTTTATTTCCATGCTGTTACCGCTGATCGTCTTCTTCTCGTTGCAGCGCTTCTTCGTGCGCGGTCTGCTGGCTGGCTCCGTCAAAGGCTAAACACTCAGAATTTTTATTGTCGAGCAACTACCGGCAAAAATAATTTCACCACAAAGGCACAAAGCCACGAAGAAAAACAACAGTGAACACGCTGTTCTTTGAGTCTTCGTGGCTTTGTGGTACATTTCATCAATATGCCGCAACACGAACGTCTCTTCAATTGGAAATTCTGGATACAATGGGTACTCGCCAGCGCCCTCGGCTGGCTGATCGGCAATGCTTTGATTCCAGAAATCAGTATTGGCATCACTATGGGCATTGCCCAATGGCTCATCTTGCGGCCCCTGGTTTCCAACGCAGGCTGGTGGATCGTCGCTAGCGTGGCCGGTTGGCTAATCGGGAGCGTAAATTTACTATTGATTGCACCGCCGCAAATTGAAACCATCACCGGCGCTATTTTCGGGACGTGGATCGGCTTGGCCCAATGGGTCGTGCTACGCAAATGGGTACCCCTCAGCGGCTGGTGGCTTGCCATCAGCGCACTGGGCTGGGCAATCGGTTTCAGTGGCCTGGTCGGTAGCCCGTTTGTGGGTGTCATCATTGGCTCGGTTACGGGCATCGGGCTAGAATTATTACTACGCTACTCAAAAGGAAATTTCTAAACATGCAAACCAGTTATCGTTTCCCCGAAAACTTCATCTGGGGCACATCTGCATCTGCTTACCAGATCGAAGGTGCATGGAACGAAGACGGCAAAGGCCGCAGCATCTGGGATACCTACGTGCGCCAGCCCGACCGCATCCTCAACGGCGACACTGGCAACACAGCCTGCGATCACTATCACCGTATGCCACAAGATGTGACCTTGATGAAAGAAATGGGGATCCCGTGGTACAGCTTTACCGTCTCGTGGACGCGCATCCTGCCCGAGGGGCGTGGAGCCGTGAACCCCAAGGGGCTGGATTTTTACAACCGTCTGGTGGATACTCTGCTCGAGGCCGGGATTACCCCAAAAGCGACTCTCTATCACTGGGACTTCCCCCAGGTATTGCAAGACCTCGGGGGCTGGCCCAACCGAGATAGTGCCGACTGGTTCGTCGACTACGCCCGCGTGGTCTTCGACTCGCTCGCTGACCGCGTCAAAATGTGGGCCACACACAACGAACCCTGGGTAGCAGCCTTCCTGGGCTATGGGGCCGGATTCCACGCCCCGGGCATCTGCGATGCCACTCAGGCCTATCAGACCGCCCACCATCTCATGCTGGCGCACGCCAAAGCCGTGCAGGTCTACCGCCAGGGCAACTACGGCGGCAAAATCGGGCTGATTCTCAACCTCAACCACCTCATCCCCGCGACACAGAGCGGAGCCGATCTGGCCGCAACGCAGCGCGTCTACGACGAAACCCACAGCATCTTCCTCGACCCGGTTTACAAGGGCAGTTATCCGGAGCCGTTCTTCGAGTGGCTGGGGCCACACCGTCCGCGGGTTGAACCTGGCGACCTGAAGTTGATGCGCGGCTCCGCGGATTATCTGGGGCTGAATCACTATAACTCCGATACCGTCACCTACGATGTCTTCGGCGGCTGGCTTAAAGCCCGCCTGATGCCCTATGCAGCCCCCAGTTGGGGTTACACCGAAATGGGCTGGGGCATCAATCCCGCCGGGCTGAAAGCCGAAGTACTCAACATCAAAGAGTATTATGGCAACCCCGAACTCTACCTCACCGAAAACGGTTGCGCCATGCCCGACCAACCCAACGAAGAGGGCTTCGTCGCCGACTATAACCGCATCCGCTACGTTCAGGCGCATCTGCTGGCATTGCATCAGGCTATTCAGAATGGCGCTAACGTTCACGGCTATTTTGTGTGGAGTTTCTTCGACAATTTCGAGTGGGAGCGCGGCTACAGCCAACGCTTTGGCCTGGTACGCGTGAATTACGATACATTTGAGCGCATCCCCAAGCAAAGCGCGTATTGGTATAGAGATGTTGTTGCTCAAAATGCAATTCGTATTTAACGGTTAGCAAGTTTTGCGGGTTTGAACGTTCCAACCTATCAACCTTCAATTTTACAAAATACCCATGCCAACAAACCTCCAACCTTCAACTTTTAACTACCTTTGGTGGCAAACCGCTGTCATCTACCAGATATACCCGCGCAGTTACAAAGACACCACCGGCAACGGAATCGGCGATTTGCGCGGGGTTATCGACAAGCTCGATTACCTCAGCCAAACCCTGGGCGTGGATGCCATCTGGCTCTCACCCTTCTACCCCTCCCCGATGAAAGATTTCGGCTACGATGTAGCGGACTACTGCGACGTCAACCCAATGTTCGGCACGCTGGCCGATTTCGATGAACTCGTCGCCGAAGCCCATCAACGCGGACTGCGCATCATCGTGGATTGGGTGCCCAATCATTCATCGGATCAACACCCGTGGTTCATTGAATCACGTTCATCGCGTGAGAATCCAAAAAGAAATTGGTACGTCTGGGCAGACCAACCCAACAACTGGCTCTCGGTCTTCGGCGGCTCGGCCTGGGAATGGGACGAAGCCACCGGGCAGTACTACCTGCACTCTTTCCTCAAAGAGCAGCCCGACCTCAATTGGCGTAACCTTGAAGTGCAGGAAGCGATGTTTAACACAGTACGCTTCTGGCTCGAGCGCGGCGTGGATGGCTTCCGCGTGGATGTGGCACACTTCATCATGAAAGATCCTAAAATGCGCGCCAACCCTCCGGCAAAAGAAGGGTTGGCTTTTCACCGTCCGCACGGCGATTACGATTCACTTTCCCACGAAAACGACAAAGGCCACCCCGATACGCACAAAATCTATCGCCGTTTCCGCACCCTGCTCGACGAATACAGCCAAACTGCGCCGCGCATGGCCGTCGGCGAGATTCACATCTTCGATTGGGACGAATGGGCCACGTACTACGGCACGCCGGAGGCCGGTCTTGAGTTTCACTTGCCCTTCAATTTCTCGTTGCTCAAAACCCCCTGGGAGGCCGCAGCCGTCCGCCGGGTGGTGGATGAACTCGAAGCCGCCATACCCGATTGGGCCTGGCCCAATTACGTCTTGGGCAACCACGACGAAGGCCGCGTTGCCACCCGCTTTGGCCCGGAGCAGGCCCGCCTGGCCGCCATGCTGCTGCTGACTCTGCGCGGCACGCCCACGCTCTACTATGGGGAAGAGATCGGCATGAGCGATGTGGAGATTCCCATAGAGCAGCAACTTGACCCCTTTGGTTTACGCGTTCCCGGTTGGGGGCGCGACCGCTGTCGCACACCCATGCAGTGGTCAGCCAACCCAAACGCGGGATTCTCACCCGAGGGCAGTGCAACACCCTGGCTGCCCCTGGCCGAGGATTGGCGCGCCATCAACGTGGAAGCCCAACTTGAAGACCCAACTTCGACACTCAGCTTCTATCGACAATTATTGGCTATACGAAAAGAAAATCCCGCCCTGCGCCAGGGAAGCTACGCCCCGCTCGAGGGGATGCCGGAGGGTTGTTTCGTGTATCAGCGCTCAGAGGCAGGCCAAACCTTCACCGTGGCACTCAACTTCGAGCCAATCCCGCAGCGCCTGTCACTCAACGGGAAAGGCCGCGTGGTTTTATCCACTCACCTTGACCGGCTTGACAAAGGAAATCTCCAGTCATTCACACTAAGAAAAAATGAAGGAGTAATGATTCAAATGCAGAATGCACAATGATGAAGTAGAATGAAATATTCTGCATTCTGCAATTAGAATTCATCATAATTATGTATCATTTTGACGCAGTCATCTTCGACCTCGATGGGGTCATCACCGACACGGCTTCGGTTCACAGCCGCGCCTGGAAGCAAATGTTCGACGAGTTTTTGCAGGCTTACGCCAATAAAACGGGGACGCCTTTCCGGGAGTTCAGCCACGAAGCCGACTATCTGCCCTACGTAGACGGCAAGCCCCGTTATAAGGGCGTGGCATCGTTTCTCGAGTCGCGCGGCGTTGACATCCCCTATGGTGACCCCGGCGACCCGCCCGAGCGCGAGACCGTCTGCGGGTTGGGCAATCGCAAAAATGAACATTTCAACCAGGTTATCGCCACCGACGGGGTGACAGTTTACCAGAGCACAGCAGATATTATGCGGAAGTTGCGCGCCGCCGGACTGCGTGTGGGGGTAGCATCCTCGAGCAAAAATGCCGAGGGCGTGCTGACTGCCGCCGGGCTGCTGGATATCATTGAGACGCGCGTGGACGGGGTAGTTTCCGCCGAGATCGGGCTGAAAGGCAAACCCGAACCTGACATCTTTACCACAGCCAGCGACAATCTGGGCGTAACGTATGACCGCGCTGTAGTCGTCGAAGATGCCATCTCGGGCGTGCAGGCCGGGCAGAATGGCGGTTTTGGGCTGGTGATCGGCATTGCCCGCGAAGATAACGCCCACGACCTGAAACGCAACGGGGCCGATATTGTTGTTGAAGATATGGCCGAGATTGATATACCGCGCATCGAAAAATGGCTAACCGAACAACTGCCCGAAGAGCAATGGAGCATCAGCTACTTCGATTACAACCCGGAGAAAGAAGGCACCCGCGAAGCCCTGCTGGCGGTTGGCAACGGCTATTTCGGTACGCGCGGCGCGCTCGAAGAAACCGCCGCTGGCGAAAGCAATTACCCCGGCACCTATATCGCCGGGCTGTACAATCGCCTCGAATCCGAGGTCGGCGGGCGCATGGTGGGCAACGAAGATTTTGTCAACGCGCCCAATTGGCTGCCGATGAGCTTCCGCATTGGCGCGGGGACATGGTTTGACCCCAACACGGCTGAGATCAGCCACATCGAACGGCGGCTGGATTTCCGCAGCGGGGTTCTGCAACGCACGATGGTCGTGCGCGACACGGAAGGCCGCCAAACACGCGTTGAGTCGCGGCGTTTCGCCAGCATGGACGATCCGCACCGGGCCGGAATGCGCTACCAAATCACCCCGCTCAATTACGCCGAAACCATTACTGTGCGCTCCACGCTCGACGGCGACATCATCAACAGCAACGTGGCCCGTTACCGTGAACTGAGTTCAAAACATCTGGAACCGGCAGCAGAGCAAGGTGAGGGTGATTCAAGTTCGCTTTTAGTGCAGACAAATCAATCCGCGGTGAAGATTGCGGAGGCGGCCCGGTTGCGGGTTGCCCTGAACGAACGGGCGATTCAGCCCAACTTTGAAGTGGTTTCTGCTCCCGGGCAGGTAACAACCTCCTTTGAAATTGCCATCCCGCAGGGCGGCTCCCTGACAGTAGACAAGCTCGTGGCGATTTACGCCACTCACCAGCACGCGGTCAGCGATCCGCTGGCCGCGGCGCAGGCCGCCCTGAAGCCCGATGAGAGCTTTGATGCATTACAAGAAGCCAGCGCCCGCGCCTGGGGTGCGATTTGGGAAAAAGCCGATATTCAAATTACGGGCGACCGTATGGCGCAAAAATTAATCCGGCTGCACCTGTACCATACCTTTGTGACCTCCTCACCGCACACCGCCCAGCTCGATGCCGGAATTCCAGCCCGCGGGCTGCACGGCGAAGCCTACCGCGGGCATATCTTCTGGGACGAATTGTATATCCTGCCTTTCCTGAATTTGCATCTCCCGGAGACGGTGCGTTCAATCTTGATGTATCGTTATAATCGCCTGGAGGCAGCGCGGGAATACGCCCGTCAGCACGGTTTTGAGGGCGCCATGTTCCCCTGGCAAAGCGGCAGCGGCGGTGGCGAAGAAACCCAAACCCTGCATCTCAACCCGCTCTCCGGCGAATGGGGCGAAGACTACAGTACTTTGCAGCGCCATGTCAGCCTGGCGGTAGCCTACAACGTCTGGGAGTATCTGTGGATCAACGAGGATCAGGATTTTTTGGAGAAGTATGGCGCGGAACTATTTCTGGAGGTTTGCCGCTTCTGGGCTGGAAAAGCCGAGTTCGATAACGACAGCGGACGCTATTCCATTGCCGGAGTGATGGGGCCGGACGAGTTCCATGAGAAGTACCCCGGGACGAAGGTAGGCGGCCTGAAGGATAACAGCTACACCAACCTCCTGGTGGCGTGGGCGCTGCAGCGCGCTTTCGACCTGCTCGACAGGCTATCCCCCGATGCACGCGAACAACTCCGGGGGCAGATGCGCCTCACCCAGGCTGAACTAAAAAACTGGAGCGATGTCGCCTATAATTTGCGCGTCCCCCTCTCAGATACAGGCATCCTCGAACAGTATGAGGGCTATTTTTCACTGGAAGAACTCGATTGGGAAACCTATCGCCAGAAATACGACAACATCCACCGCATGGACCGCATCCTCAAGGCCGAGGGCAAATCGCCGGACGCCTATAAAGTCGCCAAGCAGGCTGACGCATTGATGACTTTCTATGTACTCAGCGATGAACAGGTCAGAGCGATTTTGCATCAATTGGGCTACCAACCGCCAGACGACCTGCTGCGTGCGAATTTCGATTACTATCTCCAACGCACTTCGCACGGCTCTACCCTCAGCCGCCTGGTACACGCTTATCTGGCGCAGAGCATCGGCGACGCGGAAATGGGCTGGCAACTCTATATGCAAGCCCTGAAAAGCGATTATATCGACATCCAGGGCGGGACGACGAAAGAGGGCATCCACGCCGGGGTGATGACCGGAACGGTGTTGTTGGCTCTGCGCGCTTTCGCCGGAGTTGACTACGACGGCGAACTGCTCAATCTCAACCCCAAGCTCCCGGCTGCCTGGCGCAAGCTGTGCTTCAGCCTGGGATTCAAGGGCGATCGCTATCGTTTCGAGATTCAGCCTGATACAATAAAGGTCAGGCTTGAAGGTCGACGAGAGAAGACCATCTCGATTTTCCGCAAGGAAATAATCCTGGAACCTGGTCAATGGACGTCAATTGAACACATATAAACACAAAGACCCGCTCACTTTATGGGTTTTTGTTAAGGAGCAAAACACCCAACAATGGGTAAAAACTGGATCAAAGCGCGAACAACTACCTTAAAAAAACTTGTCACGCCAAATCGCATGGGGCTAATCACCGACATGGATGGTACGATCAGCCATATCGTTGCCAATCCGGAAGACGCCGTTGTGACGCCCCGAAATTATGAACTGCTACAACAATTGCGTGAAAAACTAACCCTGGTATCCGTTGTCTCCGGCCGCTCTGTACGTAGTGTAACCACACGCCTGGATTTGCCCGGAATCGTTTATATTGGCAATCATGGCCTGGAGCGCTGCGTAAACGGCCAGGTTCGGCATAGTTTTAATATCGACAGGTTTCGTCCAATGCTCAAAGCCTCCGCGGAAAAACTTCAACAAATCCCCCTGGAAGGCATTCAAGTAGAAGATAAGGGTGCAACCGTCACGCTCCACTACCGCCAAACCGAAGATACGCAACAAACTCGCTACCAGTTATTGCCAATTGTGCAAAAAATTGCCGCTCAACACAACCTGGAATATTTTGAAGGACGCATGATTTTCGAATTATGCCCTCCCGTAGAAGCCAATAAAGGCAGCGCATTTGAAGAATTAGTGAATGAATTTTCACTCGACAGCGCAATCTATATTGGCGATGACACTACAGATCTTACCGCGCTAAAAATGGCACAACAATTACGTCTCGAAAGAACCTGTTACGCAATTGGTGTCGGTGTAATGTCCGAGAACAGCCCGGCGGGGCTCGCCAAAGAAGCTGACCTGCTGGCTTCAGGCGTGCCCGATGTTGAAAATTTACTCGCCTGGATTTTAGAGAATCGAAACTAAATCATAACTACTTTGACAATGTCACTTTCGCGGAAAGTTCAGAAAACTTGGGGGGCAGCACCCTACCGCACACCCCTTTTTCGGAATTCTCTCTGCGAAGGCATTAGCCTGAGCAGTTACACTATATAAGGGTCATTTCTATGCTTCACGACATCTTGCTCATTAAAGACAAACATAAACAAGCCGCGCAACAAATCGTCGCGCGCGTCAACGCCATGACAGGCAATAAAATTGTGATTGCCATCGGCGGCGAATCCGGTTCAGGGAAATCCGAACTTGGGCATGAGGTAGCGTATTTGCTCAAGAAGCAACGCACACCGGCCAAGATCATGCACATTGATAATTATTACAAAACTTCACCGCAGGAACGCAATCCCTGGCGCAAAGCCCACGGCATTGAGCAGATCGGCTATACCGAATACGATTGGGATGTTATCAACCATAATTTGCGCAAATTCCGCGAAGATGCCCCGGTTGTCGTGATGCCCTGCGTAGACCTGCTCACCGACCAGGATGATTTTCTCACCACCAGTTTCAAGGGTCTGCGCTATATGGTCATCGAAGGATTGTACGCCGTCCAGGCCGAGGCCGACTTGCGCGTTTTCATAGATCTGACCTATCATGAAACCAAGAAGGCCCAACTGCTGCGCGGTAAAGAAAACGTCGATAAATGGCGTATGGAGGTGTTGGAGCAAGAACATCAGGTAGTGCGTTCCTTGCGCCCGCTGGCAAACTTGATTGTAGATAAAGACTATCAGATTGTAGAGGCCTGATATGCACATTGCTTTTCTCAACCCCCAGGGGAATTTCGACCCCAATGATAGTTACTGGACCGAACATCCCGATTTTGGCGGGCAGCTTGTCTACGTCAAAGAAATTGCCATCGCCATGGCTGCACTTGGTCATCGTGTGGACATCATCACTCGCAAGATCGTAGACCCTCAATGGCCGGAATTCGCCGAAACGCTGGACAGCTATCCTGGTGTGGAAGGGGTGCGCATTGTGCGGATCGCCTGCGGCCCCGAGTTTTTTCTGCCGAAAGAAGAATTGTGGCCCTTACTCGGCTCGCAGTGGGTACCCAATTTGATTGAGTTTTACCAGCAAGAGGGCGCGCAGCCCGATGCCGTCACCACGCATTACGGCGATGGCGGTTTGGCAGGGGCGCTCTTCGCCCAGAAGACGGGCATCCCCTACACCTTCACCGGACACTCGCTCGGGGCGCAAAAAATGGACAAACTCCACATCGCGCCCGACAATCTCGAAACACTCGACCGGCGCTATCACTTCGCCCGGCGCATCTTCGCCGAGCGCGTTAGTATGAACTATGCTAACCGGGTAATTACCTCCACGCAGCAGGAGCGC
>JACNJM010000259.1:0-7393 GCA_014382605.1 Anaerolineae bacterium
CGAATTCTTTACCGATAAGGCTGTTCGCGTTATAGTATATTCGGCCAACATTGCCAGAACGCAAATTAAACAACCATGAATATCCAAATTTTTAAAAACGCATCGTGTTACCTCACCCGTCCGTATTATTTACTGAAAAACTACGAACGTGGCGACATGCGCCCCGATCTTATCGCCGGGTTGACTGTAGCGATTGTGATGCTGCCTCAAGCGATAGCCTTCGCTATGATTGCCGAATTGCCGCCGCAAATTGGGCTATATTCTGCGATTGTGGCTTCCATCGTCGGGGCCTTGTGGGGAGCCTCGAATCATTTGCACACTGGCCCTACCAATACAACCTCGCTGCTGGTACTCACCATTTTGTTGCCGCTGGCAGAACCCGGCTCTCCGGAATTTCTGGCGATCGCGGGCCTAATGGCGATCATGGTGGGTATTTTTCGTTTGGCGCTGGGTATGGCCCGTATGGGGATTATGGTCAACTTTATCTCCGACTCTGTCATTATTGGTTTTACCGCTGGAGCAGGGGTTTTAATTGGCGCGAATCAACTGCGCCATCTGCTGAATTTAAATATTGCCAGCACGCCATCGCTGCTGCTCACGCTGAAAGAGATTGGCCTGCACATCATGGAGACGCATATGATCAGCCTGGGGGTTGGCCTGGCCGCTATTTTGCTAATTCTTCTGGTGCGTGCGTTAAAACCCAAATGGCCCGCGCCTCTCATCGCCATGATTATCGCCGGGGCAGTCGTCGGCATGTTCCATCTTGAGCAACAGGGTGTCAAAATTATTGGCGAGCTACCCCGCAGCCTGCCTCCCATCAGCAAGCTAAAACTGGATTTGGCCGTCATTGGGGAACTTTCAACCGGTGCGCTGGCGTTAGGCGCAATCGGGTTGGTGGAGGCAATTGCCATCTCGCGCTCCATCGCCAGTGTATCTGGGCAACGTCTCGATAGTAACCAGGAATTTGTAGGACAGGGCCTGGCCAATATTGCCTGCGGCCTGTTTTCTGGCTATACTGTTTCAGGCTCATTCACCCGCTCTGGCATCAACTACGATGCCGGAGCACGCACCCCGGTTGCCAGTATTTTCTCCGGGATTTTCGTGCTAATCTTCATGCTGGCCTTCGGTCCGTTGGCAGCCTATATTCCACGCACAGCTCTGGCAGGGGTACTCATCGTCACCGCCTATAGCATGATCGATCAGGTGGAAATCCGGCGCATTTTGCAAGGCACCCGCGGCGATCGGTTTATTATGGTAGCCACTTTTTTGGCAACACTGTTCCTGCCGCTGCAATTCGCTGTGCTAACTGGAATCATGCTTTCCCTGGCGATTTATATTTTACGCACCAGCGTCCCCAGCGTTGTGCCCGTGCTGCCCGCTCAAAATTTTCGCCACTTCAGCCACCAACCCGATAAAGCTCACTGCCCACAATTGGCTATTTTCGATATTCTCGGCGATTTGTATTTCGGCGCGGTCAACCATGTGGAAGAAACTCTGCGGGTGCATTTGGATGAGCATCCCGACCAGCGCTTTTTGCTGCTGCGGTTGAATAGCGTCCATCAATGCGATATCAGTGGGATTCATACCCTGGAAAATATCGTGGATTATATGCGCGAGCGCGGCGGCGATATTTTTTTAATGCGCATTCAACCGCCCGTATTAAAAATGATGCAAAGCACCGGTTTTATCGAGAAATTGGGTGAAGACCATTGCCTGCGTTACGAACACGCGATTAGTTTTCTCTATCATCGCATTCTTGATCCGGCGATTTGCGTTTATGAGTGCAGCCAGCATGTTTTTCTGGAATGCCAGAATCTTCCCAAAAATGCAGAACATGCCCTGGAGCTATCCATCAAGACTGAGATTCCTGCCGGAGATGTAGCAGGAGTTTCGCCGCTGGAGCTATGGACTGAACTGCATACCCCCAGACCGCCGCGGATAATTGATGTGCGCGAGCCGCGCGAGTTTAAGCGCAAACACATCCCACAGGCAGAATCA
Organism: Anaerolineae bacterium; assembly: GCA_014382605.1. Taxonomy (GTDB): domain Bacteria; phylum Chloroflexota; class Anaerolineae; order Anaerolineales; family UBA11858; genus NIOZ-UU35. The sequence continues at coordinate 1,999 of JACNJM010000259.1, forward strand.
CGACCCTTGTCGAACTTGCTTGCAGATACCGGACAAATTGAAATTAATGAAAATATTGTTTTTGTATGCCACGGTGGCAGGCGCAGCACGCGGGTGACGTATTTCTTCGCGCAACAAGGTTATCTAAGCGTGCGCGTACTGCGCGGCGGGTTATTAGCCTGGGAACATGCTGGTCTATTAGAAGCGGTTGACTCGCAAAGCAGCTTGTGAGTGTTATGATGAACAAGGATAAACAGATGAGCGAAAATATTTCCCCAAATTTAGGCTTGAGCCTGGTGCGCGTAACCGAAGCCGCGGCGTTGGCCGCCGGACGCTGGATGGGGCGCGGCGATCCGATTGCCGCCAACCTCACTGCTACCGCTGCAATGGCAGATACATTCAACACGCTGGATGTAGATGGTTGTATTGTGATTGGCGAAGAAGGCCGTTTGGGATTGGCATCGCCCCTCAACAGCGGCAATCATATTGGCAACCGAAATGGCGCCCCCATGGATATTGTTGCAGACCCGATTGATGGCACCAGCTTGCTCATCAAGGGCAGCCCCGGAGCAATTTCAGTCGCTGGAATTGCTCCGCGTGGCTCGATGTGGGCGCCCGCGCCCGCAGTGTATATGGAAAAAATTATTGTGGGGAGCCGAGCCGCCGAGGCTCTCGTCCCGGCGTGTATGGATGCCCCCGCAGCGTGGACGCTGGCTCTGGTGGCGCGCGTTACGAACAAGCATGTGCGCGATCTGGTGGTTTTTGTGCTCGACCGGCCGCGCCACGCAGACTTGATTCAAGAAATTCAGGCGACCGGTGCGCGTGTGATTGCCCGCAGCCATGGGGATGTCTCGGGGGCGCTAATGGCTGCCAGCCAGGATTTGAACGTGGATATTCTCATGGGCATCGGCGGCGTGTCGGAGGGGGTGATTGCAGCTTGTGCAGTAAAATCGCTGCGCGGGGCCATGTTGGGACGCCTGGCTCCGCAATCGCCCGAGGAAGCCGAAGCTGTACGCGTCGCCGGGCTGGATACGCAACAAATCCTCACCAGCAACGAGTTGGTAAAAGGGAATAATATCTATTTTGCAGCTACGGGAATCAGTAATGGGGGGGTGTTGAATGGTGTGCATTACAGCGGCGCAATGGCTGAAACCGATTCGATCATTTTGCGCTGCGAAACCGGCAGCCGCCGCTCAGTGCATACCGAGCATTTGCTGGAACTGGTCTAGTTGTAACGCAAAGAAAAATAGTTCTGATCGATAAAGCCCCGCGTCTCTACGCCTTTGCGTTAAGTTTTCGCCAGTGGAAAATAAACTCGAAAAGTGGTACCTTGCCCTTCCACACTGTGGATTTGCATCCGCCCTCTGAGGTAGTCGATATTCTGTTTTACAATGCTCAGCCCCAGGCCAGTTCCCGTAATTCCGCTTTGTTTGGCGTTTTCTGCTCGATAGAACTCTTCCCCCAATTTCTTCAGGGCAGCCTGCGGGATGCCAATTCCGCTATCGGCGACACAAATTTCCACTTCATCTGCCACTAATTGCATACTCACTTCTACCGAACCGCCCTCCAGAGTGTATTTGATGGCATTGCTGATGAGGTTACCCAAAATGCGCTCCAGGCTGTCTGGGGTCGCCAAAATTTCAAGCGGTGTTTCGGGAATATGATATGAGATGGTTATATTTTTGTGCTCGGCCTGGATGCAAAAACGGTCGATACTGGCCTGCAAAGCGGCTTGAAGGGACATCGAAGTGAGGCTTGGTTCATCAGCGAGGGTTTTGCTGGATGCCAAATCCAGCAGATCGTTAATCAAGGCCATCAGTTCATCCATCCGGGCATCAATGCGAGTGAGAATTTCACCTTGTTTTTCAGATACAGTGCCAGCCAGACCGTGGATCAGAGTACGCAGTAAACTTTGCGCCGCGCTGACCGGTGAGCGTAGTTCATGTGCTATCATCAGCGTAAAGGTTGATTTAAATTCACTCAGCTTTTCGGCGGATTCTTTTTCGATTGTCAGTAACGCGGCTTCTTGCTCTATGGCTTGCAGGCGTTGGGCCTCGAGCAAAAGCTGACGCTTTTCCATTCCTTGGCGCACGGTTAGTAACAACATATCGGCGCTGAAAGGTTTGGCAATAAAGTCGTAGGCGCCCTGTTTGATGGCGTCTACGGCCAGTTCGACAGTGGCGTAGCCTGTGATAATGACGATGACGAGATTAGGATCATCGGCGTGCGCAGGGGCAACCAGGTCAATCCCGCGCCCGTCGGGCAGCATCACATCTAGCAAGACCAGATCAAATTTTGCTTGCCGAATTTTTTGCAGACCCTCCTCGATGGTGGTGGCCGTTTCAATGGAATACCCCTGCGGTTCGAGCGCCCGCTGTACGCCGCGATGAATGCCAATTTCATCATCTACAATTAATATTTTGCCGCTAGTTTCCATAATCTTTCTTCCACTGTGCTTGCGGGAGATGTACGGGTAAGGTAATTATAAACGTAGTCCCCACACCTTCCTGACTTTGCGCCACAATCTGCCCGCGGTGCATTTTGATGATGCCATAAACAATTGAAAGCCCCAGTCCGGTGCCCTTGCCCAGCGCCTTGGTGGTGAAAAACGGGGCAAATAATTTGCGCAAATGTTCGGGCGAAATGCCACAGCCTGTATCGCTAACCTTGATTTCTATCCACTGTCCATTGGTGGGTTGGGCTGAAATTGTAATCTGCCCTTCGCCATCAATCGCGTCGGCTGCATTGCTCAATAAATTAATAAATACCTGCTGCAATTGGGCCGGGTCGGCCTGAATGGCGGGTATCTGGTCGTCAAAATCTTGAATGATCTTTATGCCTTCAAAAGCTGGTTGGTGGTAAATGCTCGTCAATACTTGTTCCACCAACGCGGGGATGTACACATCTTGAGTCAGTAATTCTTGTTGGCGAGAGAAATTCAGTAAATCGGCAACAATATTTTTGCAGCGCGCCGTTTCCTGGATAATCACTTTCAGGTCTTCACGTTGGGGGTCATCTTCGGGGGTTTCTTTTTTGAGCACATCCGCCAGCAGCAAAATTGTTCCCAGGGGATTATTCAATTCATGGGCTACGCCCGCGGCAAGTTGTCCCAGCGAGGCCAGTTTTTCTTTACGCAATAATTGCTGTTGGGCGCTATCGAGTTTTTCCACCATGAGGTTGAACGATTCGCCTAGGGTTGCAAGTTCGCTGCTGCCCTCGGCGCGCACGCGCACGGTCATATCGCCTTCAGCCAGACGCTGGTTGGCTTCAACCAGGCGCACAATTGGGCGCGTGATAATTTGAGCAATCGGCACGGCTGTAATAGCCGTGAGCGCCAGACAAATAATAATAATCAATACCACGCGGTCATTAAAATCCTTGACCAGTTGTTCAAACGAAGCTACCCGCGCGCCTACATACAGACTACCAACCACACTTTCCTGATGATCGTATAATGGCTCGTAGCGCGTCATATAGGCTTCATTGACAACAAAAGCCACGCCGTTATAAGCTTGCCCTTGCTCTAAAACAGATTTCCCCACTTCGCTGGAAATACGCGTTCCTACCGCGCGATTGCCATCTGCCGCTAGAACATTGGTCGAGACGCGCATATCGCCGAAAAAAATCGTCACCGTATCCACCCCGGCCAGGTCTTGAATGCGATCTACCAGCGTGAAATCATTGTTGAATAAATAGCCTACCAGCACCACGCCTAAAAATGTTTCATCGGCATCCCGCAATGGATACGCAGCCGTCAGCGTTAACCCGTCGGTGCCTTCGCGTTCAAAAAATGGCTCTGATGCCGATTGCGGAGTATCGATGATGGGAATAGATGCCTGCTCGGCTAAACCAATTTCGCCCAAAAATTGTGCCGGAATAATCTCCGTCGCGCCGTAGCCTTCGCCCGTAGCCAATACGCTGGCTACAATCGGCAGTTGAGCCCAATTGCCGCCCGAATAGGATTCAGACAGGTGTCCATCCGCCGCTACCGTGCGGGCGATAACGATTTCTCCATTCGTATCCAGTAGCACAATCAGATGTGTGCCTGACAGGGGCGGGATCGATATTTTGCGGGCAATTTTTTCGACTAGATAATCCCGCGCGATGGCATTTCCCACCTGCGCCGCTCGAAATCGTTGCAAGAGTTCCGTATCGGTTAATACCCGCTGGCAGGCAGCGACAGCCTCATCCAACTCCAGTTGATAAAAAGACTGCGCCAGGTACATATCACGCGCCACACGCTCATTTTGGGCATTCACTAAATACGATTCAATCACCCGCGCAACCAGCAATGAGCCTAATGCCACTGTAATCCCTACCAAAAGGGAGAACACGGCAATCAGCAATATCTGCAAACGCCCGCGTAAAATACCGATGATGAATTCTCGCATAAGAAAAAGGCCTCAGCCTCATCCAGTTTGGAGCGTAGCCCCAAACTGGATGAGGGCTATAAATTGATTGTACCCGTTACCGGCTTAGAATCCAATCGACCTTGCTGAGTAGCCCTGCGGGATCAATGGGCTTGTCCACAAAAAGCTCCACCGGCAAATAGTCAATATCGGGTTCAAAGCGCAGCGGCGTTGTGCTGTGAATCGCCGTCAGCATCAGAATGGGCAAATCCTTAAACTCGGCAAATTCCGAAGTCGGGTCGGGGTTGTGCAGTTTGAGCGCCAACTGGAATCCGGCGGTATGTGTTTCCATCATCACATCCAGAATCACCAACTCAGGGCGCTCTGCCCGGATTTTTTCAATGCCGTCTTGGCTGTTGTGGGCCTCGACAATTTCATGTCCCACACTTTCCAGCGTCATTCGGCAAGCCGTGATGATATCAACATCATCATCAATCAAGAGAATTTTAGCCATTTTTTTGTCCTTTTTCTAGGTCACAACAAAGACGCGAAGAGCGCAGAGTTTTTCTTTGTGGACACTAAGTTCTTCTCTGTGGACTTTGTGTCTCTGTTGTGAGATTACTAAATAATTTCACTGAATATTCGGTTTCTACTTTTGTGTGGATTGCAGTCAAAAGAGCCTGGGTCACAGCCCGAACCGCTTCTGCCACCGGTGCGCTCAGCCCCTGAGCCAGTTCCACGCTCTGGGGTTGGATGCCATACAGCGTAATCTGCGGCAGGGCAACCCCTAAAGCCTGGGCAATCGCCAGCGTCTCCGGGAGCGAAGCATGGTGCAGCGAGAGATTGGCGCGCATATCGCCGGGCGAAAACACCGCCGCATCGAGGTCAAAACGCTGCCAGGCTCCTGGCTGTTGCTGCATCTCCACCGCGTCAATCACGAAGACGCGTTCATAACGCTCGGTGACCAGCGTGGTCAGTAAACCGCTGCGGCTGCCGTTATACAGCGCCAAATCCGGAGGCAAAAATTCGCTCTCAACGAGCGCATCCAGCACAGCCAAACCGGCGCC
>JACNJM010000259.1:7769-11587 GCA_014382605.1 Anaerolineae bacterium
GGGTGACGAGTTCTTCCCACTGAATGCCATCCGCGAGCAGTTGGTCGATAATGGCAATCGAATCTTCGACGCAATGGGCAATCTCGACCACCTGGGCAGTGGTATTCATATAGGGGTTGATGCAGCCCGGTTTCAGCTTGAGCGCTTCGGCAGCGGCCAGCGCACGCGGGTGCAGTTTATCGTGGTTAAGGTTGAAACGCGCCAGCGAACCGACCATATAGGTCTCGCGCTGATTGTAGGCATGTTTGGCGGTCGAATGGGTAATAATATGCTCATTGGTCACGCGGCGATATGCTTCAATCGGCCAGGTACCCCCCTCACTGCTGGCAATCGTATTACCAATAAAGCAATACTCATCTTCGGCGGTGAGCGCCATGAATTCGGTATCGCGCTCGAAGGCGGGCATCGGTAGATTTTCGTAGAGTACAACCGTGGCTTCGACATCTTCGCGCACGGCATCGAGACGTTGGCGCAGAGCTTTGAGTTCTTCTATTGAGGGGAAATGTGTGAAGCCGCCCACAGCCATCGAGATGGGATGCGTGTGCCGTCCGGCGATGGCGGCGCAAATATCACCCGCCAATTTTTTCATGCGCAAGGCGCGCAGCACCACCTCGGGGTGAGAACCCGCCAGAGGGATCACGCTGCCCACCCCGAGGAAATCCGGAGCAACCAGCATATAAGCGTGGAGTACATGGCTGTCGAGCATTTCGGCGTGCATCTGCAATTTACGCAGCAGCACGGTTTGGGGCGTATTCACCACCCCCAGGGCGTACTCTACCGCCAATACAGATGCGGTCGCATGGGTCACGGCACAAATTCCACAAATGCGCGAAGTGAGATGGGAGGTCTGATGATAGGGTTGCCCCAACAGCATAGCTTCGAAATAGCGCGGCGCTTCGATAATTTGCAAATCGCATTGTTTCAACTCGCCATTTTGCACATCGACAACCAGATTGCCGTGGCCTTCGACGCGGGTAATATGGTGAACATCAATTTTTACGTCTTTGGTGAGTACATTTGTCATAGCTAGTACCTTTTCTTATCACGAATTTTTTTGATATTTGACTCCAAACCTTCATGTCGTTTGTGCCATTCGTTCTATTCGTGATTTATCCGTCTATTCCGGCAAGTTGATGGGTGAGGAAAAGCTGCTGTTTGGCTTCGGCTTCGGCAATGGGGATATGGCTTTCGCTCATGGCGATGGCGAGGCCTTCCAGGTTCGGGTTAGGGATCAGACCGCGGCAGCCTTCGCAGCCCACGCCCAGGGCGGTGCAGATGGCATCGCAACCGGCGCGGGTGACAGAACCCAGGCAGGCTTTGCCCTGGAGCATCACACAGGCATTCTCGCGCAGCTTGCACTCCACACACACGGGGTAATCGGGCAACTGTGGGGAGCGCCCTTGCAACAGAGCTTTGACCGCGGCGATAAACTCGTTTTGGTCAATTGGGCAGCCGGGGATGAAATAATCGACGGCGATGACTTCGCTGGCTGGACGGGCGGCATAGGCTTTGGGGGTTTCAACTTCGTTGCCATACACATAAGCGCTGGCCTGGGCCACGGCCTGACGATTACGCAAGGCATTCACGCCGCCCATGTGAGCGCAGGCGCCCAGGGCAATCACCACGGCGGCCTGCTCCCGAATTTTCAGCAGGCGTTCTTCATCTTGTTGGCGGGTACAACTGCCTTCTACGAAAGCAATTTGATAATCTTCGCCGCGTTCGGTCATGGCTTCGCGGAACTGGACGATCTCGACCACGTCGAGCAATTCGACATGCTTTTGCAGCGAATCGACTACGGTTAGCTGGCAGCCCTCGCAACTGGCGAAATCAAAGAAGGCTATTTTCGGTTTAGCAGACATCACATTGCCTCCCCAAGATTTTTAATCTGCGCGTAGGAGAAGCTGGGGCCATCCTGACAGCAGAATTTGTCGTTGATCTGGCAGTGGCCGCATTTGCCCACGCCGCATTTCATGCGTCGCTCGAGGCTGAGCCAAATATTGGCGTCGCGCAGTCCTTTGCTGAGTAGTTCGGCAATCACAAAGCGATACATGACTGGCGGGCCAATCGTCACGGCGATGGTGTTATGCACATAGACGGGAATATCGGGGATCAGGGTGGTGATCACACCGGTATTGCCTGTCCATTCGGCATCGGCCTGGTCGACGGTGACGCGGAAATCTACATCGTCACGCGCCTGCCATTCGTCGAGTTCGTCGGTGAAGAGCAACTCGGAGGGGGTACGCGCTCCGTAGAGGACGATCACGCGTCCATAGCGGTCGCGATGGTCAAGCGCTTCGTTGATCAGCGCGCGCGCCGGGGCTAATCCCAACCCGCCAACGATGAACAGCAAATCCTTGCTCTGGAAACGCTCCAACGGAAAGGGGTTACCGTAGGGGCCGCGGATGCCCAGAAAGTCGCCCGGCTTCAGGGTGTGCAGCACGCCGGTCAGATCACCGGCCTTGCGAATACACAATTCAAACGATCCGTTGCTGCGGCTGGGCGAGGATGAAATACTGATCGGCGCTTCGCCCACGCCCAACAGGGAGACTTCGACAAATTGGCCGGGTTGATGATCGAGCGCCAGGCCACCGGGCAACTCAATTGTGTAGAGTTTTTCCTGATGGCTCATGGGCTGCACATTGACGATGCGCGCCATTACGGGAGCATAAATGGAAGTGGATTTCAAGGCTTCACGCAAAGGAGTACTCATGCGCGCACCTCCGTTTTGCTATTAGTTTCACCGATATAGTGTTTCTCTGTGGAGAGTTGATTAAGCACTCCGATGGGGGTGATCTTTACCAGACATTGTGTGGCACAACGTCCACAACCTACGCAGCCCGCCAGGCCTTCGTACTGACTGAGGTACTCGTATTTGTGCGCAAAGCGGTGGCGCAGCCGTTTGGCGCGTTTGTTACGGAAATCGTGCCCTCCGGCAACCAGCGCAAAACGCTCTAACTGGCAAGAATCCCACACGCGGGCGCGGGAACCCGATTGCAGTGAAAAATCAACGGTGTCGAAGACATCAAAACAAAAACAGGTGGGGCAGGTGAGATTGCAGGTGCCGCATCCCAGGCATTTTGCGCCGATTTCATCCCACACCGGGCTGGATTGCGTGACCGAAAGCAATTTGGGTAAATCTTGCGCGTCAGCATTCAGGCGATAGGGGAAGCGCGATAACCGCTGACTCATCACCTGATTGAGGTGGTCAAAATCCTCGGGGAGCGCGGCGCGCGCGGCTTCAAAGCCATCCAGCAGGACGGCGCCTTTTTCGGAGCCAATTCCGGCGGCGTAAGCCTCGCCCAGATCAGTGAGATGCAGGTCAAATTCTTCGGGAACAAAGTGCGTGCCCATATCCTGGCAGAAGGCCTCCGGCGAGCAGGGTTTGAGGCAGTCGAGACTGACCAGCGTGGTGTTGGCGCGCCGCTCCCGATAATGCGGATCAACCATGGGTGCGCGCATAACTTCATCCAACAGTTTCACGGCGTGCATATCGCAGGTGTGAATCCCCAAAATAACGGTGGGACGGGCATCAAATACGGGCTGAACAGCAGGCTCAGTAGTTTTACCGTTGCCTTTAAAGCGAATCAATTCTTCACGCTGTGGCAGCAACATCTTCTTGGGGGGTAAGATGGTGGTGGCATAGTCCAGGTCTACTTCGGCGGCTGAATGAATTTCAGCAAAACGGGTTTTGCCCTGCCGAGTCTGCGGGGCATAGACCGTATGCGCCGAGGCAAGAAACTCGATCCATGCTGGCAGCGCAGATTTTGGAATTACCTTAAAACTCATTGCTTCTCCTTATTGCTATATTTTTATAATTG
>JACNJM010000323.1 GCA_014382605.1 Anaerolineae bacterium
ACTGTTCGCTTTTTGTCCATGCGACCCAACTTTGGATTTGAAACTAACTGCTGACTGCTATTTGCTGATCGCTAACCACTTCTTGCTGTCTGCTTTGAGTATATACATAAATCAACGCCGCGCCGAGTATCAAGCCCGGTATAAGGACAAACCCCGCTTCGGGGCCAAATGCGCCGCCGGTGATGAGGGTGGGGCCGTCTACGGTGATGTAGGTCAGGTTGAAAATATCCAGGCCGCTGACGGGGAAGCCGAAGACCACGCCCTCGAAATAGTTCCAGCCGATGTGCAGGCCAATCGAGAGCCAGAGTTGACCCGTGCGCACGTAGCCGTAGGCCAGAAAAACTCCCGCCAAAAAGATGCCCGCCGCGCTGACCCAGGTGGCGTTGGGGTTTCCGAGATGCAAGATGCCGAAGACCGCCGAGGAAATGACGATCCCCCAGGTGAGGTTGAGGCCGCTGGCGAGGTTTTGCAGGTGGTAGCCGCGGCTGAGCAGTTCTTCGTTCCAGCCGACGAGGATGAAGACCAGCAATACCCCCAGGGCGTTGCGCAGCACCGCGCTCGCCGACATATATTGCCAGGCGAAACCTTCGAGCGTGATCCAGCCGAAGGCGGCCTCAAGGGCAAATATCCCCGCCATCATGAGTCCGGCGATGCCAATTCCGGCGAGAATATCCCAACCGGCGCGTTTGTCGAGCTTCAATCCCAAACTGACGAAACTGCGCTGATCCAAAAATCGCCGCGCCAGATAGATGGACAGCGTGAAGGCGATCAGTTGGGCAATTTGTGTAATCAGCATTTGGTTGCCGATTTTAATGAAAAGTGAGGGCAGCAAGAGCAATCCCATGCCCAGGCCGATGCTGATAATTACCATGAAAACAGTTTGCAGCACCAGCCGCCAGCCAGCACGCAGGCGCGGCTCTTCGGGCGAGATCAATATGCGGGCAAAGATATTGCGTTTTTTCATACGAGTCCTTTGCTAAAAAACGGATGGTCAAGAGTTTACCAGAAAATAAAAAAACACCCGAGCTTGAATTCCTGGGTGTTTTTTGCCAACTGTATGGACGCGGGCGAAAGATCTATTGCTTACTGAATTAGTGTGATCGGTAATGGGAGCAAATTGGCTTTCGTTGCGACAGTTGTTTTTGGCGTTCGGTGGTGATGCGTGTGGAGTTCTGTTTCAAATTCAAAGGCATCCTGCCCAAAAGCTGGCTTGAGGTCTGTGATCCAGATGGCAAGGGGATCATATTTGGCAAAAAAGATATTTCCCACCCAGGCTGGATCCCGCCCCTGAATCATTTCTAGGGCAATAACCTTTTCTCCGGCAATTTCTGGCAAGCCGATCACACGCACTTTCCCCGGATGGCATGACATGCTGGGGCCGCGCACAGTTCTACTCAGACCGCTAACATGCCGGTAAGCATCGGCGAAGATTTTTTGCGCTTTCACCAGCGGGACAGAAAAATATTGTTGTGCGCCGGTGTTGCGGGCGATGAACATATAATATGGAATCATGCCCAATTTTGTTTGTTCTTTCCACATACTTTCCCAAATGTCGGGTTTGGCGTTGATATGACGCAAGAGCGCCGATTGCGTGCGGATAACGGCTCCCGTATTGCGAATGCGCCGCACAGCATCTCGCAGTACAGCGGTATCCAATTCTTGTGGATGGTTGAAGTGCGCCATCAGGGCAAGTTGCTTGCCGGAGGCAACTACTTTTTCAAAGAGGCGCAGCAAATCATCGGCATCTTTATCGGATGTGAAGCGATACGGCCAGTACGTTAGCGCTTTGGATCCGATGCGGATATTTTGCAGATGGGGGATACCCAGCAGGGGTTCGATATAAGCCCGCAGGCGGTTCGTGTTCATAATGAGGGGATCACCCCCGGTGAAGAGCACATCGGTTACTTGCTGGTGTCGCTGAATATATTGATGCAGCACATTTGCTTGCCGTGAGGCGAATTTAACAGCATCCATCCCGACGAATTGCGGCCAGCGAAAACAAAATGTGCAATAGGCGTGGCATGTTTGTCCCTGGCTGGGGAAAAAGAGCACTGTTTCTTGATATTTATGCTGAATACCTTGCAATTTCACTTCCTCAAATACCGGCACGTTATGGCTCAACTGCCCTGCTGGATGCGGGTTGAGTTCTTGGCGAATACGATTTGCCAGATGCCGCACTTGTTGATCGGGAAGTTCTTCTGTAATCGCAGAAGCCATCTGTTCGAAATGCTGTGGCTTGAGCATTTCGGCTTGTGGAAAATTGAGGATGAAAATGGGGTCTTTGGGGATATTGTCCCAGCGGATGAGTTGTTCGACAACGTAATGATTTGTGCGGAATGGCAGTACCTGGCTGACAACCTGGATGGAAAATTTTTGTTGTGGTGATAGATTTTGGTACTGTGGCAGAGATTTGATATTTCTGAGTGTGTAGGGGGTATATTTGTTTGAACTTGGGTCGATAGGCATCTTTACTCCTGGTTTAGAATTTTTTCGACGCGCGCAAAAAAAGCAGAAAATGACTAAATATTTTCGCGCGCGGGTGAATATTATGTATTTTCGCGAATGAAATGCGTGTTGCCCCTGTATTTTTTACACGCCAGAAATTAGCGATGAGAAATTTTCTTAGGATAGAGAAACTTCCCACCGCATTATAACATACCCCTTTGAAGCCAATTTTTTAAGATTTGCGCTTTTTAGGAATAGCTAATCTTTTTTCTTTGATCGCGAACGCAGCCTGCGCCATGTGCGAAAGTATCGCTCATCTGCAGATCGCTGGCTACCGCGCCACCCAATGATGATTCCAAATAATACGAGACCTATTCCGGCGAGAAACCACTTTGACATAGTTTCATTGGCTTTTACAGACTCCGCGAAGAGCATAAGAAAAAAAACGCCCAATAAGATGAAATAGGCACCGATTCGTTTTTTCATCGGATGAATTGAGCTGGGTCTAATCTGTAAAGAGAGGCAAATGCCCCAGAGATACGATCTCGGCCCATTGATTTTGATCCCCTTCGGTTAAGATCGCCGCCATTCCCGTTACTTCCGCGTTGGCTTTTCTCGCGATGACGCTCATCCCCTCGAGAGTCGAACCGGTGCTGATAACATCGTCTATCAGGATCACTTTTTCCCCCCAGACGAGTTCATGATCTTTTTCATCCAGAAAGAGTTGTTGTGGGCGCCCGGTGGTAATCGAAACGGTTTCGGCCTGGATGGTTTTGCCCATATAGCTGCGGTATTGCTTGCGCAGCACAACATACGGTTTTTGGCTGGTCTGGGAAAGGGCGTGCGCCAGGGGGATGCTTTTGGCCTCCGCGGTGACGATGACATCATAGTTGCGGCTGGCGAGTTTTTCGTTCAGGGCTTTGGCGCAGGCGGTCACCAGTTCAGTATCGCCGAGAATGTTAAGAATGGCAATTTTCAGCCCGGCTTGAACCTCGAAGAGAGGCAGTTCACGGTATATACCGGCAATTTCAATGGGGTAGACAGCACGTTGAGATTGTGACATGATTGTTTCTCCAGAAATTTAACACAATACCCTACTATTTTTCTAAATGTACGGTAGAGAATGCGTTGTTACCCTTCCAGGTAATCGCGCAAGTGGCGGCTGCGGGTGGGATGGCGCAATTTGCGCAGGGCTTTGGCTTCGATCTGGCGAATACGCTCGCGGGTTACATTAAAATATTGTCCCACTTCCTCCAGTGTGTGATCTTTGCCGTCCAGCAGGCCAAAGCGTAATTCTAATACCTGGCGCTCGCGTTCGGAGAGAATTGCCAGCGCATTTTTGACTTGTTCGCGCAGCATCTCGCGGGCAGCCGCATCAACGGGCTGCAGCGCTTCTTCGTCTTCAATAAAATCGCTGAGTTGGTTGTTATCTTCATCGCTGCCCACCGGACTATCGAGTGAGAGCGGCGTTTCGGAGGCCTGCATAATGCGCGTGACCTTGCGCGCAGCCCGACGCAGACGGCGTTGTAAATCGGCTGGCAATGGTTCGTCGTTTTTCTCGGCGCGTTGAATGATATCAATGTCTTCCCGTTTTAGAAAATCCGATAATATCGCAATTTCCTCGTTGGTGGGGTCGCGGTTGAGTTCCTGGGTGAGATCGCGTTGAATGCGCACCAGGCGATTGATGGTTTCATGCACATGCACCGGAATGCGAATGGTGCGCGCCTGATCAGCGATCGAACGGCTCACCGACTGTCGAATCCACCAGGTGGCATAGGTGCTGAATTTATAACCGCGGGTGGGGTCAAATTTTGAAACTGCTCGCAGCAGCCCCACATTGCCCTCCTGGATTAAATCCATAAAAGAATTACCGCGTCCGGTATAGCGTTTCGCCACGCTGACCACCAGGCGCAAATTTGCCCGAATAATCATATTGCGCGCCTCACGCGATAATTCGCGCAAATCCAGAATGTTGCGGCTCAATTCACCATCGTCGGGGAGGTAGCGCGAAAATGTGCGCCGTGAGGGCAATTGGTGATTGCTCTTGATAAAAATGCGCAGCTTCTCCGCTGTTTCTGGGGGCATGGCGTAGAGCGAAATAAAAATTGTGAACGCATAGCGCGCCACCGCATCCCAAAAAGTATCTTTGCCCCACATACCATTATCGAGATAATTGCGTAGATACGAAGCTTGAGAAATATCCCAGGTTTGGCGCAACAGTTGAGTTTCGTGCAAAATCAATGTTAAGTCTGGGCACTCAAATTCCCAGCGAACAATATCTTCTTTCAGGCGAGCCCAAGCCGTATTCAGTTCAGAAAATAAGACCCGATAGGTACTTTGTTCGGGGGAGGCCCCCTTGCGGGAAACCAGATGCTGACGGGCAATCGCATCCAGGCGGCGCACGGTCATCATGCGGGTTGCCAGCCAAAACTCCTGATCGATCTTCAACAAATCAACTGCGCCAATATCATTGAAGTACAACCGAATGGGATCACTTTCCACCTTTGGCATGACTTCATTCAAGGCGGCTGCCGCGCTGGCTAGTTGCGCCTCGTCAATATCCTCATCATCGCTGTCATCCTCTTCCTCGTCGAGAATTTCTTCCGGCGAAAGCGATAATTCATCGTCGTCGTTTTCATTGTCATCCAGGTCGTCAAAGCGATCTTCATCTAAAGGCATATCATTGTCTTCTGAATGTGGAGGCTGGGCGAGATGAATATTAGCAGGTGTCATAGCGAAGGTCTCAATTAGTGAATGGGTGAAAGGTTGGTAAATTGATTCTGTGCCCGGTGCAGACGCCCCAGCAGCATAGCATATTGTGCCTGTACCTTCTGATATTCTTTGGAACGCAAATTGCCTTGCTCTTGTGCGGCTTCTTGCAAGAAGCGCAGATGATCGAGTTGCTGATTAATTCCCTGCGTACGCAATTGTACCAGTGCCCGCAAGACATCTTCCAGCACATCTTTTGTGAACGCGTCCAGATTTTGCGTGGCTTCCAAAATCGCATCGGCCAGCGACATCATATCATCGGCCAGATGGTTGAGTACATAATTCAACGGCTCTGTTTCGCCTTGTTCGAGCGAAGCGTGTGCCAGGCCAAAAATCACCTGTAAATCGCTGTGCTGAAAATCTTGCGGCTCAATGCGCGTCAGGCCGTGTTCTTGCAGATGGCGATTTATATGATAGATTAGATCGGGACGGCGGAGCAGCATCCCGAGGATATGCACCTCCCGCGCGTAGATCGCGTCTCGAGGTGTGGCTACAATAGTAGGCGCCGCCGTGGTTTGCGGACTCCTGCGAGGTTGATACTGACTTCGGGAGGTTCCCCCCCCCCGGCGCGGGCCGAGCAGCGTGCGCTCATCCACTTTGAGCAGGCGCGCCAACTGTTGGCGGTAAGCATCCCGCTCGACGGCATTCGGCACATCTTCGATCAGTGGCAGCACCTGGGCAGCGATTTCACTTTTCGTTTTGGGGTCTTCGATATCGCGGCTTTCTGCCAACGTATCCATCACGTGAATGACAATCGGCTTGGCGGCTTCGATAATGCGTTGCCATTCCGTTGGGTCGCGATTGACCACATCGTCGGGGTCCATGCCCGGGGGCAGCGTGCTGACGCGAATATCGGCCTTCAGGCGGCCTTCCTGACGCAGCAGGCCGCGCGCATCGAAGCGCATCTCCCCCTCGCGGTCGAGCGTCTGGCGGGCAATTTCCAACCCGCGCAGGGTAGCCTTCATCCCCGCGGCATCCGAATCCATTGCTAGCACAATCCGGCGGGTGAAGCGCTTGAGCTGTCGCAGATGGTCTTCGGTGAGCGCCGTGCCCATAGTGGCGACCACGTTTTTGTAGCCGCTCTGATGTGGAGCCAGCACGCCCATATAGCCTTCCACGATGACTACCTGATCTTGCTCGCGGATAGCGTGCCGCGCCTGATCCAGCCCGAAGAGAATTTTGCCTTTGTCGAAAACCGGAGTTTGTCGTGAATTGAGATATTTGGGTATGCCATCGGGGTCGAGGGTGCGCGCCCCAAAGCCGCACATACGCCCGCGCCCATCACGGATCGGCACCATCACGCGGTGACGAAAACGATCGTAAGTACCGCCGGAATCGCGTTCTGAAACCATCCCGGCGGCGATCAAATCATTTTCGGAGAAGCCTTTCGATTTCAGATGATTGCTGGCGGCTTCCCAGTTGTTGGGCGCGTAGCCCAGCCCGAAGGCGGCAATTGTTTCATCGCTGAGGCCGCGCTGATGAATATAGGCAAGCGCTTGTTCCCCGGCGGGGCTGTTGCGCAATTGATGTTGGAAAAAAGTGACCGCGGCCTCCAGCAATTCGCGCAGGCGATCATATTCTTCGGCCTGCTCCTGTTGTTGTGGTGTAAGCGGTTTCAGTTCCACCCCGGCGCGCTTGGCCAGTTCCTTCAGGGCGGTGGGGAAATCCCAGCCCTCCTTTTTCATTACAAAGCCGAAAATATCGCCGCCCTCATTGCACTCGCCGAAACAACGCCAGGTGCCTGTATCCGGAAAGATGGCGAAGGCCGGGGTGCGCGTATTCGAGTGAAACGGACACAAACCCGAATAACTGCGTCCCGAGCGTTTCAGCTCAACGCTTTCGGAAACAATATCAACAATATCGATACGGGCTTTAATTTCTTCTATGGCAGTCATGGGGTAAAGATTGCATTGTATATTGAAGGTTGCGGGATGGCAGGTTTGCCCTGGGTGGAGTCTAGGGATAGCGGGATGCTGTAAATTTTGTTTTCCCGCTAAGGGTGAATTATAGGCGCGGACGGGCGGATTGTCTATTGGATTAACGTAGCAGACCTCCGAGATTTTCAATATCTCGGAGGTCTGCCACGTTATATTTTATGCGAAACGGTTATTCTATTGCTCGCAGCTTACACTCCAGGTTCCACTGATTGATCCATGTGGCTGCCCAATGATCGTATATACATTGCCGCTATTCCCTGGAAAAACCGGAACCGATTGTGCAACGCCATCTTTATAAAATGTGCATTTTGTAACGTCTGCACCCGCGGGCAATGGGAACGAAAGCTGACCCTGTGTAAAGACGTTCCCATCGGTTGAAATTTTCACTGCCGCCCCATCTAGTTCAAGCGTTATCGAACCGTCGCCGGAAATATAGAACGGGTTAAAACATTTACCGCCAACACACAAAACACCCGTTGTATCTAAACTCGAAACGGTTAAGGGTTTTGGATCGCGAGGCGGCATGACAACGGGCTCATCTGGTATAGCAACGAAGAGTTCTGGTGGGGGAGGATCTGGGGCTACATCTCCGCTGAATGCGAATGTGGCTCCGGTTGGGACCAACAGGCATATTAGCAGAATCACACGGATGACTATTCGCTCAGTTTTCATTTCTTCTTCTCCTTTGTAATCGTCAAAACCCTGAAACCATTTTATGTGAAATAAATCACTCATGCAACCCCATTAGGGTACTAAAACAGGGCATTCTTAAAGTCGAAACCAGGAAGAAATTTCACCGCCGAGTGCGCGGAGAGCGCAGAGAAAATCATAGAAAATCTCAGCGAACTCTGTGTACTCCGCGGTAAAAAATCAGTTCGAACGCGACTTTAAGAAAGCCGTGGGTACCAAAATCAAACATCTCTTCTTGTTGGAGTAAAAATACATTTAACAAAACAGCCGCCAGCAGAGCAAGCTCCACCGGCGGCTGTTTGTTAAGTGCGTCGCACCTTTACAGGTTAAGCTTAAAACCCTTCCAGCTTGCTCATATCGGCCACGCCTGCCGCCAAATTGGCAATCCGTTGCAATAGCGCCAGGCGGTTGGCGCGCACCTGCTCGTCCTCGGCCATCACCAGCACATCTTCAAAGAACGCGTCAATCGCCGGGATGATGGGCAGCAGCGCCGTCAAAAAGGCGTCGAGTGTCGGGCGTTGGGCGTCAAGAGTGGCTTCGGCGGTTTGCAGCGCGGCGTAGAGATCGGCTTCAGCGTCAAATTCAAAATGCTCGACTGAAACCTGACGCTCGACGTCAGACGTCTGACGTGTAATTCTGACGCATCTTGAATAGGCCGGTAAAATCGTCGCCCAATTATCACGCGCCACCCACGCGCTGAGTTGCTTCACCGCCTGGCTAGCCAGCGCCGGGTTGTGCCCCTGCGCGCTGACGATAGCATCCACCACATCGTGGGCGTAACCTTGTTCCAGGAAGATATTGCGCAGGCGTTCAACGACAAAAGTGAGACATTCTTCCTGTGAGGCGGGTGAGGCCTCGATGGGCAGGTTGCTCGCTGCACGGCTCAGCACAAATTGCAGGTCGAGGGGCAAATTCCACTCGATGAGATTGCCAACCAGCCCCAGCGCGGTGCGGCGCAGCGCAAAGGGGTCTTTATTGCCCGAGGGAGCCAGGCCAGCCGCGAATAAACCGGCCAGCGAATCCAGCCGGTCGGCGAGGCCGACCGCCAAACCGGGCTTGCTCTTGGGGCTGATGTCGTCGCTGGAACGCGGCAAATAATGCTCGAAGATGGCGACGGCCACATCATCAGGTTCGCCGGAGCGCAGGGCGTAGTCGCGCCCCATTACGCCTTGCAGCGAAGTCATCTCGACCACCATTTGCGTGGCGAGGTCGGCTTTGCAGAGTTGGGCGGCGCGCTCGGTTGCAACTTGCTCCTCCGGGGTTAGCCCCACCAACGGGGCCAGCGCGCCTGCCAGGGCTTCGATTCGCTGTGCCTTATCCAACATCGAGCCGAGTTCGGTCTGGAAGGTCAGTTTCTCCAAAGCAGGCAGAAAATCTTCGAGCCTCTTTTTCAAATCCTCACGCACGAAATAGGCCGCATCGGTAAAGCGCGCCCGGATGACATCCTCATTGCCGCGCACCACGGCGGGATAGTCGCCCGCGGGTTTGTTGGCAACGGTGATGAAGTAGGGCAACAACTCCCCTCTCCCATTGGGGGTGGGGCTGGGGGCAGATTCGACGGGAAAATAGCGCTGGTGCTTTTTCATCACCGAGATCAGCGCCTCGCGCGGCAGTTCCAGGTGCAGGGGGTCAAACTCGCCCAGCAGGGCCGCGGGCGCCTCGACAAGATGGGTGACTTCGAGCAGCAGCCCGGGGTCGTTGGGAATTTGGCCGCCCGCTTTTTTGGCCAGGGCGTGAATTTGTTTTTCAATACTGGCTTTGCGCGCTTCGGGGTCGAGGATAATACCCTGGGCCTGGATGGTTTCAAAATAGTCTGCCGCGTCGGTCACGGGCAGATTTTCGGCGTGGTTGAAGCGCAGTCCGCGAGTAGTATGGGTGGCGGTCAGCCCGGCGTATTCAAAGGGGATCACGCTCTCGCCGTGCAGTGCAACGAGCCAGCGGATGGGGCGCGAGAAGGCCACATTGGTAGAATTCCAGCGCATGGTTTTGAGAATGCGTATATCGCTGATGAGTTTGGGCAGCGCTTCGAGCAGCACTTCGGCGGCGGGGCGGCCATCCTGTCGCACCACGGCGGCCACATATTCGCCGCCGTCAATCTCTTTAACTTCGAGGTCGCTGACATCCAGCCCTTTGGAGCGTGCAAAGCCCTCGGCGGCTTTGGTCGGATTTCCATCGTCGTCGAAGGCGCGCGCCGCGGGCGGCCCTTTGACCAGTTCTTCGAGATTGCTTTGCGTTGGGGCTAATTCATCGACGTGGACGACGATGCGGCGTGGTGTTCCCATTACCTGAATTTCACCATGCTCCAGACGTAACTCATCCAGCATGGCTGGCATGGTCTGGTGTAACTGGCTCATGGCGTCTTCGAGATCGGTGTGGGGGATTTCTTCGGTGCCAAGCTCCATTAAGAATGGAGCAGCGGTTAGTGGGGAGCGATTAGCGAGGGCTTTGCCTGCTGGTTGCTGACTGCTTCCCGCTGATGGCTCCTCCAGCCACGGAAATTCCAACTGCTGCCGCTGCTCCACATAGGTCTCGGCTACGCGGCGCGAAAGACCGCGCATTCTGCGAAAAAATCCGGCCCGTTCGGTGACGCCAATCGCCCCGCGCGTATCGAGTACGTTGAAGGTGTGTGAGCATTTGAGCATATAATCGTGCGCTGGAATGACCTGATGATGCTCTAAACATACATTGGCTTCGGCTTCGTAGAGATCAAATAGCTGGCGCAAGCGTTCTACATCGGCCAGTTCAAAGGCATATTTGCTCGATTCCTGCTCGTTGCTCAGGTAAACATCGGCGTAGGTGCGCTCCTGATTCCATTTGAGATCGCGGAAATCGCGCACGCTTTGCAAGGCCATGGCGATGCGCTCCATGCCGTAGGTCAGTTCCAGCGAGATGGGATCAAGCGTCTGCCCGCCGGATTGCTGGAAATAGGTAAATTGCGTGATTTCCAATCCATCGAGCCAGACCTCCCAGCCCAGGCCCCAGGCGCCGGTCACGGGCGATTCCCAGTTATCTTCCACAAAACGAATGTCGTGTTCTGCCGGGTCTATCCCCAGGGCAACCAGCGATTCGAGGTAGACATCTTGCGAGTTCTCCGGTGCGGGCTTGAGGATGACCTGATACTGGATGTGCTGGTAGAACCGGTTGGGGTTCTCGCCGTAGCGCCCGTCGTCGGGGCGGATGGAGGGTTCGACATAGGCCACGTTCCAGGGTTCGGGGCCGAGTACGCGCAGGGTGGTGGCCGGGTTCATTGTCCCCGCGCCAACTTCGTTGTGATAGGGCTGCCAGATCAGGCAGCCTTTGGCGTTCCAGTAATCTTGTAGTTTGATGATGATAGATTGGAAATCGAGTGGTTGAGTCATAGGGTTACAGGTTTGCAGGTTGAATATTGAAGATTGAAAGATGGTGGATTATAAAGGGGCGGGTGCGGATTGGCAATTGCTAAATTCAGCGGGCTGCTTTAGAACTGCATCCAGCCCATCTCGGCCGCAATAAGCGCCAAAAAGGCTATCACCACAACCACCGTCAGAACAATGCTGATGATAATCGCCGCAGCCTTGAGATTATCGCGCGGTTTGTCGCCGCTGATTTCCCCGGTTTGACCATTCATGAATAAAGTAA
>JACNJM010000261.1 GCA_014382605.1 Anaerolineae bacterium
TAGACATCTTCGGAGCGCAGCAAAAAGGTGTTGTAGCCCGCATCGGCGGCGGCTTTTTCGCGCTCGGCACGCGTAATCATGTGGATGGGTTCAACCATTTTGATCTTCCAGGGTTCCGCCCAGGAACGGCGGCCAAATTGCTGGCCCATGGTTTTGTAGTGGGGTTCGGACATGAGGGTCTCCTTACAGGTTTTGGGTGATTAAATCTAACAATTGATTTTTTAGCACGAAAAACAAAAAAATCACCGCCAAGACGCGAAGATCGCAAAGATTTCCCATTTTGTTTTTCTTGGCGCTCTTAGCGTCTTCGCGGTTCAAATGCGCTACTCTAGCGGTATTACTGTAGTAGATTTCGTCTCGCGCAGCACCAGGCTGGTGTGGATGCGCGCCACGCCGGGAATGGGGGTTAGACGATTGACGAGAAAATCTTCCAGATCATCGGTGTTGTGCGCCACGATTTTGAGCAGATAATCATAATCGCCGGTGACGTGATGGCATTCCAGCACTTCGGGCATTTCTTGCAAGGCCTCGTGGAAGCCCGTCACCTGATGGATTTCGTGTAGTTGCAGGCTGACGCTGACGAAACATAACATATCGTAGCCAATTTGCTGGCGGTCCAATTGGGCAGCATAGCCTTGAATAATGCCCGCTTCTTCGAGTCGTCGCACGCGTGCTAATGTTGCCGGTGCAGAAAGATTGGCCCGGCGCGCCAATTCCGCGTTGCTGATGCGGGCGTCGCCTTGTAGTTCGGCGAGGATAATTCTGTCAATATCGCTGAGAGCTTCCATAGTTAATAATGTAGCCGAAATCAAGATGAAAGTCAATGATTATTTTGTAAATTATAAAAAAATATTAATAATCGAAAGTATCGTGCCGAAATCTATGCCGATTGTTTTGTGGCCGCATATTTTTGAATGCACATCTTGCGAATCGATGAGTGATACGATTGTTTTTTGAAAATGTGTAGTGGTTAACAAAAGCTTGAACAAAACTCAAGCAAATTTGCACCGCTGAGAGCTCGGTACCCGAAAGGGCACAGGCGAACGCAGAGAAAAATATTTATAACCCAGCGATCTTTGCATTCTCTGCGGTGTTCAATCTTCATTTGACCATTACATTTTTTTGGAAAATACTTGCGGCATTCTGCATGTATGGGTAATCGTAGTATGAACAGGTCATTTTTTTCTTGCGGGAATCAAAAACAGGCAGACCCATCCCCTGTCCGCCTGTTTTTTTTTGATACTGAATTTCTAATGTTGCAAAATCTGCGAGAGGAACAGCTTGGTGCGATCTTCTTGCGGATTGTTGTAGATGTCTTCCGGTGAGCCACTTTCTACGATCTGGCCTTCATCGAAGAAGAACATGCGATCGGCCACACTGCGGGCAAAGCCCATTTCGTGTGTTACAACCAGCATGGTCATGCCGCTCTCGGCCAGTTCGGTCATTACATCGAGCACTTCTTTAATCATCTCGGGGTCGAGGGCTGAAGTTGGCTCATCAAAGAGCATGATCTTGAGCTGCATTGCCAGGGCGCGGGCAATCGCCACGCGCTGTTGCTGGCCGCCAGAGAGTTGGCCGGGGAATTTTTCGGCTTGCTCGGGGATGCCCACACGCTCTAAAAGCTGCATGGCAATTTCTTCGGCTTTTTCTTTCTTCCACTTGTGTACTTGTAACGGGGCCAGAGTGATATTTTGCAACACCGTCAGGTGCGGGAAGAGATTGAATTGCTGGAAAACCATCCCGGTTTCCTTGCGGATAGCTTCGATATTGCGCACATCATGCGTCAACTCAATGCTATCAACGACGATTTGTCCGCTCTGATGTTCTTCTAGCCGGTTGATGGTGCGGATGAAGGTTGATTTTCCCGACCCGGAGGGACCGAAGATCACAATCACCTCGCCTTTTCGAACTTCCATATCAATGCCACGCAGGGCATGAAACTGCCCGTACCATTTATGTACATCCTGGCAAACGATAATGGGGTCGTTATTATTATTTTCACTCATCTTATAAACTCCTGATTTAAGGTTGCAGTCGGACTATCGTTCGCCCAGGCCCAGAGCAGTTTCCAGGCGTTGGCTGGCATACGACATACCATAGCTCAAAATCCAGAATACGGCGGCAATAAAGAGATATACCTCGCGCGAAGTCCCGATATAGTCTGGGTTGCCGAGGACGGCTTTCCCGATGCCCAGGATGTCGAACAGGCTCAGGATCATCACTAGGGTGGTGTCTTTCAATAAGCCGATAAACTGGCTTACCAAAATCGGGATAACGGCCCGCAGCGCTTGCGGCATAATGATAAACGCCATGGTTTGGAAACCGCTCAACCCCAGCGCGTGGGAAGCTTCATGCTGACCCCTGGGAATCGATTGCAAGCCGCCGCGCACATTTTCGGCCATATAAGCGGCGCTGAAGAAAGTAATCCCGACCAGCGCCCGGATGATACTTTCGATACGGATCTCAGATGGCAAGAACAACGGCAGCATCAAATCCATCATAAACAAGATCGTAATCAGCGGAACACCGCGTATCGTTTCAATGAATCCAATGCTGATCCAACTGATAATGGGCAGTTTTGATTGCCGTCCCAATGCCAGTGAAACACCGATGGGGAAGGAAAACATAATGCCCAGTACCGATAACAAGACGGTGAGCATCAGACCACCCCAGAGCTGAGTGTCTACAACGGGGAAGAATCCTTCATCCCCAGTTAGCCCTCGAATAATCAGCAAACCCACCGGGAAGTAGAGCAACCAGGCAAAGATGCTGACCTTTGAAAAAGTGGCTGGTTGTGATTTTGCGATTACATAACCGATCAAACTAAAAACACTCAAGCCCAAAATTTTCAGGCGGTCGTCCATGCTGAAGGGCAAAAGCGCCATGAATACCGGAATCAGCAAAAGGACGAGTCCCGATAATTCAAATTTCTTTACCCATGAACCCCAAGACAGGCCAATCACCCAGGTGAGCAGGAAAAGGGCTGCCCAAACGCGCCACTCTTGCTCAATGGGATAACGTCCAATCATAAAAAGCTTCAGGTTGGCAGAAATAACATCCCAACGGGCTTCACCAAAAATCCATGTGAGGGTTGGCTTCAGCATGGCGTAAGTGAGCCAGGCGGCGAACAGTGTGAGCAGAGCGTTATACCAGGTGCTGAATAAATTCTTATGCAGCCAGCCTAACAGGGAGTATCGCTCGGTGGGCGGTGGCAAGACTTTTGATTTTGCAGTAGTTGTCGTCATGGCTATCGCTCCACCAATTTTATTTTCTTGTTATAGAAATTCATAAACACTGACGTTATCAAGCTGGTTGAGAGATAAATGCCCATCATCAGGGCGATCACCTCAACCGAGCGCCCGGTTTGATTATGCATCGTCCCTGCGATGGCGAATAGATCAGGATACCCGATTGCAACCGCCAGAGATGAGTTCTTCGTCAGGTTCAGATATTGGCTGGTCAGCGGTGGCACAATCACGCGCATTGCCTGCGGGAAGACGATCAGGCGCAGGGTTTGGAAGGCATTCAATCCCAGGGCACGGGAGGCTTCAATCTGTCCTTTGGAAACTGAGAGAATTCCTGCCCGAACGATTTCTCCCACAAACGCGGCGGTGTAGATGACCAAACCAGAAAGCAGTGCAAGATACTCTGGCGAGAACGTATAGCCACCTTTGAAGTTCAGCCCCTGAAGCGTGGGCAGATCAAGGGTTAGTGGCGATTGCGGCAGGGCAATCCAGCCGATGATGGCGACGGCCAGAAAAGTGATGATTGTCCAGAGCGTCACCAACGGTGGGCGCCCCGTACGTTTACCAACCAGGTTGAGTTGCCAATTGACAATGGCTGATAGCACAATTCCCACGCCTAGAACAATCAGATAGGCGCGCCAGGTTTCGGTGGGAATACCCCAGGGAATAACCATGCCGCGGTTGCTGATAAAAATGGACGTCCCAAGTGAGATTGCCTCTTTGACGCGTGGCAACGTGATGAAGATGCCGGTATACCAAAAGATGAGCAACACCAGCAACGGGATGTTCCGCAAAATTTCGAGATAGATGCTGGATAGTTTTGCAACCAGGAAATTGGTTGAGAGCCGAGCGATACCGAGAAAGACCCCCAAGATTGTTGAAAGAATAATACCGACAATACTGACTTGTACCGTGTTTAGAACGGCTACCAGCACAGCCCTTTTGTTGAAGTCGGCCCGTTCGTATTCGATGAGGCGTTCACCGATGTCGAAACCAGCTGTCTGATTCAAAAAGGCAAAGCTAGGTGTCATCCCCTGTTTTGCCAGGGCGGTTATCATATTATTGTAGATATAATAACCAAAGACGATGACGGCGATGAGGAAGATAATTTGCCCCAATACACGCAAAACGCGCTCATCTCGCCAAAAGGGGATGGTGGCTTGTTGAGTGGTATGTGTTTTTTCCATAGGCGAAACTCCCCGAAAGAGAAACTTGATTGAAAACTAAGTTTTCTTCGTCTGAAATTGAAGCTTGCTCTGACAGATTCGGATTGGGGCATTGCCAACCTGACAATGCCCCAATCCGTATTACATAGTTATGTAGACCCCCCCAGTTGATCATGCGTTGTTTAGCGGAAAGGCGGAGCGTAGAGCAGACCGCCGTCGGTGTACAGGCTGTTCAAACCGCGGGGAATGTAGGTTGCGGTGTCGGGGCCGAGGTTGCGATTGTAGATTTCGGCGTAGTTACCAACCAGGCTGACTATGTTGTAAGCCCAGTCGTTGCTCAAGCCCAGTTTGACGCCCAAGTCGCCCTCAGCGCCGAAGAAGGACATTTCGCGAGGATTGGTGGTAGCAGCCATCATATCGGCAGCGTTTTCGGATGTGATACCGTGTTCTTCAGCGAAGAAGGTGGCGAAAACAGTCCACTGAACAATATCGAACCACTGATCGTCACCGTGGCGAACAACGGGGCCGAGGGGTTCTTTCGAGATGGTCTCGTCGAGGATCATGTGATCTTCGGGAACGGACAGCAGAGTCTGCCGGGCAACCAAACCAGATTTGTCGGTGGTGTAGGAGTCGCAGCGACCTTCTTCGTAAGTGGTCCAGCCAGTTTCAACATCTTCATAAACAACCGGTTCGTAGCTGATGCCACGTGCGGCGAAGGTGTCGGCCAGGTTAGCTTCGGTGGTGGTGCCGGTCTGAACGCAGACGGTGCCGCCATCCATATCTTCGAGAGTGTTGATGCCATCAGCCTTGCGGACGATGAAGCCTTGCCCATCATAGAAGGTGGTGTGAACAAAGTTAGCGCCAACTTCGGTGTCGCGGGTCAGGGTCCAGGTGGTGTTGCGGATCAAGACGTCAATCTCGCCACTTTGCAGAGCCGAGAAGCGCTCCTGCGAGCTAAGCGGGCGAATTTCGTAAGCTTCAGCGTCGCCAAAAACGGCAGCCGCAACAGCTTTACAAAAATCAATGTCGAAACCCTGATAGTCACCAGCTTCATCCAGGAAACCAAAACCAGGTACGGAGGCGTTGCCGCCGCAGATCACATAACCACGTTCCTGAACGGTCGCCAGAGTTGCGCCGTAGCCAGCTTCCTGAGCGGCGTTGCCAGCGGCAACAGGCAGGCTGCCAAATACAAGCGCAAGCACCATTAATAAAGCTACAATCGGGAATAATTTTTTAGACATTTCGTACTTCCTCCTCCAAAAGGGTGTTATTGTTTTTTCGATTGAATTTTCTATACACGAACATAACAGATATATTTGTGTGCCAGGCACCTCCTAATCCTCCATGTTGATTTCTATGTTGTAATAGACAATGGAATATTACGTGAAAAATGTAAAATACATATCACCTTAAGATTATAAAAGAAAACAAGATAATATGACAGTCAGGCAAGCAAAACTTCCACGATTTTTTTGAATTTTTTATACTTCTATTGGTAGAATCCGGAAAATAGACGTAGTTCAATCGGAATTTCACAAAAAATCAGCGTTTGAGGAGAACCATCCATGAAAATACTCTTACTTGGAGTTGGGCTTCAGGGCAAAGCTGCTCTATACGATCTGACAAACAGCGCCCAAGTTTCACACATCACTGCCGCCGATACCAATCTCAAAGCGCTGCGCGCCTATTCCAACCAACTCAACAGCCATAAAGTCACTCCGGTTCAGCTCGATGTGCGCGAGCATGACCGTGTGCGTGAGTTGATGCGCGCTACCGATGCGGTCATTGCCCTGCTGCCGCAAAATTTTCGCCTGGAAATGGCGCGGTTGGCGATTGACAGTGGCGCGCATTTTGTAGAGACCTCGTATGCCCTGCCCGATTATGCCGAATTGGGACGTTCAGCCGCGGCCCGCGGCCTGACTCTGCTGCCCGAGTTTGGCCTTGATCCGGGCATTGACCTTGTCCTCGTGGGGCGCGCGCTTGGAGAGTTGGATGAAGTTCATGAATTGCACGCTTATGGGACGGGAGTTCCTGAACCCCAGGCGGCGAATAACCCCCTGAAATACAAAATCTCGTGGACTTTTGCGGGCGTGCTCAGCGCCTACCAGCGCCCGGCGCGTATGCTCAGAGATGGTCAAGTGATTGACCTGACCCCCAGCCAGATGTTCAGCGAAGAATTTACCCATATCTTGGATGTGGAAGATATTGGTCGCATGGAAGCGTACTATAACGGCGATGCGGTCAAATATCTGGATGTCTTTGGCATCAAGGAAACTACCCGTTCGACAGGGCGCTACTCGCTGCGCTGGCCGGGACATTCGGCCTATTGGAAAAAAATGGTTGAGTTGGGCTTCCTGAGCGAGGAACCGCTTCAGGTCGGCGAACTTCAGGTTTCGCCGCGTCAACTTGTGCATGATCTGCTCGCCCCGCAACTGCAATACGCCTCGGATGAGCGCGATATTGCTGCCATCCGCATCGACGTGCGCGGCGTCAAAGATGGGCAGCGCAAACGCATCATCTACCAGATGGTAGACCGCCGCGATTTGGCAACCGGCCTGCTCGCCATGCAGCGCACCGTGGGCTATACCGCCAGCATCGGCGCGCAGATGATCCTGAACGGCGACATCCAAAAGCGCGGCCTGCTGGCCCCCGGCAAAGATGTTTCCTCCGATGCGTTGATTGCGGAATTGAAAAAGCGCGCTATTGAAATCAAACGTTACGAGCTAGAGTGGTAATCTGAACCTGACAGGTCTGGCAATAAAAAGTCAAATGCAATCTGATCCATGCGGCCCTCATCCAAATCGGTACGCTCGTTGATATTTTCATACGCCACCAGCATCGCCAACGCCTGACGCGTGGCGGCATCATATTCGCCGTGGATGTCGCCCGCGTAAAATCCCCGTTCTGTCATCAATATCTGTAATTTTTGAAGAATCTCACCCTGCAGCGTGACTTGCTGTTCCCGCGGGCTGGTTTCGTTGTGGATGATGTGCAGCCGTAGCAATTCACCGAGTTGCTTCACCGGGTTGGGAGCGTTATCCACGCGGTAGTCGATCCAGCGGTCGTTGAAGTTGCCGTAGCCGCCCGCCGCTTTGGCGACAAGTATCGCCGCACTCTGGCGGCCGCGTTTGTCGCCCCCGGCGCGATCTCCGGCCAGCAGGGCGGCGTGGAGCCTTTCGGGCAAGCGCCCGCCTTGGCGCTCGAAAGTTTCGGCCATCGTCTCGAGCACGCTTGGCCCTTCGAGCAGGTTGCCCTGAACCGCGTATCCGCTTTGTGCGTAGCCCCCGGCCCAGGGTTTGCAGTCCTCACCGGTGTAGGTGGCCGAGCCTCCGGCCCGGTCTATAAGACCCACCTGACGCCGCGCCCGGCTCTCATCCGCGGCGATTAATCCGGCCAACACATCTTCGGCGGATTGGCCGCGTTCCATCATAGACAGCCCGCGCGGGCCAAAGGATGTATTGGCAAACGCTTGCGTGGCAACCGCTCCCGCCCCGACCCGCGCCCAGGGCACGACGGAGCCAACCGCCAAAAATTTGGAGGCTACCGCCACGCCCCAGGCCTGCTCTTCGGGGTCGTGGGCAACGATGGAAAAAGTGGCGATATAGTTTGTTTCTCTCATAATTTGAACCGCAAAGACGCCAAGGTCGCTAAGTTTTTCTTAATCCTTTCTTGGCGTTCTTCGCGTCTTTGTGGTGCACTAAAGTTTTGGCAACTCAATGGCCTGTTGATATTGGTATTTGCCCTTTTTGTCGGCATACGAGATTTCGCATTCTTCATCGGCCTCGAAGAACAAGACCTGGGCGATGCCCTCATTGGAGTAAATTTTGGCGGGCAGCGGGGTGGTGTTGGAGATTTCGAGGGTTACGTAACCCTCCCACTCTGGCTCGAAAGGGGTCACGTTGACGATCAGGCCGCAGCGAGCATAGGTGGATTTGCCGAGACAAATGGTAAGCACCCCGCGCGGAATGCGGAAATATTCCATTGTGCGGGTTAGCACGAAAGAGTTGGGGGGAATCACGCACACATCGCCCTTGAAATCGACCATCGATTTGGGATCAAAATTTTTGGGGTCCACCATTGCCGAATAGACGTTGGTGAAAATTTTGAATTCATCGGCCACGCGGATGTCGTAGCCGTAGGATGAAACGCCATACGAAATTACCCCGTTGCGCACTTGCCCCGGCTCGAAGGGTTCGATCATACGCTGTTCTTGTGCCATTTTGCGAATCCAGTGGTCAGGTTTGAGGCCCATAGTGTGTTTCCTTTTTGTGGTGAGTATATAATTTTCATCACAAAGCCACCAAGAATTTTTTCTTTGAGCCTTTGTGTCTTCGTGGTTAGTTATTTTTTCCCGCATCAAAGGTGATGACTGTTACCATGCCGGGCAGCACTTCGATTTCGTAGTTTTGCAGGCCGCGGGCCACAAAACTGACGCGGTACCGGCCTGCGGGGATGTCGCCCAGGGCGAAAGCCTCACCCCATTCGTCGTCGCCGTTGACTGTCCAATCGGCATAGCCTTCGAGATAGTACACCGCCAGGGTAGCGCCGTTTGTTGGATCAATTTGTTCAATGGTAATGGTGGGGATATAGATGGAATTGCCGTATTCATCCACAATATGCCCGGCGATGGCCCCGGTGGGCTGTTCGGACTCATCAAGGTGGGGTGACAGCCATAACTCTGGGTTGCGCGTCGCCCGGTAATGGTTCTCGCCCTGACGCACCTCGAAATGCAGATGTTCGCCAATCGCTGCTCCGGTGAAGCCCACCAGTCCAACCACATCCCCGGCGCTGACGTGTTGCCCCGCTTCGGCGCGCACTTCGGAGAGATGCCCATAGAGTGTGTAAACCGGCATCTGATATCCCGGTAGCTGGTCACTGGTAAAGGTGTGTTCGATGACGACCAAATTCCCGTAAAAGGCCGGAAAATCTGCCAAGGGGTCTTGATAATCATTCCCGGCGATGATGACCAGACCATCGGCGGCGGCCAGCACGGGCGTACCCTGCGGATTGACGAATTCTACGCCATGGTGGGTTTTGCGCAGAGCATTGGCGGTGTTGCCGTAGCGGTAGGTGGGGTCAATTACATCCACGAGATCGGCAGCGATGGGCCGTTGCAAGATAAAATGCCCCGCTTGGATGCAGAATTCAGTGGTGCAGGGCAGCGGTGTGGGTGATGGAAGTTTCGTAACGGTCGCGCTTGGCAGGGGTGTGGAGGTCAGGGTTGAAGATTGAATGTTTAAGGTTGCAGGTTGGGTTGCGACGGGGGTCTTGGCGTCGGGCGTCGGGCGTTCGACGTTGTTAGCCGCGCAGGCAGACAGAGCCAACACAAATATGAGTAGCCAAAAACAAATTGCTCCCCGCTGACTGCTAACCGCTCTCCGTCGTCCGTCGTCCGTCGTCCGTCGAAACGTCATGCTAATGCCAATCCGCCGCGCTCTGTAAGCTGCTCACGAAGTTTTTCTTGCAATTCAGTGGATTTTGCTTTAAGCGCTTCCACCTCATTGACGAGATTTTCGGCAACGACTTTATCCTTCAGGCCCAAAATATTGATACACACATTGTAGCCCGCGCCGCTCAGGGCGGCTTGCGCCATGGCTGCGCCGGTGCCGGCATCGGTGATGGCGTTGAGGTTGCCCGCGCTGACGGCTTGCAGCGCCAACTCCATCACGCGCAGGGATTTCTGCGCCACTTCTAATGGAACTTTTGCCGCGTGCAAGGTGGCATCCTGGATGGCCTGCCCGCGGTTGGGATCATCTTTGGCGAGTTTGAAGGCGCCCATAATGCCATCGAAGGCGGCCGCGTCGCGCGTTACGGCTTCAGTCAGGTCGGCGCGCAGGGACTCGGATTCGTCGAGGATGGCCTGCATCTGGGATTCCACCTCGGCATATTTCTTTTTGCCCAGGGTCAGGCGCGCCACCATCGAGACCAGCCCCGCCCCCATCGCTCCGGCATAGGCCGCGGCGGAGCCGCCCCCGGGGGTAGGTTTCCCCTCGGCAAGCGCGTCTATAAATGAGTCGGACGTCCCGACGTTCTGACGTCCTGACGCTTCCATCGCGGCGTATAATTTCTTTTCTAAAACTTGCTCCGGCTTGAACTGATCCATCTGCGTGTACCACACCGCCGCGTCGACGAGGGCGTCTTGCGGAATCAGGCCGACCAACTCGCTGTGGCGGATGCCCACCCCGTAGCGTTGTGCCTCGCGCCGGATGGTTTCGACGACCAGCGCCAGGGGCGTCTTGCGGAAGTTGGTCAAATTCATCGAGACCTGCGCCATGCCATCCACGAGCAGGCCCAACCCTTTGACGTAGCGCAGCCCGCCGGAGGAGTGGCGAATGGACTTGGCAATCTTTTTGGCGATTTCGACATCATCCGTGGTCAGATAGACGTTATAGGCAACCAGAAACTCGCGCGCTCCGATGACGGTTGCTCCGGCGGTGCCGAGTTTTTTGGGGCCATAATCGGGCGCACGGAAGGGGTCTGTGGCGATGGTTTCTTTGAGGGTTTCGTACTCGCCTTTGCGGATGACTTCCAGGCGCACACGGTCGGGGCGTTGGGCGGCTTCTTCGTAGAGATACATGGGTATGTCCAACTCTTCGCCGACGCGCTGCCCCACCCGGCGAGCGATTTCGACGCATTCTTGCATCGTCACGTCGGAGATGGGAATGAAGGGCACCACATCCGTGGCCCCGATGCGGGGATGCGCGCCCTCATGCTCGTCGAGATTGATGAGTTCGGCGGCTTTGGCAATACTACGGAAGGCGGCTTCTTCTACTCCGGCGGGCGAACCCACGTAGGTGATTACGGTGCGGTTGTGATCGCCATCCATATGATGATCGAGTACATAAACGCCATTCACGGCAGCAATCGAGTCCGAGATGGCTTGAATCACCTCCGGGCGGCGGCCTTCGGAGAAATTGCTAACACATTCAACAAGGGGATTGGACATAAAAGCCTCGGTAGTGGGTAATCAGGGATTGGATAACAGGGCTAATTATACCCAACCCCCAAAGGAAGCGCGTAATTCGGTTACAATTGCAAATA
>JACNJM010000187.1 GCA_014382605.1 Anaerolineae bacterium
CGCGCCAGTGCATTTTCGTTCAGGTCATTCAGTCGCTCACCTGAAACCTTTACATCGCCACTGCTGGGCCGATCTATGCCGGTAATCATATTTAACAGGGTGGATTTTCCACTCCCCGAAGGGCCACGCACCCCCACAAATTCCCCGGGGCCTACTTGCAACGAAACTTCACGCAACGCATGGATTGGCCCAGCCGGGCCATCAAATGTTTTGCGAATCTTGTTGAGATCAATCATCCATTCAGTTTGCATCATTAGCTGTCTCACTTTGCTTGTTATCAACCTATTTCATATACGCCAAAAGGTACAAAAAGTTTCAAATCTCGATTTTCTCTGGTAAATCGCCTATTTGGGGGATATACGCTCATCCATTCAGGCGATACACACCTGAAAATGATTTGTTATGATTATGGGAAATTCTGTGATAATTAACAAAATAAAACATGAATTCACTCCCAGAAAGCCGCCAACAGCAAATATTAGCCCTGTTGCAAACTGCCGAAACCCTCAGCATTCGAGAGTTGGCAGCCGAGTTGGATGTATCCCAGATGACCATCCACCGCGATTTGAACAAGCTGGCAGAGAATGGTCTCGTTCTCAAAATGCATGGGGGCGTCAAACTCGCTGCCGAATCCATCGCAGCCAAACCCGCCGCGCATACCTGCGGGATGTGTCACCAGCCCATCTCGTCGCGTAACGCCTTCATCCTGGATTGTCCGGACAATGAGCAAATAGGCGCCTGCTGTCCACATTGCGGGTTGATGATGCAATGCAGTGAAAACACGCCCCGCGTTATATTGGCGACTGATTTTATCTATGGGCACAAAACCAATGCACTCGGCGCCTATTATCTAATTGGGAGCGCGGTGACAGTATGCTGCTCCCCTTCTGTGCTGGCGTTCGCATCGCCAGAAGACGGGGCGCAATTCCAACGCGGCTTCGGCGGCGATTTGATGAGTTATCGGCAGATACAGGCTTACTTGCGCAACATCCATCTGGAAGGCAGGCATGACGAAATTTAACGCCGCGTGATGGTAGAAGTCTGTTAACAGCTTTCGGGTTTTATCCTGCACAAATGTGTAAGGCCAAAATTTCTATCCACAGAAACCACCACCCACAAAGAAAGGAAAATTAATTATGAAAAAATTCTATCTCGCTCTCGGTATCATTATTGCGCTGGCAGCTATGCTCTCCGCTTGCCAGTCTGCGCCGCAAGGTCCGGCAATTTCCATAGACGGCGCCTGGGGACGCCCATCGCCCAAAGTTGCCACAGCTGGCGCTTTCTATATGCTTATCAAAAATGAAGGTAGTGAGGCAGACAGCCTGATTTCTGGCAAATCGCCCGCATGCGGAACCGTTGAACTTCACGAATCTTACATGACCGATGAAGGCGCGATGGGAATGCGCCCTGTCCAGGATGGCTACATTGAGATTCCCGCAGGTGGCGAGGCTGAACTTAAAATCGGCGGTTTGCACATCATGTGCATTGACAAGCTCGAAGATTTCGACATCGGCGCGGTACTGCCGCTAACCCTGACATTCGAAAAATCCGGCGAAATGACAGTGGACATCGAGATCAAAGAACCCTAAAACAAAAAAGAGCTGGGCTGCTTTGCAGCCCAGCTCTTTTTTGTTGGCTAATACGGCGGATCAGCGGGGCCAGTGTAGCCGCACATTCCCAGGCGAGGTGAATTTACAATTGGGAACGGTTCGCCGTAATCATCGTGGGGGTGTTTTTCAACATGCTGATCACACAACCAGCCTGGCTCTTCATGCTCATAGAGACATTCGATACATAACCATGATGCCAATTCACCACACTCCTTGCAGCGCTCTTCAGGGAGGTGGTTGCGCGCCATGAGAAAAATGGGCTGAGTCGTGTGTGGTTTCCCCTGGCGCACATCTACAACCATCACCTTCGTCTCCGAGGTTGTGCCGTAATCATAGATGTGCGTCAACTCCAGGCCGGGCTGGAATAACATTCTGGCCTTTGAACTCATGGGCAATTCTTGCCCATCCCATCCACCGCCAATCGCAAAATGGCTCAAGTGACCACAGCACTCCAGCCAAATAGAGCGCAAATATGTATCCAGCGAATTCAGGGTGGCTGAACCACGCATTTCAACATGCAACCAAAAATCGCTGTTCCAGACATCCTGAATTTGCAGATGATAGATCGGTTCTACTTTACCGGCCTGATGATCCGCCTTTTTGGTTGCTTCCGCGCGTTGTTGGCAGGTTTTTAGATGGCGAGACAGGCCACCTTTGGTCATCTCTTTGCCACAGAAAACACATGTGCCACGCGATTGTTTTTTACGAGTCATAATAGCATCTCCTATGCTTCTAATTGCCATTCGATGAGCGCCGCCGCCACCCAGGTTGGGGCAGGCTGCTGATATAACTCAGCCGCGTCGCTATAGGTCAAATCGACAATTTCACCCTTCATCGGGCCGCGCAAAAATCGAAACACCTGCCCGGCATCGCGGGCATCGCTCTTGGCATCTACACAATGCTGGTTGTAACCCCAATAATCCCCGGCTGCGAGCAAATCAATCCCCTCCTGAATATGGCGGCGAGATAATTCCAGGCCGCCCTGGTTTGGATACAGCGAATCTTCAGGCGCATCGCCGTAACCAATCCCGTGATGGAAGGGGTCCGCCGTCGTGACGATCACCGCGTCTTTGGCAATCTCGGCCAATTCTTCCATCCCCGGCAGGTTTTCGGGCTTGCCACCCGCCAAATAGGGATACCGTTCAATCACCTCGGGGCCTTTGATACCGCGGCGTTGGGTTTCAGCGCGCCAAAAATGCCGCCAACTGGTGAGCACATGGTCAAAACGCCAATCCTGACGGCCAATCAAGCCCGGCCCCTGTACACCCCAATGACGGAACTGGGCCGGGTCTTCGCCCGCAGCCACGCGGATACGGGCAGTTTCCATTTCTTCGGAGAACGAATGCAACACACTTACCAACAATACGCGCTCAGCGCCGCTATCGAGGCAAGCATGAACTACGGCGGCAATTTGTTGGCCGCAGTCGGCAACGCCGGCGTGCGGGAATACCAGCACCCCACCCCGAGCCAGGTTCGACGACAAATCCCATTGCCGGGCTTGTTCCAACAAACGCAGGGTTCCTGCTTCCCCCAAAGTCTGATGTTCCTGCATGTACATCCAGTGAATATCCTGGCGCAGTTGCCTAAGATTCATAGACATCTCCTTTCGCACCTGTTCAAACTAACACGCTTTTATCGCTATCTTTCAGTTGGAGGCTGAATAGGTACATCCTTTCTGGCTAATCAGTTGCAGAGGGGTGTGCAACCAGCGAAGCGCGTCGGTGAAGAAAGCCCTCTGAAGAATAAATTAGCAAAGCCAGCCAAATGATGCTGAAGCCGATCACACGGGCCTGAGAAAAATCTTCACCGTAAAGCAAGACGCCAATCGAAAACTGGAGCGTCGGGGCAATATACTGCAATAATCCCAGCGTTGATAATGGAATCTGCCGGGCAGCAGCGCCAAACCAGAGCAATGGCAATCCAGTTGCCACACCCGCGAAAATCAGCATCCCGGTTGTAAAAAGTGATTGGTGTCCAAAAGCGGCTTGCCCCGTCAATTCCAGATAAATCAAATACCCCAGCACTGGAAAAAAAATAAAGCCGGTTTCCAACATAAAACCGTGCGTAGAATTCAGAGCAGCCGTCTTTTTTAATAATCCATAGAACCCAAATGAAAAGGCCAGGGTGAGCGCAATCCAGGGCAACGAGCCATAACTAACCGTGAGGTATAGCACCCCGGCTGCCGCTAAACCCACCGGTATCCACTGCCCGAGGCGCAACCGCTCGCGCAAGAAAACCACACCTAACAGCACATTTACCAGCGGATTAATAAAATAACCCAAACTCGATTCGACAATATAACCGCTATTGACAGCCCAAACATACACCAGCCAGTTGAGCGTTAATAATAGCCCAGTACCCAAATACACCAGCGCGCGCTTGCGGTTTTCTAAAACCGGACGAAATCCCTGCCAACTCTTGCGCAGCGCGATCACAATGGCAACAAAAACAAACGACCACACCATACGGTGGCTAATAATCTCCAACGCAGGCACGTCATGGATCAATTTCCAATAAATTGGAAAGAAACCCCATAACACATACGCGCCAACGCCATACCAAATACCTTTATTCATAGGGATATTCCATATATCTCGCCGTGGCTTCAGCAAAACCCCGGCCTAATAATTTAGCGATCACATACAGGCTCATATCAATCCCCGCGCTGATACCCGCCGCAGTAATCACTTTTCCATTATCCACAAAACGACGGTCGCGATGCACGCGAGCACTCGGAGCCAGTTTAATTAATTCATCGAAAACTTGATGATGGGTTGTCGCTTCGAGATTATCCAACAAGCCCGCCGCAGCCAGCACAAGCGAGCCGGAACACACCGACAATACCAGGTCAGCGGACGCGGCCCGGATCGTGATCCAGTTCAACGAGGCTGAATGCCGTAAAAGCAGGCGTGTGCCAGCTCCCCCGGGGACAATGAGAACCTCGGGGGTTGGCGCGCCCTCAAAATCATAATCCGGATTTACCGACAGGCCGTTGCGGGCGCGGATAGGGCGCTGCTCAGAGGCAACGGTGTACACATCGAAAATCTGATAATCGTTGAGTTCATCCGTTACCGAAAAAACTTCGAAAGGCCCAGCGAAATCGAGCACTTCAACATCATCAAAAAGCACAATCGCTACATTCTTTTTCAATTTAACCTCGTAAATTGCCAAACCATCACGAAGCCTGCTTATTTTTTATCGCCTGCCGGTAGGCTTTTTCATACGCGCGGGCGCTATCTTCCCACGAAAAGCGCTGCTGCATGGCCTGCTGCACCATCGCATCCCAGTCATCACGGCGATCATAATAAGTACTCACCGCCCAGCCAATAGTGTAATAAACTGCATGGGCGCTGGCTTCCGAAAATTTAAAGCCAGTGCCTGTGCCAGTGACTTCATTGTATTGTTCAACCGTATCTTCCAACCCGCCGGTAGCGCGCACAACGGGCAGCGTGCCGTATTTCAGCGAATAAATTTGGTTCAGGCCGCAGGGTTCGTAGCGCGAGGGCATCAGGAACATATCACAGCCTGCTTCAATCCAATGAGCAACTTCGTTGTTGTAGCCAATGAAACTTCCCGCGCGGCCAGGAAAGCGTTGGGGGAGATCGCCAAAGAATTGCTCCAGGGCTTTGTCGCCAGAGCCAAGTAAAACAAGCTGCACGCGCATATTTGTCAGAATAGCGTCAATAGCATCGGCCAGCAGGTCAAGGCCCTTCTGATCGGCCAGGCGGCTGACAACGCCCATCACCGGGATGGTATCATCTTCTTCGAGCAAGAAGCGCGCTTGCAAAGCCCGCTTGCATTCTTTTTTGCCAGATAAATCTTCGGGGGTGTATTGCGCCGGGATCAAGGTATCCACCGCCGGGTTCCAGTCGTCATAATCCACGCCGTTGAGAATGCCAATATAGTTCGCCCCCTTGTCATTCAAATACGGAGCCAGGCCGTAGGCCATCTCAGGGGTGCGCGTCTCCCAGGCATATTTTGGGCTAACGGTGTTGACCATATCGGCATACTGCACCCCGCCCTTAAGAAAGTTCACCCGCCCGTGGTCTTCAAGTTTATCGGCGGTGAAATTGCCCCACTGCAAACCCAGATAATCGTAATGCGCGGCATCGGCAACGCCCTGATAACCAATATTATGAATCGTCAACATACTGGCTGCATCGCCCAGTATCTGATCATCCCAATGCCAAATTTTCAGATACGCGGGCATCAGCGCGGTTTGCCAGTCGTGGGCGTGGATAATATCGGGCTTGAAGCCAATATCCTTGCAGAGTTGCAACGCCGCCCGCGAGAGAAATCCGAAGCGCCGCGGATTGTCAAGATAATCGTTGTTCGCGGCATCGTTATACAGACCTTCGCGGTCGAAATATTTATCGGCCTCAATAAAATACACCGGGACACCGCCCGCGGCAACGGTATGCTGCACCGCGCACCATTCTTCGCTATCGCCCATCCACACGCCCATCGGTTCCAGGTACGGTTCCAGCTTGAATTTATCTGCATCTATCGAGCGATATTTGGGCATTACAACAATCACATTATGCCCCAGCGCCTTCAACGCCGCCGGGAGCGCTCCGACTACATCGGCCAACCCACCCGACTTGGCAAATGGTACACATTCGGATGATGCCATCATTATATTCAGAGATTTACCCATTTACTGTCTCCTCCAAAGCAATTTGAAATGCCGCCATTATAGTACACTTCACTCAAGGCAGCGTGGAGATTTGCTCTGGAATCATCCCCAATATACTGCCGCAAAGAGCAGAGAGATTCTGAGAAGATTCCGTATTTGTGCCTCGCCTGGTATATACTTATAAGCAGGATGACAAACCAGTTAACATTTCTTCCTGGAACGCTGCGCGCTCCAAAAATCCCCCTGGAACGATATTTACCTCTCATTCCGGAGGGGGTTGCAACCCCCTGGCTGGATGCGCATATTTCACCCGGGGGTTGGGTGCTGGACCCCTTTGGGGCTTCGCCGCGCCTGCTCAATGAACTTGCCCGCAGCGGATACCGCGTATTAGCAGCAGTCCACAACCCGGTGGTCAGTTTTGCCAATAAAATTTTGGCGCAGGCTCCCGCCGCCGCCGAACTTAACGCAGCTCTGGCACAATTGAGTGCCGCCAAATTCCGCGATACGCGCCTCGAGCCGCATATCCGTGCTTTGTATCAAACCCATTGCCAGCAATGCGGTCAGGCCGTTGAAGCCCAGGCTTTTCTGTGGGAAAAAGACGCGCCCGCGCCTTACGCACGCGTGTACGCCTGCCCGCATTGCAACGACGGCGGCGAATACCCCACCACCGAAGAAGACCGCAATCGCGCTGCTCAATTCAGCCATAACAGATTGCATCATGCCCGCGCTCTGGAACGCGTCGCCCCGCTCAATGACCCCGACCGCGGCTTTGCCGAAGAAGCGTTGGCTGTCTACCCGGGGCGCGCTGTTTATGTACTCACCACACTCATCAACCGTCTTGACGGTCTGATAATAGACACGCTGCAACGCCAGCGCATGGTCGCATTAATTCTGAATGCCTGCGACCGCGGCAACACGCTTTGGCCGCATCCCACCGAGCGGGAACGCCCGCGGCAATTGACCATCCCGCCCAAATACCGTGAGAATAATCTCTGGCTGGCGCTGGAAGAAGCTCTTGCAATGTGGACCTCCACGCAAGCGGCTATCCCCGTCTCGCACTGGCCGGAACTCCCCACAGAAAACACTGGCATCGTCCTCTACGATGGGCGCTTTAAAGACCTGGCGGGGGAACTGTGGGAATTCCCCATTGAGGCCATCGTTAGCGCCATCCCGCGACCGAATCAGGCTTTTTGGACGCTCTCGGCGTTATGGAGCGGCTGGTTATGGGGCGCAGACGCAGCAGATAGCTTCAAAAGCGTATTGCGCAGACAACGTTATGGCTGGCGTTGGCATACTGTGGCGCTGCACGCCACATTCGATAGTTTGCAGCATAATCTCGCGGCAGGGATACCGATCTTTGGCCTAATCAGTGAAGGCGATGCCGGATTTATAAGCGCCGCCCTGGCGGCAGCGCAGCATTCCGGTTTACGCTTCGCTGGCGCGGCGATGCGCCCCGAGCAAGAGCAAGCCCGGTTGTTATGGTACACCGATTTTGATGGGAAGCGATCTCAATCGTCTGAACAACGAAAACAGCAAATCAGCGCACAAGCACGTGAATACCTGAGGCAGAGCGGGCAGCCTGGCAACTATCTCACGATCGCGGCCGCCGGACTGCTGGAAACTGCTGTATCTTCGGATGAAGTTGCTCCCAGCGAGGCTTACTATACGTTGCAAGACACGCTACAAGAAGCCATTTCCTACAGGGGCGGTTTCCTTCATCTGGATTCAGACCAAACCCCGGAAAGCGGTTATTGGTGGCTCACCGACGAGAGCCGCGCGCAAACACCGCTTGCCGATCGCGTCGAAATGAGTTGTGTGCGCATCTTGCTCAAAAATCCTGGCAGTTCTCAAGCCACTATTGACGCGGCTTTATGTGCTGAATTTACGGGGTTGCTGACCCCTTCTGCCGAATTCGTGCAATGTTGCCTGGAATCATACGGGGAATCCACGCCCGACCATAGCGTCTGGTCGCTGCGTCCACAAGATACCCCTGCTGCCCGGCGGCAAGATTTGGAAGAGATGGCTGATTTACTCGAAAGATTGGGGCTACGCCTGGGAGCCAGATTCCAACATCTCGATGAGGATCCGCTATGTTATCAGTGGCGTTTCAACGACGATACAGTGCATACGTTCTATTTAACGGTTTCTGCGCTGATGGGCAAAATCATCCAGGCGAAAAACCTACCCAAACCCGGTGTGATCCTATTACCCGGCGGACGCGCCAACCTGGTTGCATTCAAAATCGCCCACAACCCTGCGCTACGTAACACGCTCCAAAATGATGGTTGGCAATTCCTCAAATATCGTCATTTAAGGTTTCTCGATACAAATCCTGCAATAACGCTTGAGAATCTCGCTGAGCAATTTGAACTCGATCCCCTGACCTATACTGAACCGCAGATACGCTTATTCTAAATTGCCCAGGAATTACGCACTTTCGCAAAAGAAAGCCCGAAAACAGGGTCGGGGGAGCGCGAAGCGCCCCTCACACCCCTGTTTTCACTATATTCATCATTTTGCCTGAGTCCTGTTGCCGTCAAAATGTGTTACTTTTTCTCCCACCGCAGCGACTAATGGAATGAAAGCATAAACACTCAAAAAGGAGTTGCACAGATGAAAAAGTCCACCCCAACCTTCCGCAAGTATTTGCCCTTTCTGGCGATCTGCATATTGATATTGAGCGCCCTGGCCTGCAATTTCAGTCAACTGGGACAACCCGCACCGGAGCAAAACTTTCAGCCCGGCGAAGAGCATTCCGCCCCCGAGGAGGAATTCCGCCCCGAAGATGAGCCACAACATCCAGGGGAGGGCGAGCCCCGGCCCGAAGAAGAGCAACACGCAGAACCTTTCCACGAAGAAGAACCGCCTCACGGCGAGGAACCCCCACACAATGAAGAATGTCCTCCCGAAAGCGAATGCCCCGGCAACCACGGCAGCGAATCGGGTAACGAAGTTCAGGCCGATCTGGATGTTACAGATATTTTTCCCGATAATCTGCCCCACGGACGACTGATGGCCCGCATCACCAACAATGGCCCCACAGTTTTGATGGCCTGGGAAATTGAAATGCGGTGTGAAGCGCATGGTGTTTCTTGGGGCGGCCCCCAACACGGCACAGAAGACCTGGTAGAAGAACAGCGCATCATCATTCAGGCTGGCCCCGGCGAAACCTGGGAAGCGGATACCGGCATCACGATTGATGCCAATCTATATCAGTACGAAGTCACGTGCGAAATCTATTCTGATATTGATCCAAACCCTGGCAATAACTTTTACATGGAACTTGTTCCACCGAAATGACCAATAAGCTTTCACTGTTATTGAAGTAAGAAAAGAGCGGCTGCTTCGCAGCCGCCCTTTTCTTATGGTGTCGGTGTCATCGATGGCGTTGCCGAGGGAATTGCCGTGGCGGGTAACGTCGCCGAGGGTGTGTAGGTAGCTGTCGGCGGCAGGGTATTGGTGAATGTGGCGGTTGCTGTAAAAGTAGCCGTGGGAGTGAAGGTTTGCGTGAAGGTGGGGGTGAATGTGGGCAGATCGGTGGGCGTCGGCGTGGGGGTGGGCACCTGCAGATCGATGGAGATCATCGTTTCGGCGGATGTGCCGCGAGTGGAGAATACACTCAGGCGCAGTGTCACCACCCCTGGGCCAAGTTCGCTGACATCCCATTCATACAGATCATCCGGCTGATCCACTCGCGAATCGCCTTGTCGCAGTGTATCCCAATCCACCGGATCGTGGCCGCGGCCCCATTCCAGACGGTAGGAGGAAAATTCGCTGGTGGCATCGGCCATGCCATAAATCACAATCGGGTTCTCTTTGATCACATCACCATCGCGGGGCGAAGTCAGTTGCACTTTAGGGCGCGAGTCGCTGGCAGAGCAGGCCGTTTGCGGTGTGAAAAAGAAAGGCTCCTCGAAGCCCATGCTTCTGGCCCAATCGCGCCCCTGATCGGTTTCATTAATCCACTTCACACCCCACGGGTCATTCACATTCAGGCCGAGTTCACTCTCGGTAAATTCGGAACAAGCCGGGGAGGCCAACAATCCCGTCCAGGTATCGATATTGGCTTTTTGCCACAAATCGTAGCCTTTAGAGAGCGGAGGCTGTGCGGCGAGGAAGTATTCACTGCGCTGGCTGGGGCACCACTGCGAAGGCTCGGTACCAGAAACCGCGCAGATCACTTCGGTGACCAAACCCGATGGCGGGGTGAAAGGTGTCGGATTGCCGCCCGTAAGCTGCTGCACGGCAGTCTGCATAAAAGAGTTCCAGATCGGAGCCGCACCAGAGAGGCCAGTCGTACCCTGCATGGGGGTGTAATCGGCGTTACCGACCCAGGCGCCAACCACTACATCGGGGGTGTAGCCCAGAGTCCAGTTGTCGCGGAAGTCATTGGTGGTGCCGGTTTTAGCCGCAACCTGGAATGGCAAATTGAGCAACGAGTTGGTGCCAAACATCGGGGCGCGGGCTTGGTTGTCGGAGATGATCGAGGAGATCAGGAAGGCGTGCTCGGCGCGGATCACCTGATCGCCCGGCGGAATTTCATATTCATAAACCAGATTGCCCAGATGGTCTTCAATGCGGGTGATTGCTACCGAAGGAACGCGCCGCCCGCCATTGGCGAAAACAGCATACGCCCCGGTCAATTCCAATAGTGAGACATCGCCCCCGCCGAGGGTCAGCGCGAGGCCGTAATCGTCACGTGTAAACGTGGTAATTCCCAGACGCTCGGCCATGGCGATCATGCCGTCTTTTTCGGGCGTATTCGGGTTATCGTAGATGCCTACAAAGTCGAGGGTTTTGACCGCCGGAATGTTGAAAGAGTTAGCCAGCGCTGTGCGAACCGTCACCGGGCCGTGGTAGCGCTCATCGTAGTTTACAGGCACATAGCGCGGGCTTGTGTCGTTAGGATCGCCAGAGGGCGGGAATTCTGAGCGCACATCCCAGATCAGCGTGGCGGGGGTCCAGCCTTTCTCAAAGGCTGCCACGTAATTGATGGGCTTGATGGAAGACCCCGGCTGGCGCGGGCTGACCGACATATTCACCTGGCCGTCGATCTCTTCTTTATAAAAATCTGCCGAGCCAACCATTGCCAATATCTCGCCTGTGCTGGGCCGGATGGTGATGAGGGCGCCATTGGTAACATGCTTATCGGCCAGGCCATTCACCTGGTCGGTAACAACCTGCTGGG
>JACNJM010000114.1 GCA_014382605.1 Anaerolineae bacterium
CGCCAACGGCCATATCGAGTACATTGCCGCGCATAACGAATGTTTTGAATTCTTTGAGCATAATGATTCCTTCTGTGTCCCTTTTTTTGATTTATTCTTGGGGGGGATTATCAATCCGCAGTCCGTGACCGCGGACTGTGGCGATGTAGGTGTGCACGGAATCAATTTCGGCCAGCCGCCCGCGCAAACGCCGTACCAGCGCGTCTAGAGCCTGATTCGTGATGTCCATAACGGAATCATCACCCCAGACGGTAGCCATCAAAATCTCCCTGGAAACTACATTGCCATTCTCTTCATAGAGAATCTCGAGTAATTTATATTGTGATGCCGATAGAGGCGGCAGCAATTCAATATTATTGATCCACACCCGTCTGGAGCGTTTTTCTATCCGCAATTTGAAATTCTCTGCGGGGTGGCGTGGGGCATCCAATTCAATAGGCAAAGTAGCATCAGAACTCAAATACACAAATTTTTGCGCCAAAGCAATGTAGATAACATCTCCGTCTACCAACGGCGTTGGTAGGGTAAGGCGTTCTCCGTTGCAGTGCGTGCCATTTTTGCTGTTGAGATCTTCGAGCAGGGCACCATTTGGAGTGAGTGATATTCGTGCGTGATGCCGGGAAACCTGACGGTTCTGAATCGTGATGCCGCAGTCATGATCCCTGCCCAGGATAATGTCTTCTCTTAGCATCCAGCGCTGACCGTCGAGATTGCCCTCATGCCCGATTAATACAGGTATATCGTGGTTATTCGACACCATATCCGAGTATAATATCATAATATTTTGCTTTGGAAAATTGTTTCTTTGGGAACTACCACGAGGAT
This sequence comes from Anaerolineae bacterium, assembly GCA_014382605.1. GTDB lineage: Bacteria > Chloroflexota > Anaerolineae > Anaerolineales > UBA11858 > NIOZ-UU35. Next base: position 826 of record JACNJM010000114.1, read on the forward strand.
TCCTGGAGACCCGGAAAATTATTATATGCCTGTACCACATCATACTGGAGATATTCTAAAAGAGCGTTACAAAATAAACCGCATTATCGGTCAGGGCGGTATGGGGAGTGTTTATCTGGCGGATGATTTACGGCTGGATGGGCGCTTATGTGCCTTGAAAGAAGTGTTTCATGACCCGCAGATATCGGAAACCCTGCGCCAACAATCGCGTGATCAATTTATGCGTGAAGCGACTGTTTTGGCGCGCCTGGACCATCCGAATTTACCCAAAGTATCTGATTTTTTCGCTATCGAAGAACGCGATTACCTGGTGATGGATTTTGTTCCCGGGCGCGATCTAAGCGTACTGATGACAGAAGCGCGTCTGAAAAAAGAATTCTTGGATGAGCGTGAAGTACTCACTTGGGCAGCCCAATTGGCTGATGCGTTGATTTATTTACATGGGCAAGAACCTCCCATTGTGCATCGGGATATTAAGCCGAGTAACCTCAAACTTACCCCCGCCGGGGTAGTTAAATTGGTTGATTTTGGCCTGGTGAAAATTCTTGCCAGCGATGAAATCACGATAACTGTTGTGCAAGGGCGCGGCACCGCAGCCTACACACCGCTGGAGCAATATGGTGGCGATGCTGGTCATACCGATGTGCGTAGCGATGTTTTCTCGTTTGGAGCCACACTTTATCATATGCTCACCAATCAATCCCCGCGGGAAGCGCGTGATCGCTTCTTGCAGCCGGGTCTTCTTGTCCTGCCGCGGGACATAAACACATCCCTAAGCCCGCGCACAGAGCGCGCCATCCTGTGGGCGATGAGTTTGCACCCGGAAGAACGACCGCAAAGTATGGAAACATTTCGGCAAGCTTTGTTGGGAGATTGGAACCCGGTCAACCAGCCGAAGTCGCCTATGCCTGCCCCCACTCTGATCGATTTGCTCGCGTCGCCGTTTGAACGCCGCCTGATCTGGATTTCATTAGGGCTGCTATTTGTCAGTTTGATCGCCACCCTTTGGCAGTAGTAAGCGTCTTTTTGTATGGTTTATTTTTTTTGCTGATCGTTGAAGAAAATCACCATAGCTCCCCATCCAAATAACGCGCCAAAAAAGGCCAGTAACAATAATCCCCAGGGGTGATTCCCCTCTGCAATCCACGCGCTGCCGGGCAAGGCCAGTACGCCGTAGGTGTAGGTCAGTAATCCCGAAATAATGGCGGCAAATCCCCAGCGCACGCCCAGGCGTACCTGTCCGCGCAAAGCTCCACTGCGGGATGCGCCCCAGGCTACGGCAAAGATAATTGCCAGAGCAAAAATCCAATCGAGTACCTGACTACTGGTCGAAGGTGTTTCGGGCATGGGCGTTGGCAGCGGAGTAGGTGGCGGTTGGGTGGCTGTGGCGGTTGGTTCTGGTGTGGCGGTTGGCTCTGGTGTGGGGGTTGGTGTGGGACCTTCCGGCACAGGGATTTCAAAGACGATTTCCACAGAGGCTGCTGATCCGCTGGTGGCTTTGATGTTAATGAAACCGGATTGGATGAATTGATAGTCGGTAGCTGTGATACCGGCTTGTGTCATTACGCTGATGGGGGGCATCTCCTGTCCGTTGATTGTGATACTGAATTGCACGGGCGTATTATCTGGAACGGGATTGCCATTATGGTCGAGAATCACGCCTGTTTCCAGATGGATTGTATCGCCCAATTCATACCGAGAGACAGGAGTCGCTTGAAGGCCAGGATCACCAACGAGCATGGGTTGTGTACCCACTCTCAGGGGGATCGGGTGAGCCGGGTTGGGAGAAGTGGCTGTGATGAGGTCATAGCCAATCCCGGGAACGGAAACAGGCAGCGCGCCCTCGGGGCTGGAAATTTCCTTAAAGAGCAAACGCGCAGCAACATCCATAAAAGCCGATGTTTTGCTGTAAAGGCCGAAATAGGCCGTCAGTTTGGAAATGTCGGTAGCATCCAGGTAATAAGGCGCGCTGGCTGCGAAGACGATAATGTTTTTGTTACTGCTGAGATCCGGGCGTTCAGCCAGAAAACGCTGTAAGGCTAGCGATTCCGGACGGCTCAGGTCAATATTGAGCATGGTGAAAACTAACCAATGAGCGCGGCTGATGCTGTTTTCGACCTGTTGCGCTTCGTTGCCGTCATCCAATATATTGGCGAGTTGAGCGAACGTAATTGAACTCAGATTCGCAGGGGTGATTAGATTGCCTGCACTGGGGCCAAACAAATTGATAACCGATTGCTGTAACGCATCGGGTGAAAGTACCGGTTCGATAGGGCACTCGCTACATTGCTGGCTGTCATAAGTATCCGTGATGAAGACGATCCGGTCGTTACGATTGGGGGTATTTGGGATGACATTATCCAACTCGTCACGCGGCGGGCTGAGCAAGGTAGCCGCGCGCTGGGCTACTTCGTAGGTGATTTGCTTCGATTCGGTAGTATTGATCTCAGCAATATCGCCCTGTGGCAGCACCAGATTGGGCGTGAAAAAGCCATACATGCGGAATTTTAGCGTCAGGATGCGCAATACAGATTCGTCCACCCGTTGTGCGAAGACAGGATCAGCGCGATATTTTTGGGCAAAAAACTCGAGCGTGCCCAAAATTGTTGTGTAGGCGTCTGGGTCATCGCTACTAATAAAATTGTTTAGATACAGAATATCATTGCCCGCCAGAAACGCATCGAGGGCTAATCGGCTGGCATTGAAAGTCTGCTCGGTGGGGTCATGAAAACGACGCACAGCGCGGCTGCCCAGATCGTCGCTGATCATAATGCCGCCGTCCTCGCGCCAGCCAGAAATGGGTTCTAGTTGCATTAGCAAGTTGAGCGCGGGTTGATCAAAACTCACCGGGCGCGTGGTTGAGCGGATATTGCCTTGCAATCCCTGGTAGCGAATATGCGAAACTAACAGCGCATCGAGCCGTTCTGTGGCATCTTCAGTGCTACCAGTAACGCTAAAAAAAGGGGCCAATTCAATTTGTTGAAGCTGTTCCAGCGATTTACGCACCGTGGCGATTTCATATTCGGGCAGGCGGTCGGCGCTGCCCAGCCCAGGGAAGTGGGTGCCAACAACAGCAATTTTCCCCTGGCTGCCTTCGTGGACACCCGTGATATAGGCACGCGCCATTTCACCCACCCAGTATGGGTCGCCGCCAAAAACGCGCACATTCAAATCGCCTTCGCCATCCGGATTGGGAATATCGGACACATCCAGTGAAGGCCCGAAGAGCAAATTAAATCCCAGAGTGCTTAACTCCCGTCCGGCCAGCGTGCCAATTTGTTGAGCCAGGTCGAGATTCCAGGTTGCGCCAATCGCCAATTGGCTGGGTAACTGTGTAATACCACTGTGAATCTGGGCGCGTGGCGCGCCATCGCCTTCCTGGGTGATGCCTGCAAACAAGGGAATATAGGCGGGTAAAAACATCTCCGCGCTGACGGGGTCGCTGTGTTCGGTTTGGCTGCTGGAATAACGGCTGTTTTGTAATTGCGTGACCAGATTGCGGGTATTTTCCGCGGTTTGGTCAATCGTAAAATTATCGTTGATCTGGCTGAGAATCACTCCACCCAGGTAATGATTGGTGATGAGATCATAGATTTGAGTTTCCGGCCCGGCTTCAGTACCCTGAAAAGTGACCAGAAATAACTGCCCAACGCGTTCTTCAGGCGTAAGTTGGACAAGCAGTTCCTGCGCCCGCGTTTCGGGGCTACCTTCTTGTAACGGAAGAGCGGCCTGCCCGGGGGTATAAGGTAGAAATAACAAAAATAACGCTAAACCTAGCGCCAGTTTTGTATGGCGAAAACTTCTCACTGATCCTTCTCCAAAACTTTTTGAAATTGTCTAAAAATAACTTCGAAAAATGGGTTCAATCTGTGTAAATCGCTTCTCATTTCCTCAAATCATATTCAGATTGAACCAATTACTCTCTTGCGCGAGTATTTCGCGCAATCTTTTGCGGCGGGCATTGCCGCTGAGTAACTCCAGGTCGCGTACACCGAGGGGATCAACCTCATGGCGAATGAGTTCGAGTTCCTCGGTTGTGGGTGGTTCTGTTTCGTAGACATCCGCTGCAATTTCAAGCTCAAACCTGGTTTTCGCCTGAATACGCGCAATGCTGACGCCGGGGTGATAGGATATCAGGCGCATGTGTCCGTTTGCATAGTCAAACTGTCCCAGATCGCTAATCAGGTAGCGCGGCCCCGCGCCGTGAAGCCGTTCAGGATGATAGCCCAGCCCGGAGCGAAAATCAACCTCTTCGACGAATGTTACCCGCGAGTGGCGCGGCACATACAGGTAAATATCGCTGATAAATGTGGTCACATCGGGGATGCCGCCACTGCCCGGCAAGCGTAGTCGGGGTTTCGCATAGTCATTACCGAAAGCCAGGTTGTTGAAGTTTCCGTGTGCATCTACCTGTCCTGGGCGAAAAAATTCCTTTGGACGCAAATTGGGCAAAATATCTGCCGCTGCGCGCACAAAGCCAACATTATTTAGAGAATGATCGAGCCACAGGCTTTCAATGCTGGCGATTCCCAACGGGGCTGGATGCTGGCAAATGCCCTGCCCGATGGCGGAGGCAAAATATAGGTCGGGGGCGTGCGTGTGGCGGGCGAGCAAATAGGCCGCCGTCACTAACGGGGTGGCGATTCCCTGTGCAACGACTTCGCCGTTTTCCACCTGACGCGCCATGCAAGCGACCATGACTTCGGCAGGGGTGAACATCAGGCGTCGCCCTCGGGTTTTGGCAACTTATCGAGAATGCCACGCGCCAACAAAGGGTCGTCGGTGAATATCCCGTCAATCTTCCAGGCAAAGAGCCGAGCCATATCCTCTGGATGATTAACCGTATAGGCGTGGATTCGGCATCCGTGTTGGTGCTGTTTGTGGATCAGGCGCGGCGTGACATCGCTCAGGGCTGGGTGCAGCGCCTGGTAGGGGATGCTACGCCCGAGGGCCGAGCGTGCCCAAGCGCCCCCAATCCCCGAGAGCGCCAGCAACCCCAGGGGAATCTGTGGCAGCAGCTTGTGTGCCCGGCGCAGCGCAATCGGGTTGAAGGAAGAAAAGAAAACCCGTTCCGCAAGGCTGTACTGCTCAATCAGGGTAACCACTTTTTCGGGGAGTGTGTCGCGCGGGCTGCGGTAATTGGTGAGTTCGATATTAATATAGGTTTTCTGCCCGACGCTCTCAAAAACTTCGGCCAATGTGGGGATTCTTTCGTCGCAAAAGGTAACATCGAAACTACAACCCGCATCCAGCTCTTTCAGCGCTGCCAAAGAGTGTTCGTGTATCCAGCCGCTGCCATTGGTTGTACGCTCCAGGGTCTGGTCGTGGAAGACAACCATTTCGCCATCGGCAGATAGTTTAACATCCAGTTCAATCGCGTCGGCATACTGGCGTACGGCCAATTCAAAGGCGGCCAGGGTGTTTTCGGGAGCATGCGCGCTGGCGCCGCGGTGAGCGAAAATCGTTGGGGTGGGAAGTTTCTCAAACATCGCTGATGGTTATAAATCCACAAAATAAGCCAGAGCGGCGCGATCAATCAGGTCACGGGTCATATTGGGCTCAAATGACATAAAATTGCTAATATCCAAAATTTGGTCGCACAAATCGCGCGGGTGTGATGCGCGCAGTTTGCGATTATGTTTGATATACCATTCTTGCAGCAAATACGCCAATCCCTGATCGCGATAGCCAACCCCCTTGGCTTTCGCCATCCGCTGGAAAATTTCGCGATACTCCTCATAGGTGGGGTCGCCGACCTCAATTTTATGTCGCAACCGTCGTAGAAAAGCTTCATCCACCAGGTCTTTCGGGGGCAGGTTGGTGGAGAATACAATCAGCACGTCAAAGGGAACTTCGACTTTGCGCCCGGTGTGCAGGGTCAGATAGTCGATGCGATTTTCCAGGGGGACAATCCAGCGGTTGAGCAGATCGCGCGGGCGCACAAGCTGGCGTCCAAAATCGTCAATCAGCAAGATGCCGCCATTGGCCTTCACCTGGAAGGGGGCTTCATAGAATTTATTGACGTCATCGAAAACCAGGTCTAGCCCATCCATGGTTAGCTCGCCGCCGGTCATAATAAAGGGGCGCTGAATCAGCACCCAGCGGGTATCGCGCCGCGCGCCCGCGCGCAGCGATCCGGTGCCGCGCGCGGTGGTATCTTTCTCCGGCGCGCGTTTGTGGTTGACATTGTCGTAGAGTTTCACCACCTGACCATCGACATAAATCGCGTAGGGGATATACATGGTAGTGCTGAGGATCATTTGCCCAACGGCGCGCGCCACGCTGGTTTTCCCGTTCCCGGGCGGACCATACAGGAAAATTGAAGAGCCTGAGTTGACCGCAGGGCCGATGCGCTGGAAGGTAGTTTCGTTGAGCACCAGATGAGCGAGCGCCTGACGCAGAACCCGGCTGGTGACGCGCAGCCGCCCGCGCTGCTGATTGCGGATCGAGCGATTGTAAACTTCCAATGGAACCGGCGCTGGCCCGGCATATTGGCTGCGTTCAAGGGCTTCGCGCGCCCGGTCGATTCCGGCCCCGGTGATCGCGTATTGGTAGGATCCCTCCCCCAACCCCATTTGGGAAGACTTCACCTCAACGAATTTTTCTCTTTTTAGCGCATTTAAAATCTGATCGGTGACTCCAGCAAAGGGCAGCGCCACTGTCTCGGCTACCTGAAAACCGGTTAGATAGCCCTGGAAATACAAAACCTTGAGCACCAGGTCTTGCAACCATAATTGCGATAACCCAGTATCTTCTACCTTTGTGATCGGCGTGGGTATAAACGGCCCTTTACCGGTTGGAGGATTTAAGCCTCCCTTTGATGAACTCAGCGCGGTCATAGACTCTCCCGGTTGGCTAGATGAGCTGAAACGTATGCTGATTATAGCACGCAGGTTGAACATTCAAAAGCTCCCCAAAAACGCGGTATAATCGCCGCCATGACCCTCACCGTACTGATCCCAATCTATAACGAAGAAAACACCATTCGCGAGATTATGAAGCGCGTACATGCAACCCAATTGGCTGATGAAATCATTCTGGTTGATGATGGCTCCGTCGATGGCACGCGGGCGATTCTAAAAGAACTGGATGGTAAGGATGGTGTCCGGGTGATCCTGCATGAGCATAATCAGGGCAAAGGCGCGGCTGTTCGCACCGGTATCAAAGCTGCTACCGGCGATATTTTGCTCATTCAAGACGCTGACCTGGAGTACGATCCCCGCGATTACCCCAAACTATTGCAGCCAATTGAAGAAGGCCTGGCCGACGTTGTTTATGGTTCTCGCTTCTTGGGCGCGCCGCATCGCGTGGCAATGTTCTGGCATATGCTCGCAAATAAGCTGCTCACGCTGATGACGAATATTCTCTATGATACGATCCTGACCGACATGGAAACTGGCTATAAGGTTTTTAAGCGTGAAGTGATTGCCGATATTCCCCTGCATGCCAAACGCTTTGAATTTGAGCCTGAATTTACGGCCAAAATCCTAAAGCGCGGCGTGCGCATTTTCGAAGTGCCGATTTCGTTCAATCCCCGCGATTATGATGAAGGCAAGAAAATCGGGCTTAGCGATGCTTTTGAAGCTGTTTGGGCCTTGCTCAAATACCGCTTCATCGACTAGAAAATTCCCCAAAAAGAGACCGGAGCGCTTTTGTATCAACGCTCCGGTCTCTTTTTAAGTTACCGTGATGGACGAATATCCCTCACGTTGAGTTGCAAGGTTTTTCTCCCCCGAAATTCATTAACTTCAAAACGATACAGCAAATCGATGCGCGGCGGCATATCGTCGTGCCAATCGCCCAGGCGAAACGCGATCGCGTCGAAAGTAAGCTGCCCATCGGTGACAGATAATTTTAGATGACTCTGATCTTTTCCTACCCGGCGGCTGTTCGAAACCTGAAGTCTGCGGCTGATAAAAGCAACCTGCGGATTGCCGTATCCAGTGGGTTGCAACCAATCGAGATATTCGAGCACCTCAGACTTGAGCGCAGAGAGGGGGAGTTCCAGATCGGCGGTGAGTGTTGGTCGCAAATCTAACTCGGAGAGCTGTTCTGCGGCCAGGGATTTCAGCCGCGCGACTAGCTCGGTGAGGTTCTTGTTATGGACAGTGAAGCCTGCCGCCGCGGCGTGGCCGCCATATTTTTCCAATAAATCAGCGCACTGATCTAATGCTTCGGTGATGTGAAACTCGCTGATGCTGCGGCAAGAAGCGCGCGTGTAGTCGCCATCGATATGGCCTACAACTGCGGGGCGATAATGCTGATCGGTGAGTCGTGAAGCTGCCAGCCCAACTACTCCGGCGTTGAAATCGGGATGCGCGGCGAAAAGCAGGAACGCGTCCGGGTCGTCTTCCAGGGCCAGGGTTTCGGCCTGCGCCTGAATATCGCGGGTGATGCTTTGGCGTTTGCGATTCTGGATTTCGAGTTGCTGGGCTAACTCTCCGGCTTTGAGCAAGTCTTGAGTGGTTAACAGATGCAGTGCGTCCGTGGCCGTATCCAGCCGCCCGGCGGCATTCAGCCGCGGCCCGAGGCCAAAACCAATATCTGTGGCGGTCATTTTCTCTGGCTGAATACTGGCGATCCCCATCAACGAGCGGATGCCCTGGCGGCGTGTTTGGCGTAACTGCGCCAGACCATCGCGTACCAGCGTGCGGTTCTCGCCAATCAGTGGAACGAGATCAGCCACAGTCCCCAGCGCCACCAGATCGAGATAGTCTTCGGCCTGAGCGCGGGTTGGAAAGTCAATTCTGCTGGCAAGCGCCGCCGCTAATTTGTAGGCTACTCCTACCCCGGCGAGATTTTTCTCGGGATAATCGCTGTCGACGCGTTTGGGGTCAATCACGGCGACCGCTTCGGGCAGTACCTCCCCCGGGGTATGGTGATCGCTGATAATCAGATCCAACCCGATGTCACGCGCGTGCTGCGCCTCTTTCAGTGAGCGAATCCCGCAATCAACGGTGATTACCAGGTTCACCCCCTCGGCTTTTAATTGATCGAGCGCGGCTTTGTTAAGACCGTAGCCTTCTTCAAAGCGATGGGGGATATAACCCACCACATCCACCTGGAGCGAGTGAAAAACTTGCACCAACAGCGCGGTTGCAGTGACCCCGTCAACATCGTAGTCGCCATAAATGGCGATTTTTTGCTGCTTTTCGATAGCGAAAAGAATGCGCTCGGTTGCGACCTGCATATCGGGCAACTGAAAGGGATTGGTCTCGAAGCCGGATTTTGCTTCTAGAAAATTGCGCGCTTGTTCGTGCGTTGAGTATCCGCGATTGAAGAGGATTTGTCGCATCAGCGGCGGATAGCCGTGCAGCGCTTGATCGGCTTCCGGTGTAATGCGGGGGGAGAGTTGCCAGTTTTTGGGAGTTGGATTCATACGTATGTCGATTGGCGTGCCAACAGCAACGCGCCGATGATGCCAGCATCGTCGCCCAGGGCTGCGGTTGTAATAGTGAGATTTTTAATATATTGTTCAGAGAGGATATGCTGGTGAAGCGATTTGCGCACCGGGTTTAGCAAAAGCTCCCCGCTGCGTGAGACCCCGCCGCCAAAGATGACGATGCTGGGATTGAAGATGTGTAAAAAATCAGCCAGCGCCTGCCCCAGATAATAGCCCGCGCGAGCATAAGCAGCTTGTGACAACGGGTCGCCCTGACGGGCCGCTTCGGCCACTGTTTTGGCAGAAATTTCGCTCTTGCCGATCAGCGCAGAAGGCACGCCTTGCGCGATTTCTTGTTTCACCCAACGGGCAATGGATGTGCCGGAGGCAATCGCTTCCAGATGGCCGCGATGACCACAGCCACACATTGGGCCATCGGGCAAAACAGTGATATGCCCCATTTCGGTGGCAAAGCCCTGCGCGCCATGTAAGCGATGTCCGGCGCTGATAATACCGCCGCCGATTCCAGTGCTGATTGTCAAATAAACCAGGTGATTGTGTCCCTGGCCCGCGCCCGCTTGCCATTCGCCCAACGCAGCCAGGTTGGCGTCGTTATCCAGAAAAACCGGCACGTTCAATTTTTGTTGTAAATCGGCTACCAGAGGAAAATTGACCAGGCCAGGAATATTCGGCGCGGTGAGAATTATCCCTTTTTGGGGATTAATCGGGCCGGGTGCTGCTACGCCGATGGCAGAAATTTGTTCGCCTTTCGGCGCTACTTTTGTAATGAGTTGGATGAGTCGTTCCTGAGGTGAAGCGCCAGGGCTTTGTGATGGAATTCGTTCAATGTGGATGGGTGTGAAGCCTTTTCCCCCGAAAGCAGCAACCCTCATTTGGGTGCCGCCAAGATCAATAGCAATAAAAACAGTCATGCGCCAAGTATAGCATAAGCGTTTGAATTCTGAGCACTTAAGTGATTGTTGGAAAGTAGCTTTAATATGGCTTCCGCCGCGCCGTAAGAAATT
>JACNJM010000262.1 GCA_014382605.1 Anaerolineae bacterium
TCTGCCAGCTTGTGCCCGGGACGGGCTGCCACCACTCGCCCGCGAAGGGTGTGGGTGTACTCGTTGGTGCGGCCATAATTTTGGTCTCGATGCCAATACAGGCGCTAAGGGCGAAAAATAGCAGGATAACAACCGCATAGAAAAAGGACTTGGGTGGTTTCATAGTTTATTTCTTAGGATTTAGTGAACATACAGAAATATATTCTTGGCTAAATTGGTTCAATCTGAATATGACTTGGGAAAATGAGCAGCAATTTGCACAGATTGAACCAATTTTTATTGAAACGTAATCGTTTCAACGCGCACATTTTCCACCCCCGCCAATTTGCGCAACTCATCCATCAACTCGGGGCTGATGCGGGTATTAAAATTGGGAAAATCAAGTAAATAACCGCCACCATTCTCGAAGATGTGGAAATTAAAACGATCTGCCCCGGGCGTACTAATTAGCTTGCCAAAAATTCGCCGAATGAGCAGCACATCGCGCACCTTGCCCAATTCCGGACGCAACACCACCGTCAGCATGCGGCGAGATTCGCCGTCCGGGGGTGCTTCGGGCGGCACAACCGGCAGCATATTACGCATTTGCTCGGCTAGCGTTTCGCCCACATCCAGCACCGCGGTCAGCGGCGCAGCCTCAATCGCAGGTTCGCTCACCGGGAGCGACTCGACGACCTCGGGCTGCGAGGGGGGCGAGATCTCGGGCGGCGCGGCCTGCTTCGCCGCAGGAGCAACTTCGTCCCAACTATCATCAAAGGGGGGCGGAGGCGGAGGCATCCCGGCGGGGGGATTCCATTTTTCAGCAGAATCATCATATACGGGGGGCGATTCCGCTACCTGTGGCGCTCGTTGCTCTCGCTGTGCTCGGCGGGACTCGCTCGGGGGTTGATCGGACTTCTCGGGGGCAGGTATTACCTTTGGGGCAGGCTTTGCGCCCCCCTGCCTCGGTTGCAGATGATCTCCCGAAACTGGCTCCACAACCACCTCATCCAGGGGAACGACGTGCCGCAATTCGGTCGAAACGCGGTCCACAAGAATTTTCGGCTCGCCTCGGGCAGCATCCACTTTTCCCTCTACCAGCACGATTGCATCGTGGTCGAGCGCTTCACGGTAGGCGGCCCAAGTGCGCGGAAAAACCACCAGATCGAAATTGCCTTGCATATCTTCGAGGGTGATGAAGGCCATCGGCTGGCCGCGCTTGGTGATATGCGGACGAATGCGGCTGACAATACCGGCCACGCGCACTTGCTGCTGATCGCTGGCTTCGGCCAAATCGCTGGAATAGTGCGTTGTATTCTGCGCGATGGCGTCAATGACCGAACTGAGCGGGTGATCGGAAACATACAGGCCAATCAGTTCACGCTCCCAATCGAGTTGGGTGCGCTGTGGAATTTCGTGATAAGGCTCCGGCAATTCAATATGGTCATCCAGGCCGGTTTGCGAGCCAAACATGCTCATCTGTCCGCTTTCAGCGGCAGCGAAATAAGACGAGCTGATCGAAACCAGACGGTCGAGGGCTTCAAGAAGTACCTGACGCGAACCAAAACAATCGAGCGCCCCGACTTTGATAAGACATTCAAGGGCGCGCTTGCCCATCTTGCGCAGGTCGGCGCGCTGCACAAAATCGTTGATGTCTGTAAACGCGCCCTCCTGTCGGGCTGCAATGACCAGTTCTACCGGGTTTTGCCCCACGTTTTTTATGGCCCCCAAACCAAAACGGATGGCGAAGGTCTGCCGGGGGTCGCTTTCTCCGGCTCCCGGCTCCCGTCTTCCGTCTTCAATCGAAAAATCCCACCGACTCGAATTTACATCTGGCGGCAGCACTTCGATGCCCATGCGACGGCAATCGGCCACATAAACAGCTACGCGGTCGGTATCGCCCTGAAAAACCGAGAGCAGGGCGGTCATATATTCTACGGGGTAATGTGCCTTGAGGTAAGCAGTCTGCACTGCGATGACGCCATAATCGGCAGCGTGACTTTTGTTGAAACCGTAGCGGGCAAATTCTTCCCAGTCAGCGAAGATACCGGCGGCAACATCTTTAGCAATGCCCCGCTCGACCGCTCCGGCAATAAACTTGACGCTATGCTTGTCAATAACATCCTTCTGTTTTTTCGAAATGGCCTTGCGCAAATAGTCGGCTTCGGAGGCAGTGTACCCAGCCAGTTCCACGGCGGCGCGCATAATCTGTTCCTGATAAACCGGGAGACCATAGGTTTCTTCGAAGATAGGCTCCAGCGAAGGATGGGGATAAGTGACTTCTTCGAGGCCGTGCATGCGGCGAATATAGCTGGGGATGAAATCCATCGGCCCCGGGCGAAAGAGTGAAATCATGGCGATGACATGATCCAGATTGCTGGGCTTCATTTCGACCAGATTGCGGCGCATCCCCGCGCCCTCTACCTGGAAAACCCCGGCGGTTTCGCCGCGGCTCATCAGCTCGTAACTGGCCGGATCATCGAGGGGAATATTGTTAAGATTGAATTCGATGCCGTGGCGTTCAAAAATCAGGTCGCACGCCCGCGCCATCACAGTGAGGGTGGAAAGACCCAGGAAATCAACCTTAAGCAAGCCCTGTTCGTCAATCACCGACATTTCAAACTGGGTGATGGTTTTAATGGGGCTGTCTTGCGCCTGTCCGGTCGGGCGATGCAAAGGCAGATATTCGATAATTGGCTTGTCGGTAACAACCACCCCGGCGGCGTGCGTTCCGGCGTTGCGCACTACACCTTCCATGCCTTTGGCGGTGTCGATCAGGCTGCGCGCATAACTGGACGATTCATACATCTGCTTAAAATCAGGGACATCTTCCAAGGCCTGCTCGATCGTAACCGGTTTGCCAGGCACATTGGGGATCAGTTTGGCGATGCGATCAACTTCGTTGATGGGAATATCCATCACGCGCCCTACATCACGGATGGCGGCGCGCGCTTTCATGGTGCCAAAGGTGACAATCTGAGCGACTTTGTCGTCGCCATATTTGCGGGCAGTATATTCCATCATCTCGGCGCGGCGGTCGTCGCGAAAGTCGAGATCAATATCGGGCATGGAAACGCGCCCCGGATTCAGGAAACGCTCAAAAATCAGGCCATGTTCTATTGGGTCTACCAACGTGATCGCCAGGGTGTAAGCCACAATCGAACCCGCCGCCGAACCGCGGGCGTTATACCAGATGCCCTCTTTCTCAGCGTAGATGCACAAATCCCACACAATCAAGAAGTAAGCGTCAAAGCCCATTTTGTGGATTATATCCAACTCGTAATTGAGCCGATCCTGATAAATATCGTCCTGGGCACGCGCACCATAACGCCACTCCAGACCTTTTTCGCACAGTTCTCGCAAATAAGTTTCGGCGGTATGGCCTTCTGGCACAGGAAAATCGGGCAAATGATATTCCGTAAAACCTAAATCGACATTGCAACTTTCGGCAATCAGCAGGGTGTTGCTTAACGCTTCGGGTACCTCGGCAAAAATGCGCCCCATCTCATCTGCGGTCTTGAGGTAATACGTCTTGTCCGACATGCGCATTCGCTTCGGATCGGTGAGCAGCGAACCCGTTTGCACAGCCAGCAAAATATCTTGCAATTCGGCATCGCTGGGGTTGATATAGTGGACGTCATTCGTGGCCACATAGCGCGCCTTGTAACGCGGCCCCAACGCCAATAGCCCCTTATTGATTTGTTCCAGCTCTGGAATTTCGTGTTGTTGCAGTTCTATGAAGAAGCGATCTGGCCCGAAGACTTCATAATACCAATCGAGCTTCTGGCGCGCCGCGTCCATCTGTCCCTGATTGACAGCGCGCGGAATTTCGGCAGCCATGCAGCCCGATGTAGCGATCAACCCCTCCGAGTGCGCTGCCAGAAACTCATGGTCGATGCGCGGGAAATAATAGAAGCCCTGCAACTGCGCTGCGGAGGCAATTTTGAGCAGATTCAGATACCCGGTCTGATTCTCGGCCAGCAGCATCAGGTGTGATGATTTTTTATCCTTCACCGAATCGCGGTCCTGCATGCCGCGGGCGGCCATATAGGCTTCTAGCCCGATGATCGGTTTGACTCCGGCCTTGGTGGCCGCGTTATAGAAGTCAATCACCCCAAACATCGTTCCGTGATCGGTGATTGCCAGGGCGGGCATCTCCAACTCGGCGGCGCGTCGAACCAGCTTCTTGATATTGCTAAAGCCATCCAGGAGCGAGTATTCAGTATGGACGTGAAGGTGAACGAAGTCGGACATAGGCAGGTTTGATTATAGCACGGAGGTTCGATTTATTTTCCGACGCAGGGCTTAAAGAATACGATTTTTTAATGTTGGAATAATGCCCTACGCGGACGCAACTGTATCGTCATTTCCCCGAAAATTTGCAATACCTAATAACGCTCCTGGGACAAAAATTAAGGCAAACGGGACAAGCAATAATCTGGTTTCAGCGAGCACACTGTAGAAAAAGTGGATGGGGATCCATACCGGGATGATAACCAGGGAAAAAGATTGCAATGCCCTGGGCCACTTCTTGAAGGAGAAAAGTGCAAGGAACGGAAGTATACCGAGCGTATTAAATAACTGTACCCAGGTAACCGACCGTTGGACGTTAAAATTAAATAGCTCCGGCCCAGGATGCTGTTCGTACGGAATCAATAATTCTTGCGGCCCGAAAATTTTTCGCAAACCAAAGAAAATCAGTCCGTACAACAAACCAGCTATAACAGCAATACTGACATCTTTTTTTGAAATCTCCTTCAACTGACGCTGATACACAAGATCGCCTACCAGCATGATAGGAATCAGTCCACTTGTTTCCCGATTAAATGCCGCTAAAATGATGATCGGAATTATCCAGCCAGGCTTCTTTTTTAGGAGAGATAACCCGGCGAGCAGATAGAATAAAATATCGAAATAGGTATTGAATTGTAAATCACTATCATAATACGCTGGCGGAAAAGCTGAAGCCAGCAAAGCTACACCCAAAATAACAGTATAGCGGTTTAGACCCAACGCTCGATAATACGCTGCCGCAACCCAGAAAATCAGCACCCCTTGGGCGAAACGGAGGCTGATGAATCCGATCACTTCCGGTTGGGTGACATCAAGCTTTCTTAATACGCTAATCATTAGCTCTACCAGATAATCTGAAAATACACGATATTGCCACGGATTTCCCGCAACGCCTGTCAATACAGCTTGGTGTCGCTGATACTGTGTGCCCTCGATCAGCCAGTCCAATCCTTTCCAGCGAATTTGAATATAAACTGTCACCGCTCCTAGAATAAGAGAAATGAACAAGACCAGGCTGGTTGAAAGGAGCTTTTCGCGTAGAATTTGGCGTTGCTGCGTGGTCATGCTCAATACTAAAAATATCAGCGTTTGCACACCTTGAAAAACGAACATAGCAACAATGGGACTAATTCGCAACAACATAGGGTAGTACCCCCGGTGTACGAACAGCCAGCTTACCAGCACTCCAGTGCAAAGCAATATCCCTGACAATAGAATAAAAAACAGGGTATGCGTACGATTTTCATTTTGAAAAAGAATTTCCAGAATATTCTTCACCCGCTGATAAAAACGCCGTGTGTGATAAGCGTATATGGCAATACCAGCGAAGAACAATATATACACCAAAACTCCAACCAAAAGCGCAAAACGCGTGGATGAAAACCCCAAAATACCAACATTCGAAACATCTCTAGGAATCAACAACAACGCTATAAAACTTACCCCACCTTCAATTAGCGACAGATAAAGAAGATTCCTGATATTGGCAAAAAACATACGCGTAGCCTTCAAAAAAACATAATTTAGATTGCGCCATAGTGAATGACTCCAATTCTATCGCATTTCTCCCCGGTAAAAAAATGCAGTATTCTTGTATAAGAACATAAGTTCAGTTATAATCTGGAGTCTATTTGTCCAAAAGGAACAGGGTATGACATCTGCATTCAAGGGTTTCCCCAAAGAAACAATTCGATTTTTCAACACGCTGGAAGCCAATAACAACAAGACCTGGTTCAACACGCACAAACCCGATTTTGAAGACTGTGTGATGTCGCCAGCACGCGCGTTTGTTGTAGCAATGGGCGAACGCCTGCGCGAGCTTTCTCCCGGTATCGTTGCCGATCCGCGCGTTAATAAATCCATCTTCCGCATATACCGCGATGTACGCTTCAGCAAAGATAAAACGCCGTATAAAACAAATTTGGGTCTCTGGTTCTGGACGGGGGCTGGACACAAGTTTGAAAACCCCGGCTACTATTTCCACATGGATGCAGAAAACCTGATGCTGGCTGTAGGTATCCACACCTTCGTGAAACCGTTACTCAAAGCCTATCGCGACGCGGTGGTGGATGAGCAATTGGGCGAAATTCTGGCTCAGGCTGTCAAAAACGTAGCCCAGGCAGGTTACAATGTGGGCGAAAAAACCTATAAGCGCACGCCGCGCGGCTACGACCCTGAGCACCCCAACGCGGCCTTATTATTACACGGTGGCCTGACAGCAGGCATCAACCTCGGGCTACCGGAACAACTCCACTCGTCCGCGCTGATCGATTTCAGTTTCGAACATTTCCGTAACCTTACCCCTATCGTCGAGTGGCTGCAAATGATGAAAACAGAATCCGCTCGCTAAGGAATCAAAATGGCAATCCAAAAAAACACCTTGCCCGAATATCGCTACGGTGCGGCGCGCACGATGGCTTTTCTGCGCGGTCAGTATTTGCTGGAATTTTGGGCGGCCTGGCAACAAGCGAAGGCCATCAACCTGCAATTGCCCGAAACGGATGATCCGAGTTATATTTCGCTGGAAACTTTGTTGGCGCATGCACTGGGCGCTGATCGAAGCTATTTGGTCTGGATCTGCAAGCAGTTGGAGCTACCCGACCCCGAAATCCAGCCACGCCCAAAAATTGAGGTTATCGCCGCTCAGGCCGAGGGCTATATTGCCCATCTGATCGAGCGCTGGCGGCTGCCGCTGGCCGAGGTCGATGAAAAGCGTTTTTACCGGGAAGAATATCCCTCGAATTGGGGCGTGCGCTACTGCATCGATGCCATGCTCGAACACGCCGTGATGCACCCCATTCTGCACCGTGTTCAGCTTCAGGAATTACTGGAGGAACAATCACCCGCCTGAAAGCACTCATTTCTCCCAGAATCGCCGAGAGCCGGGTTCGCCATACCCGGCTCTCTCTAAGGAGGAGAAGAAGAGAAATCGCCCTTCGAGAGTTAATATATCAACAAGCCGGTTATCTTGCTTGACGCTTAACCTACGACTGCCCTACGGAATCCCATCAAGTTTGATAGTTGGGCGCTTTTTTACATATTTTTGATAATTCTGCATTGGTCGTAACTGCTCAGGCGCACCCCAAATTTTCTGAACTTTCCGCGAATGTGACATTGTCAAAGTAGTCACAAAATATATAGCTATTTGTGTTGAATCAAAAAATTGGAAACCGCACTATGGAATATGCCATTCACACCGAAAAACTAGGGCGCGTTTACAAGCTGCGCCACGCAAAAAAAGAAGACCCCCAGGAACTGACCGCCCTGCAAGATGTTAACTTGCAAGTCAAGCCGGGCGAGTTATTCGGGCTGCTCGGCCCTAACGGAGCCGGGAAAACCACTCTGATCAAGATTCTCACCACGTTGCTCGGCCCCACCTCGGGCGTGGCCCGCGTCACCGGGCTGGATGTCACCCAAGAGGCCCAAAACGTGCGCGCCCGCATCAACATGGTTTCGGGCGGTGAATCATCCGGCTATGGCCTGCTAACTGTGCGCGAAAATCTTTGGATGTTCAGCCAGTTCTACGGCCTGCCCTCCAAAGCCGCTAATCAGCGTATCGCCGAACTGCTCAAAATCGTCGGGCTGGAGGATCGTAAAAATACAAAATCATCTGATCTCTCCACCGGCCTGCGCCAGAAGATGAATATCGTGCGCGGCTTCATGACCGACCCCGATGTGCTCTTCCTCGACGAACCCACCCTGGGCCTCGACGTAGGCGCCTCACGCGATGTGCGCAGTTTCATCCGCCAATGGGTAGATGCCAACCCCACCCGCACCCTGTTGCTCACCACACACTAT
Organism: Anaerolineae bacterium; assembly: GCA_014382605.1. GTDB lineage: Bacteria > Chloroflexota > Anaerolineae > Anaerolineales > UBA11858 > NIOZ-UU35. The sequence goes on from JACNJM010000262.1 coordinate 8,071, forward strand.
ATGGTCGAGGCCGATGAACTCTGCGACCGGGTGGCGATCATCAACAAAGGGCGCGTGCTGGCCTGCGATACTCCGGCAAATTTAAAACGCGGTTTGCAGCAGGATGCCATCTTCAAGATGATGCTCAGCCCCCTCAACGGGCTGAACGTGACTCAGCTCGAAGCATTGGCCGGAGTCAAAAAAGTGACACATATCCCCCAGGATGGCGCTGCCGAGTTAGACCTGATTCTCGAAAGCGATGAGGCCCTCGGCGGGCTGGTCACGCTGCTGACCTCCAACGATATTCACATTCGCAATTTAGAAAAACGCGAACCTACCCTGGAAGATGTTTTCGTCGATCTGGTAGGGCACAGTATGCAAGAGGTAGAAGTCCGTGAGTAGCCAAAGCCTCACCGTCCACAAACCCATCCCCAAGAATAGCGGCGCGCGGCTCTTCATCCAGACTGTGCTGGCGCGCGCTTATCCGCGCATCATTGGACAGCAACGCGAAAAATCGTGGATGTTCTTCGATATTGTCATGCCCTTGCTGGCTGTCTCGGCGTATGTCTTTGTCTACCAGGCGATTGGCGCGCCGGAGGAATATGTGGGCTTCGTTGTCATGGGCGGTGCTATGACGGCCTTCTGGATGAATGTACTCTGGAGTATGTCGAGCCAGTTGTATTGGGAAAAAGAGATGGGCAATCTGGCCCTGTATGTGATGGCCCCTAACTCGATGATGGCGATTCTGCTGGGCATGGCGCTGGGCGGGCTGGTAGCAACCACGCTGCGGGCGTTGGCGATCACTATTCTGGGCAGTTGGCTATTCCAAATCCCCTATCAGGTGACCAGTTTTTGGCAGCTCTTTTTGGTCTTCACGCTGGCAATGATCGCGCTCTACGGCATGGGGATGCTTTTCGCTTCACTATTCCTGCTGCTCAGCCGCGAGGCCTGGCATCTCTCCAATCTGGCGCAAGAGCCAGTGTATTTGTTCTCGGGATTCTACTTCCCGATCAAGAGTCTCAATTTTTGGGTGGCAGCCTCCGCTTCGATTATTCCGCTCACCCTCGGGCTAGATGCGATGCGCCAACTTGTCTTCGAGTCTGGCGCGGCGCTGGGCTTCCTCAGCGTGCCCCTCGAAATCGGAATTCTGGCAATTTTGAGCGTCGTCTTCGTGGCGGCGGCAAAATACTTGCTGGCCTATATGGAACGGTTGTCCATCCGTGAAGGACGCATCACGGAGAGCAGAAGATGAAACAACAAATCACCGAATTGGCGAATCGACAAATGAGCAAATAGCAATGGCAAATCTAAAATCCTTATTCCCCGACCGCGCCACCTTTGCACGTTCGTTCCGCATGGCGGCCTGGCTGGGCTGGCAAATCGAATCGAACTGGACAGACCCCTTCTTGTTCGCCATCTATTCCATCATTAAACCGCTCTCCGGGGCCGCCATTTTAGTCGTGATGTATAGCATCGTCTCCGGGGGCAATTTCGAGTCGCCCATCTTCCCCTATATTTATTTGGGCAATGCGTTCTACATGTATGTCGGGCAGGTGATGACCGGAATTTCATGGGCCATCATCGACGACCGCGAACACTACAAAACGCTCAAATATATGTATATGGCCCCCATTCATATGCCCACTTATTTGATGGGACGCGGCGTGGCGCGCTTTATTGTGGCTTCGATCTCGGTGCTGATTACGATTCTTTTTGGGGTGGCTTTCCTGCATATTCAAATTGATCTGGCAGCCGTCAATTGGGGCTTGTTCTTTCTCTCGCTGGCTATCGGCGTGGTGATGCTTGCCATGATGGGGCTGATTCTGGCCGGGGTCACGCTGATGCTCGCCAATCATGTCTGGTTCATCGGCGATGCCACCGCCGGGGCGCTGTATCTCTTCAGTGGGGCAATTTTTCCTCTCGATGTGCTGCCCGCCTTTTTGCGCCCAATCGGGTTCATCATGCCGATCACCTACTGGCTGGAACTGCTGCGCCGCTCGTTGGTGGGTTCGGTTGCCCAGGCATTTCCTACGCTGGCAGGTTTCAGCAACGCCCAATTGCTCTACATTCTCATCGGCCTGACGGTGGCGTTCGGCGTACTCTCGGCAGTGGTCTTCCACTGGTGCGAATTCCGGGCGCGCGAACGCGGCATGCTCGATATGGTGACAAATTACTAAATGGTGAGTGATGAAAGATGAATGACGTTCTCTATATTGGCTGGACACCCCCGACGCCTCTGGGCATTATTTGGGTGGCGGCCAACGAGACAGGGTTGGTTGCTGTCTCGTTGGGCGATGAGCTAGAAATCTTCAACGCCGAATTGGCCGCGCAGCGCCCTCGGGCGCAGATCACCCCCGACGAAGGCCGCACCTACTTGTTTACAAGTCAGATTGCCGCCTATCTCACTGGGGAACGCACCGAGTTTGATCTGCCTATTGATTGGTCGATGATGACTCCCTTCCAGCAAAAAGCGCTACAAGCCACTCTCGAAATTCCGCGCGGCGAGACGCGTACCTATGGCGAGATTGCAACACTGGCAGGTTCACCGGGCGCAGCCCGCGCCGTGGGGCGCGCCGAGGCCACGAATCCCATCCCACTAGTGATTCCCTGCCACCGCGTGCTCAACGCCGATGGCAAGCTGCATGGCTACAGCGGGCGCGGCGGGTTGGAGACCAAAGCCTGGCTGCTAAAACTGGAGCAAGCCGAAATTTAGTTGCTCTTATTCGTCGGTGTCTTCTTCGAGTTCTGGCTCTTCAGCTTTGCGATCAAGCATTTGCATCTGCGAGGCGACCACTTTGGTAAAAAAGCGCGCCTCGCCTTCGTCGCCCACACGATCGGTTTGCAGGCGGCCTTCCACAAATACCAGGCGTCCCTTGCCCAAATACTGCTGGCAAATTTCGCCCAAACGCCCCCAGGATTCGACATTGAACCAGTCAGTGGCTTCCTGCGCTCCGGCGGCGTTCTTCCAGCGGCGGCTGACGGCCACGCTGAACGTACACACTTTTTTGCCAGATGGCGTCATGCGGGTTTCAGGGTCCTTCCCCAAATAACCAATCAGTTGCACACGATTTAAACCGGGCAT
>JACNJM010000265.1 GCA_014382605.1 Anaerolineae bacterium
AAGTCTTTTTCAAAGTTCTTTCCAAAATCTACTTAAGGAAGCCAGATATTTAAATTTTTTCCTGCATTCCTGGTTTCCCAATAGAATAGCTTTACAACACTTCAATCTCGCGCCGCGCCACAGCCAATAGATAATCCACAATCAGGTTGGGGATGTCAATACCGGTCGTCGGGGCGGCGGTGTGGAACTCCATGGTGTGGTTGATCTCATTAACCTGGAAGCCGCGCTCCGGGTGTTCGATAATGTCCACGGCCAGCAACCCACCCCCCACAGCGCGCGCCGCCTTGTGGCAGATCTCGCTCAACTCTGGGGTTAGCGGGCAAATTTCGCCCTCCCCGCCGCGGGCCGTGTTCGTGATCCAGTGCGGTGACTTGCGGTAAATCGCTGTAATCGGCTCGTCACCAACCACCAGCACACGGATATCGCGTCCCGGCTTCTCGATAAATTCCTGAATATAGAAAATGGAATGCTCATACGAACCCAGTACCGCCTTGTGTTCCAGCACAGCTTCGGCGGCGTCGCGGTCATTGATCTTCGCCAGCAAGCGGCCCCAGGAGCCAACCATCGGCTTGAGCACCACGGGATAGCCCATGCTCTCAATCGCTTCCAGCGCCGACTCGGCAGTATAGGCCGCCATCGTGCGCGGCTGGGGCACGCCCGCCTGTGAGAGCGCCGAAGCCGTGGTCAGTTTATTGCCGCAGGCTTCGGCTACATTCGCGGTATTCACCGTGGGGATTCCCCAGGCATTCAGCACACGCACCGAATACAGCCCGCGCGCGTAACTGATGCTGCGCTCCAGAATGGCATCGTATTTCAACCAGGGTTCGGGGTTGGCGAAATCGAAAAACGTCTCCCGGTCATCCAGGCGGTCGAAATCGATGCCGCGTCCTTCCAGGGCGGCGAAAATCCACTTCTCTTCAACGCGCACCCGCGAGTAGAGTATGCCGATGTTCACTCCCCCCAATCCTCCGCTTCCATCGGAGCCATTTCAGCAACGGGCGGGTCCAGCGAGATCACTTCCAACTCTACGCCACAATCGGGGCAGACAATAATTTCGTTCACTTCGGTACCGGCATCGAGTTCGATTTCGGCCATACATTCAGAACAAGTTAGTTTAGACATGATGTACTCCTTCAACAATTAATAGGGATTGGGCTTGTTTCAACTGCGCCAGAACAGCTTCAGGCGCTGTGCCGCCCAGTGCTTTTCTGCGCGATACACATTGCTGCGGGTCAAAGACGTTATAAACGGCTTCATTAAAAATTGGGTGGATAGATTGGTATTCGGTGAGAGTCAGCGTTCCGAGGGTTTTTCCGTTCTCGAGGGCGAGCCTCACAGCGCGGCCCGAAAGTGCGTGGGCCTCCCGAAAGGGGATCCCCCGCTCGACGAGATAATCGGCCAAATCGGTTGCCATCATGGTCGCGTCAATCGCCGCCGCCATACGTTCTGGCTTGACCATCAGCGTGCGCACGGCCCCGGCCATCACCGGCAGCATGGCTGTCAGCGTGTCGTAGGCCTCGAAGACAGGGATTTTGTCTTCTTGCAGGTCCTTGTCATACGTGGAGGGCAACCCCTTGAGGGTAGCCAGCAGCCCGGTGAGCGCCCCCAGCAGCGTTCCGGCTTTGCCGCGTGCCAACTCAAAGGGATCGGGATTTTTCTTCTGCGGCATCAGGCTGGAGCCGGTGCTATAAACATCATCGAGTTCGATGAAGCCAAACTCGGCGCTGCTGTAGATGATGACCTGTTCGGCGAGTTTACTGAGATGCAGGCCGATCATCGCCGCCACGAAGAGGAATTCGGCGGCAAAGTCACGGTCGGAGACGGCATCCATGCTATTGGGGCTGGGTTTGGCAAAACCGAGTTTATCAGCCAGGGCAGTGCGATCGATGGCGAAGGGCGTTCCCGCCAGCGCGCCTGACCCCAGCGGCAACACGGCAAGACGTTTTTTGAAATCGCTCAGGCGCTCGCGGTCGCGCTGTAAGGGCCAGAAATGCGAAAGCCACCAATGACTGAGCAAAACTGGTTGAGCGCGCTGCAAGTGAGTGTAGCCGGGCATAATTGTGCCGAGGTCGCCTTCAGCGCGCTCAACCAACGCTCCCTGCAATTCGTTTAGCGCGACATCCAACGCGGGGATGTTATCGAGCAGCCACAAGCGGAAGTCGGTGGCAACCTGATCGTTGCGGCTGCGGCCGGTATGCAACTTGCCCGCCACAGAGCCAACAATCTCACCCAGGCGGCGCTCCACAGCGGTATGGATGTCTTCGTCGCCGGGGACGTAGGAAAAGCTCTGGGATTGAAATTCAGCTTCGATTTGCTGCAATCCAGCCCGGAGCTGAATCTGCTCGTCCACTGTCAACACGCCAGCCATCTCCAGGGCTTCGGACCACGCCAGGGAGCCGCGTACGTCCTGCAGTGCCATGCGTTGATCAAAGCTGATCGAGGCGTTGAGGGCAAAAGCGTCGGGGTTGGTTTTATCGGCAAAGCGTCCGTGCCAGAGGGTCATGAGGAACTCCAGTGAATAGGTGACTAAGCGCTTAGGATGCGAGTACCCAAATTGCCTAACACCTGATTACCTAATCTCTTTTAAAACGACTGTAATCCGGCTTGGGCAAATTCAACCCTGAAACGGGCAATTCGTTGAGGGCGCGCACTTTAAGCGGCAGCCCGTAAAGATGGATGAAGCCCTCAGCGTCGGACTGGTCGTAGACATCTTCCTGGCCGAAGGTGGCGAAGTCTTCGCGGTAGAGGGTAAAGGGACTCTTGCGCCCGACGGTGATGATATTGCCTTTGTAGAGTTTCAAGCGCACCGTGCCAGAGACCGGGCCTTGCGTGGCGCTAACAAATGCATCCAGGGCTTCGCGCAGCGGCGAAAACCACTGACCGTTGTAGGTCAGTTCGGCGTAACGCAGGGCGATAACATCTTTGTAGTTGATAGTGTCCTTATCGAGAACCAGCGATTCGAGTTCACGGTGGGCAGCCAGCAATATTGTTCCGCCGGGAGTTTCGTAGACGCCGTGGGATTTCATCCCGACCAGGCGGCTCTCGACCAGGTCGGCGCGGCCAATACCGTGCGCCCCGCCAATGGCGTTGAGCTTGGTAATCAATTGCGCCGGGGTAAGTTCTTCGCCATTGACGCTGACCGGTGTGCCGGACTCGAATTCAAGCTCAACGTATTCGGGCGTGTTGGGGGCATTCTCCGGCGAGGCGCTGAGTAGGAACATATCTTCGCTGGGTTCAACCCAGGTTTCTTCGAGCGGGCCGCCTTCGTGAGAAATATGCCACAGGTTGCGGTCGCGGCTATAAATCGACTGGCGCGTATTGGGGACCGGCACACCGTGGGCTTCGGCGTAGTCGAGGGCATCTTCACGTGAACGGATATCCCATTCGCGCCAGGGGGCAATCACCTGCAAGCGCGGGTCAAGCGCCATAACCGTCAACTCAAAACGCACCTGATCGTTGCCTTTACCGGTGGCACCGTGGGCAATCGCATCCGCGCCGACTTCGTGGGCAACATCCACCATGTGTTTGGCGATGATCGGGCGGGCGACCGAGGTGCCCAGTAAATATTTGCGCTCGTAGACCGCGCCGGAGCGCAACATGGGGAAGAGATATTCTTCGGCGAATTCATCCTTGAGGTCGCGGATCACCAGTTGACTGGCTCCACTGGCAATGGCTTTTTCCTCAAGGCCGTCGAGTTCCTCGGCCTGGCCGACATCGGCAGTGAAACATACCACCTCGCAGCCATAATTTTCCTTGAGCCAGGGCACAATCACGGAGGTGTCCAGGCCGCCAGAATAGGCTAGTACAACTTTGTTGACGGATTTGGTAGGGTGACTAGGCATAGAGCATTTTCTCCTTGATAGATACCCTCACCCCCAACCCCTCTCCCAGGGGGAGCTGGGAGCGAGGGGCGAGAGAAATAACAAAAAAGCCCTCCTGGGGGAAGGAGGGCTTGATAAACAAGTTGAGCGATTTTGGTTTTGACTTACCCAAGCAATAACGCCCGACCTTCCCAAAGGGAGGACAGTTTCTTACGACGAGGGCGACGAGGGTTGCTAATATGGGTAAACATATCGGGGCGGAGTCTAGCACGCAGGCAGGCGAGCGTCAAGGTGAGAAGTACAAAAATATCGTAAAGATTGACTCCTGACGTCTCTGCAAAGCCCAAATAGGTTCTGGTTCGTTAAGATATAATAGGATATAGATTGGCAGCGTTGGCGCTACTTCAGAATGAGCAGCTTAACGGAAGGAGTATGGCGATGAAGAAACAACCCGTACAGCAAATATTGCTACTTGGTTTAGCATTAACAATTGGTATATTTGCTTTGGCGATGCCTGATGAAGATGTCCTGGCTGAAACAGGCGTAGATCAGTATCCGTATATCACTTTTACCATCATCAACCAAAGTCAGTTTGACTTCTCGCTTCTGCTATACGGACCAAATTCTTACGATATAACCGTGCCGCCTTACTCCGAGGTTAATTATATTCTGGATCGCGGCTGGTACGCTTTTACTATGGGGTCATGCAATCTCTCAGAGGTAGGCACCTTCGACTTCACCAATGACAAAACCATTCACGTACCCGTTTGCGGGGGAACGGCCGGTGAAGTGGACCGATCGAGTCAACATATTGACTCTTCGGACTACATCCGCCCGGCAACAATTAAGATACGTAACCAAACTCGCCAAAATGTAGATGTATACCTGCGCACACTGGAAGAACATCACTTTATGCAGTTTGGTCCTAAAGAAGTGCAACTCTTGCTGATTGAAGATGCCAGCCAGACATTTGTATACAGCTACACAGCCTGCGGGAAACTCTATACCGGTTATACGCGGCTTTTCGTCCACGTACCCTTTGATATAAAATGTGATTCATAATATCGGGATTCCTGCGCCAGGGCAATTGCATCTAAATAGATTTTTAGTGAAATTTTCACCGCGAAGACGCGAAGATCGCAAAGTTTTTTGAAAAATGAATACTTGCTTGATGAATAATGGTTCTTTTCAGTTCAATTGTGCGCATGTTTTTGCGTGCTTGCCCTTTTTTCTTCGCGTTCTTTGCGCCTTTGCGGTTTAAAAATAAGATGCGATTGCCCTATTCCTGTGCCGGGTTTTCTTGTCAAAGCAAAGTACCTCTGCTATAATCCCGCTTGCCCAACCGGGCGCGTAGCTCAGCTGGTTAGAGCGCACGGTTCACATCCGTGAGGTCGTGGGTTCGAGTCCCTCCGCGCCCACAAAAAACACCACTATGTCAAAACAGTGGTGTTTTTTTTATCGCAATATAGGCACAAATTCAGGGATTTATTACCGCTCCCCCAGGCGTCGCCCAATTAACTTATCCCAAAAATTTAGGCATCATAAGTAGACGAAGTCACATCGCCACCGCTGCCCGTCCAGTTGGTGTGGAAGAATTCGCCGCGTGGCTTGTCCACGCGCTCGTAAGTGTGCGCGCCAAAGTAGTCGCGCTGCGCTTGAAGCAGGTTGGCAGGCAGTCTCTCAGTGCGGTAGCCGTCGTAGAAAGCCAGCGCGCTCGACATAGCCGGAACCGGGATGCCGTGTTCGACGGCTTTAGCGACTACTCGCCGCCAGCCAGCCTGGGCATTCTCGACCTCAGCCTTGAAGTACGGAGCCAGCAGCAAGTTGGAGAGTTCCGGACTCTGATCGTAGGCGGTTTTGATTTTGCCGAGGAAGGCCGAGCGGATGATACAGCCGCCGCGCCACATCAGGGCGATGCCGCCGTAGTTCAAATCCCAGTGGTATTCGGCAGCCGCGGCGCTCATCAGCATATAACCTTGAGTGTACGAGATGATCTTGGCAGCGTACAGCGCCTGACGGATATCTTCCACGAAGGCAATTTTATCTCCCTTGAAGCGCGCTTCGGGGCCAGTCAGCACTTTGGATGCTGCCACCCGCTCTTCCTTGAGGGCACTCAAGGCGCGGGCGAGCACGGCTTCTCCGATCAAGGTCAAAGGAATACCCAACTCGAGGGCATTGACTGCCGTCCAGCGTCCGGTGCCTTTCTGGCCGGCCGCATCCAAAATTTTCTCAACCAAAGGCTCGCCAGCTTCGTCCATATATCCCAAAATGTCGGCAGTGATCTCGATCAGATACGAGTCGAGTACGCCCTCATTCCATTCGCTGAAGGCAACCTGCATTTCGGCGGCACTCAACCCCAGCCCGGATTTCATCAGGTGGTAGGCCTCACTGATAAGCTGCATATCGCCATATTCGATGCCGTTATGGACCATCTTGACAAAATGCCCGGCGCCATCCGAGCCAACCCAATCGCAGCAGGGGGTGCCGTCTTCAACTTTAGCCGAGATACTTTGGAAGATTTCTTTGACGTGCGGCCAGGCTTCCGGCGCGCCACCGGGCATGATCGAAGGCCCAAAGCGCGCCCCTTCTTCGCCGCCGGAAACGCCGGTGCCAATGAATAGGATGCCTCTCTCGCCGAGTTCTTTCGTGCGACGAATCGAGTCGGGATAGTGTGAATTGCCGCCGTCAATGATAATGTCGCCTTCATCGAGATGTGGCAAAAGTTGTTCGATGGTGGCATCCACCGGCCAGCCCGCTTTGACCATAATCATCATCTTGCGCGGACGTTTGAGCGTTGCCACGAACTCTTCGATCGAATACGTGCCAATAATTTTCGTCCCAGCGGCTTCACTCGCCATAAAATCGCTGACTTTGCTGGTGGTGCGATTATAGACGGCTACTGTGTAGCCGTGGTCATTCATATTCAATACCAAATTCTGGCCCATCACGGCCAGCCCAATCAAGCCAATATCTGCTTTCGGTTGCATAACGAACTCCTTTTAGAAATCAGCAATTGGAAATTAAAATCATCTCTAAATGCCAATCATCAGTTTATTCCAGGCGGCACGGTGAAATAATATCTTTCGTCATTACCATGATATTTTGACCGCTTGCCGATCATCCACAATTTTACTCGATGAAATACCCAGCGCTTACGGAGAAGCAGGGCTGTGCGAACGAATCAAAAAATTCAAATCATTGACATTCGTGCGCGTCGGGCCCGGTTTTAGCAAATCGTCCAAAGCATCAAAAAAGTGATACGCATCATGGCGGCGCAGAAAGTCATCGGGGTTGAGGCCCAGTTTGTCAGCGCGTGCCAGGGTATCCCCCGTTACCACGGCTCCGGCGGCATCAGTGGGGCCATCGCCGCCATCGGTCGCCAGAGTAATCAGAATCTCATCGGCCATGCCAGAAAGGCGACGCACCGCGGCAAGCGCTACTTCCTGATTCCTGCCTCCCAACCCCTCGCCGCGTCCCGAAAGCGTGACCGTAGTTTCGCCACCCACCAGGCAACACGCGCCGCGGGGCATTGTATCGAATTGCGCGCTCAACCATTCACCTGCCCGGCGGGCTTCTCCCACCAGATCGGTACGTAAAACTTTACCCTCGGCTCCCCAGCTTTTTACCGCGGCATCAGCGGCCAGCCGATTTGTGCCCACCAATACATTCTGCACACGCTCAAAAACAGGGTCACCCGGTTTGGGAGTTTCAACCAGCGTCCCGGGCGCATCCAGGCCATATTGCGCCAAAATTGCCGCGGCATCCGCAATTGTGCCAGGATCCGCCACAGTTGGCCCGGATGCGATAATATCCAAATCATCGCCCACCACATCCGAAAGGATCAGCGTCACCAGCGCAGCCGGGTAAGCCAGCTTTGCCAATTGCCCGCCCTTGATTTGTGAAAGATGCTTGCGGATGGTATTGATTTCGTGGATGGACGCGCCGGATGCGAGCAATTGATCGGTGAGATGGCGCAGGGCTTCAAGGCTGACCCCAGGGGTGGGTGCCGTTAATAAAGCAGAGCCACCCCCGGAAAGAACACAGATCACCAGCGTTTGCTCTCCAGCGGTTTGCAACAACTCGATGACTTTCCGCGTCCCGGCAACGCCTCGCGCATCCGGCAAGGGATGGCTGGCCTCGAGAATTTCTACCCCAGGGAGGCTGCCAGTTTCCAGATGCCCATCTTTCGTAATGATAATCCCCCGTGTCAGCCACGCCCCCAAAATTTGGGCCGCGGCGCGGGCCATCGGCGCGCTCGCCTTTCCAGCGCCGATCAGGTAGATTTGTTCAAATTCCTCCAGCTTTAAATTTTGCCCCCCAACAGCCAACCGCGCCCCCTGGCAGCGCATTGCGTTGGCTACAGCCTGGGCTGGCTCTACGGCCTCAATCGCCGCGGCCAGCATTTGGGCAACACGCGCACCCTGAGGATGTTGGCGCAATGTATGCGTCAAAAATCTTTCAGGCATTTTCCGCAACCAGCCAGCGGACTTCATACGGCTGAAGACTCAAGTTGAGCAAACGCAGTATACTTATCCACCATTTCTGCAAACACAGATAGGTCATTATGCTGTGGATTATAGCCCATCTCATCCACAGTCAGCACACACTTTCTCACTGATGTGGATAACATTATTGAAAAAATGTGCCTTGCACTTCACAGGATAGCCGACTGTATATTTTATTCCGCATAATGTATAATCCTTTGATTACGAATACAATACCCTCAAGAATAGGGTGCCCGCTGGAGTATTATATGAATTTCACCGATCCCGCCCCGCTTTCCATTCCAACCTTGCTTTTCAATCTTTTGCTGGGTTTGGGCTTGTCTGTTCTGCTGGCAATCTACTACGCCAAACTCGGCGATTCGCTGACCAACCGCTCGAAGTTTGCTCCCATTTTACCGCTGCTTTCCATGATTACGCTGCTGGTTATCTCGGTGGTGAAATCTTCCCTGGCGCTATCGCTAGGGTTGGTTGGCGCGCTCTCGATTGTGCGCTTCCGCACGGCGATCAAAGACCCCGAAGAGTTGATCTTCCTGTTCTTCGCGATCGCCATCGGGCTAGGACTCGGCGCCGATCAGCGCATCCCCACACTGGCGGCATTCGCCCTGATGATGAGTTATCTCTTGCTGCGAAAACTCATCAACCAAAGCTTTAAGCTCTCGGCGCGTAACAGCCTATATATGAATATCGCACTGCCTCTCGAATCCGGCAGCGATGAGACCACGTTTGCCTACATCAATGAAATACTCGGCGAAGAACTCAAAAGCATTGACCTGCGCCGCTTTGATACTACTGCCAATGAAATGCGCCTGGTTTTCTATTTCAACACGCGCAAGGCCGATGCCATTGCCCGCATTTCGAACCGCATTCACGAGAAATACGCTCATGCTACAATCAGCGTTGTAGAGCAAAATAACCTGCTGGGCGGATAATGCTGAAGAATTCCAGATGCGTCAAGTTCAATTATGAAAATCAAATATCCGAAAACTCGCAAAAGCCTAAAAACGCTCGTTAACTCATACGGGCTATACTGGGGAATGCTGATTGTAATCATCATCGCCTTCCTGGGCGGAATGTTGTTCTACCGCGCCGGATACGCAGAACGCATCACGTCATTTTTGCGCGGCACCTGGCGACCCGAAACCCCCAAGATGCTTACTGAAGCCGCCAACGAAGTCACCGCCGAGCTTGAAAATGAACTTCAACTTTACCAGGCCAACGGGCTGGCAACTGTTTTTCTGGATATCCCCTTCGATGCGATGCTGCAAATCGAGACCAAACGCGACGAAGCGCTTGCCATCGGCGTGCTGTACGCATCCGATGATGATTTTGTTTCCGCCACGATGCGCTACAACGACGAGCAAACTCTGAATATTAAATTGCGTCTTAAGGGCGACTGGGTAGATCATCTCGCAGGCGATAAATGGTCTTTTCGCGTTCATGTCACTGAAAACGATGGCGCTGTCTTGGGCATGCGCCGTTTCTCCTTGCAGGGGCCACAAACCCGTACTTTTATGAGCGATTGGGGTTTTCACCAAACCCTCTTTCGAGAAGGCATCCTGGCAACACGCTATCATTTTGTCAATGTCATTATCAACGGCGAGCATAAAGGCGTTTACGCCCTCGAAGAAAGCTTCAGCGAAGATTTGCTCGAATCGCAGGAACGGCGCGAAGGCATTATCTTGCGCTTCAACGAAGATTTGCTCTGGTACGATTGGGGCAATTTCATTAACACCAATACCGACCTGGGGCGTTTTTGGCTCGTCGATAATCCGGCTAATAGCGAAATCACGCCGTTTCGCGGTACGCGGGTTGACGGCAACGAAACACTAAGCGAAGAATTTCAGGCTGCCGAAGCATTGCTGTCTTCATTGCAACAAGGTTTGCTTTCTGCCGATCAGGTCCTCGATGAAGAATTATGGGGTAGATATTTCGCCATCACCGACTTATGGGGTGGCGGGCACGGCACCGCCTGGCATAACGACCGCTTCTACTTCAACCCAGTCACCAGCCTGCTCGAACCGGTTGCCTTTGATGCTTATGTCTTTCATCCCAGTTTCTCCCGCGATCAACTCGCCTTCCCCTTCTATGCCTCCCGACTCTTCGAGTCGCCCGGCGTGCAAAAAGCTTATGTCGAAACCCTCGAGCGCATCCTTGCGCCAGGGTATCTGGAAGCGCTCCGGGCCGAAATTGGCCCCGAGTTGGAAGGCTACTATAAACTGCTCTTGGATGAATACGCCGACGACCCCAATTTACAACTCCCCTGGGAAACGTTGGAAACCCGCCGGGATTTGCTCGCCCGCAATCTGAATCCGGAACAGCCGATCCGCGGTTATTATCATTTGGTGGAGCAGAATGGGGAAACCTTCTTGCAGCTTGACCTGATTAATTTGATGGTGCTGCCGGTCCAGATCCATGAGTTGGTACTTGGTGACGAAATTTTAACCATCGAGGCGGGGTGGTGCCTGCTCGATACCTGCACATCGAAGGTAATTGTCACCCCCGAGGCCGAGATTCTGCTCGAGAGTAGTAATACCAATTATGCAGTACCCGCTTCATTTTCCATCCCCGCCAGCCGCCTGACGACCGGGATTCCCGCCGAGGGTGAAATCCTGACCTTGCAGACCAATCTTTA
>JACNJM010000128.1 GCA_014382605.1 Anaerolineae bacterium
TTTAATGAAGATAATTGTCGTATCTTAGAGAGCATATCCATTCAGGCTGCTGTCGCACTCAGCAACGCGCAAGAAGTGCGCGAGCGCGAACGTCGTCTGGTAAATATGGAAATAGTCGTCGATGATGGGCGTGTTGATAACGAATTAGAAGTTGTTACGAAACGCCCCTTCTTCCAGGAGTTAAAGCAAAAAGTTTCCAAGCGCAAATCTTCATAGAGCATATACATTAGCGCGCTCAAGTAAGTGCATTTTTGGCACATTGAACAGTTCTCCGGCAACAGGGACGTATGGGTCAGGATTCGTGTCCAATATGTTTCTGTTGCCAGCTTTTTAGAAGCTCTATATACGGTTATTCGATTTCCGGGAGGAATCTATGCTCTCGACACAAGAGAAGACTAGTTTTCTACGCAAAGTATCTGCGTTTGAAGAATTGACCGATGAACAGCTTTGCACGTTAGCAGAGATTTGCAACGAACGATCTTTTAGCCAGGGGGATAAAATTTTCCGCCAGGGCGATATTGGCGGAGTTTTACATATTGTTGTTTCTGGAAAAGTGACTATTGAACGCGAACTTCAGCAGCAAAGTAATAAAGTTTCCATTATGCAGGTAGAACCCTACGACTATTTAGGTGAAATGTCATTATTTTACGATGCGCCACGCTCGGTAGCAGCGGCAGCCATGGAAGATACGATCACATTGGAAATGGAGAACGATCATTTCATGGAAATTATCCGCCATGATCCCGATTTGTTGATGGAATTTTGCCGCGTACTCAGCGTTCGCCTGTGCGAAGCTTACGATAAAATAGCAGAAGCGAATATGGATAAAAAACCACGTGAATTACATAAACTCTACGACAAACTTGATTTCTAAGGAAGGAACTCAATGAATGATACGACGCCTCATAACCCTTTGCTCGAAACTGCCTGGCGGCGTTATGCCACTTTAGATAAAAACGCCGTCAGCGTACAAAATCAATATATTCGTTTACGCAGAATCATGGCATTTTTGGGTGTTTTCGCCGTGCTATTTGCTATCCTTGTTGATAACTACAGTCATGCGTCCCCTGTCGCAGCGCTCATCCTGCGGGGATTGCTCATTCTCGCCCCGATTTCGGTTTCAGTGCTTGCCGCTTTTACCAATAAATTCCAACAAGGGCAAAAATACATCTCCTATAGGGCCGCGGCCGAATCTATTCTCAAAGAGATTTATCTCTATCGTACTGCGAACAAGAATGCGCCCAATCGCAACCGCACGCTCAGTGATCGCCTGGCAACTATTCAGCGAGATTTATTCCGCGGGGCCGGTGGCGAATTGGTGCTAACCGAATTTCAGGGTGACGTGCCTCCCTACTATAATCCCAAGAAAAATGTTGGTGACCCGGGTTTTGACGATCTTGCCGGTGAAGCGTATCTGATGTATCGCCTGGAAGACCAACTTGCCTGGCATATTAAACAAAACCTGAAACTGCAACGCGACCGCAATCGCATCCAGTGGTCCATTTTAATTTTTGGCGGTTTAGGAGCCTTTTTAGCAGCCTGGGGTGGCACAATGGCGCTTTGGGTTGCCTTTACAGCTGCAATTGCCTCAGCATTGGTTGGCTGGGAAGAATTGCGCGGCCTGGACATGCGCGTAGGGAATTACAGCCAGGTTATTTTGGAATTAAACATTATTCGCGATTGGTGGCTCACGTTGTTTGCGGAACAACGCGCCGAGAATAAAAATATCGCCATGCTGGCTGAGAAAACTGAAAAGGCGCTATTCGACAAGAACCTCGAATGGGCTGGCGCGATGCGCAAAGCTCTGGCGGAGGCCGAAGGCGATGAAGCTGAATTGGTGGAGCACTTTGTTGAAGAAGGACGTGAAGTTACCACGCGCATTCAAGCGAAACTCTACGATGAAGTAGAAGAAATTTATGATGAAAGCATTGGTGAAGTTGCCGAGCGGGTTGAATCTGTAATTGAAGATTCGAGCGACGTTCTGGGTAGCCTGTTTGCGGGACTTACTGCCATCAATGAAGATGAACTCGATTTTCCGCCAGAGGAAGCCGCAGCCGATATCGTTAATGATGCGCTGGAAGGCGTTTTCGATGATCCTTTTGCTGCATATGAAGATGAGGCTATCGAAGAAGATGAAACCTTCTTTGATCTCCCCCCGGAGGCAGAATCAGCTCCGGAACCAGCATACAACCATCCCCCCGAACCGAAAACCGTTGAAAGCGCCGTTGATGCCGCAATTGCAACCTCATCGCTGTTCTCAGATGAGTCCGAAGAAATTCCCATAGAAGAATTCGCAGCCGAAGAAGCTACACAAGTCACACTATTTGATGATGAAGCTGAGGTTGTGGATGAGTCTGATAGCGAAGAACTGGAGGATGACCCTGCTGAAGCAGAAGGCGATATGCACGAAACCTGGGATGATGACGACACGGATCAGGATGGCGATATGCACGAAACCTGGGATGACGAGGATGATGCCTTCGAGTACGATGGCGATGTAAGCGAATCTTGGGATGATTAGCTTTTGGCTTCACCCCTGAGGAGGGCACAATGAGCAAACTTGGCGATGCATTCAAAAACTTATTGTCTTCGGATGATGACGAAATAGCAACAGCCGCTAAGGTTGAAGAAGCACAAGATACAGAGGATAGCGATATGGCAAATCGAGAACTTGAAGAAGCTGCCGTTCAAAGCGCAGTAGAGTCCGTGAGATCGTCGGTCAAGGTAGCTGTGGAAGAAGCCGTTAGAGATGCAATTGCAGAGGCGAAAGGAACAGTTGCGGGCGCGATTCAGGAAGTGGTCGAAGAAGCGGATGTTGTTGCAAGGTCTCCGGCAACTCAACCCGGCAAAGAAGAATCGCGTGAAACCCGCCCGCATGCCTTTGTAGTAATGCCTTTTGGCAAAAAGAAAGGTTTCGATGGCACCGTGATTGATTTCAATGCCATTTATCAAGATTTGATCAGACCCGCCCTGGAAGAAGCCGGTTTTGAACCTTTTCGTGCGGATGAAGAAACGACTACGGGCGATATTCTCACGGATATGTTCCAGGAATTACTCCTGGCTGATTTGGCAATATGCGATTTGAGCATCGATAACGCCAATGTGTATTACGAGTTGGGCATTCGCCATGCGTTCCGCAAGCGGGGTGTGGTGCATATTCAATCGGGGCGCGCCTATATGCCCTTTGATATCTTCAATGTGCGCACCATACCCTACCACACCACGGACGACGGTGTGCCTGACCCCGAATTTCTGGAAAAAGATATTCAGGCAATTTCGCGCGTTTGCCGCGATACCTGGGCTTCTGATCAGGAAGCCATTCACAGCCCGGTGTTCAATCTGCTGACCGGCCTGGAAGAACCCGATCGCAAAACCCTGCGTACACCGCTGGCCACCGGTTTCTGGCGCGAATACAATGAGTGGAAAGAACGCGTCACCGTGGCGCAGCGTCAGAAGCGCATCGGCGACATTATGCTGCTGACGGAAGAGATTAGCAATCCGCTGATTAAGGAAGAAGCCATTAATCAGGCCGGGCAGGCGCTGCGCAGCATGGGACGGCACGAACTGGCTTTGCAGCAATATCGCCAGGGGATAGAACTGAACTCGAAAAACACCGAATTTCGCCGCCAGGAGGCGTTCCACCTGAACCGTCTGGGACGCGTAGATGAAGCCATCGTCAAGCTGGAAAATTTGCTCGAAGAGGAACCCAGTGACACAGAGGCGATCTCCTATTTGGGGCGCATCTACAAAGATATGTGGACTGAATCCTGGGAGCAGATCAGCGACGAAAAAGTGCGCCTGCAAGAAGCGTTTGATGCATCGCATTGGCTGGTCAAATCCATTCAGACCTACCTCAAAGGTTTTTACTTCAATCTCAACGAGTATTATCCCGGCATCAATGCCCTGACGCTCTCCATCATCCTCGACCACCTGGCCGAAATGTATGATGAGGGCGATGATCCCGATGTTCAGGTTGTGCGTGATTTACTTTCCAACCTCAAAGGAACGCTGGAGTTGGCGCTTGAAAATCTGTCGAAAGATGACAGCAGCGATTACTGGACTTTGGTTTCCCTGGCCGAGTTATTGGTGATGACCTCGGATAACCCAAAAGCTGTGAAACGCGCTTATAAGAAGGCGCTCACTGCGGCCCGCAAGAATATCTTTTTCCTGGAATCCTCTATCAGCCAGCTCGAAATTCTGAGTTCGTTGGCTTTGCGTCCGGAATATGTAAAGGTGGGGGTTGAAGTCCTCAAAGATGAAATTCGCCGTATCCGCAAGGAACAACCCGAAGAAGATAAAGTTGAAATTGAAGACGCCAAAGCGAAAGACGAGCGCGTGATCCTGTTCGCCGGGCATAAGATGGACCGCGACGGACAGACCGAACGCCGTTTCGTGCCAGAGATGGAAAAAGAAGCCCGCAAGCGCATCGACGCTGCACTCGACAAATTCGATATTGGCGACGACGATTTGGGCGTAACCGCGGGCGCAGCCTGCGGCGGCGAGATCATTTTTGTTGAGGCTTGCCTGGAGCGAGGGATGGAAGTTGAAGTTCATCTGCCCTACAGTGAGCCGCAATATATCAAAGAAAATGTCAGCTTTGGTGGTGACTCCTGGGTAGAACGCTTTTACAACCTGCGCAATCACCCCAATGTCAATATCAGCTTCCAGCTTGACCATGTGGGTAAGGTAAAAACTGGGGATGATTCTTATAAGCGTAACAACCGCTGGGCGCTGTACTCATCGTTGTTGCTGGGCATCGACCGGGCGCGTTTGGTGGCTCTGTGGGATGGCAAGGGCACAGACGTAGATCGGGATGGCGAGTTGGTCAATCACATGGTTGAAGAGATGCGTCATATGGGCGGTTTTGTGGAACATATCAACACCACCAAATTCGACTACTGGCAGGCAGGCGGCAAAGTTGGCGCCGCCCTCGACAAATTAGCCGGGCTGGATTTGTAAACTTCGAACCCCAAAAAATCAGTAAAAAAAACAGATAAGCCGCAACACAAAATTGCGGCTTATCTGTTTTTTTTACTACTCCAAAACCTTCAAAACACCAAATCTCTTCGTTGCATAATACACCATGCGCGGCTGATTAGTGTCGAATTTGATCGCCAGTATCTCAATGCCTGCCAACTCCGTCGGGCCTACCTTCCAGGTCAGGAGAAAAATTGCCCGTTGATATACAATCAGTCATTGGCAGTTATCATCTCTTGTACCCGCCCAACTTTACCATTCTCCAGCCGCACTTTAATGCCATGCGGATGGGTGGCCGATTTCGTAAGAATATCTTGTACAATGCCTTCAGTGAGTTTTCCGCTGCGCTGATCTTGTTTTTGCACAATGCGCACACAAAGGCCAGGTTTGATCTGATTGCGGGGAATAGAATTCATCATGCAGGTCTCATTTCTGGTTTGATTTTGGATTGCTGCTTGCGACAGCTAAAGCTCTATTAGTATAATGGAGAAACCATAAATCGAGGTAGGCTGAACGGACTCCTTTTGGGGTTGATTCAGTTCCAGGAGTTTCACTTGCACTTTGAATATAATTTTGCTTCCCGGCGCTCCCCGGTGATGGGAATGCGTGGCATAGTAGCCACATCCCAGCCCCTGGCAGTTGCCGCAGGCCTAGAGATTCTCGCCCGCGGCGGCACTGCCGCTGATGCCGCCATCGCCACCGCCGCAGCCCTCAACGTCACCGAGCCAACATCTACGGGCATTGGCGGCGATGCGTTCGCCCTCTACTACGAAGCCGCCACAGGGCAGGTCACGGCGCTCAACGCCTCCGGGCGCGCTCCAGCCGCGCTGGCCATCGAGCGCATCCAAAAAGACGGCTTGTTCAAAAATCGCCAATCGCCAATGAGTAACCCCTACCACCCCCACACGATCACAGTGCCTGGGGCTTGCTCCGGCTGGAGCGAGATGGTGGCGCGTTACGGATGTCTGAGTCTTGCCGATGTGCTGGCCCCCGCTATACAACTGGCCGAAAAAGGTTTTCCAGTAGCTCCGGTGACGGCTCACTTTTGGGCGCGCGGCGCAGAACGTCAATTGGCGCAAGCCCTCAACGGCCACGAACTGACCATCGCAGGGCGCGCCCCGCGGGCAGGCGAAATTTTCCGCAACCCAGGGCTGGCGCGCACCTTTCGGATGCTCGCTGAACACGGCGCAGATGCCTTCTATCGCGGCGAAATTGCGGAAGCCATTGTTGACGTGATTCACCAGGCGGGCGGCTGTATGACGCTCGACGATCTGGCCGCGCACCAAGCCGCCTGGGATACACCCATCAGCACCATCTACCGCGGCTATCGCGTCTGGGAATGCCCGCCCAACGGTCAGGGTTTAGCTGCCCTGTTGGGGCTAAATTTGCTCGAAGGCTTCGATATCGCCGCGCTGAAGCCGTTTTCTGCGGAACGCTTGCACCTGCAAATTGAAGCCATGCGCCTGGCCTTTGCCGATACGCGCTGGTATGTCGCAGACCCTCAATTCTTTCCATCCCCCGTCTCTGAGCTTCTGTCGAAAGAATACGCCAATCAGCGCCGCGCCCTGATCGACCCGCGCCGCGCCAGCCTCGACCAGCAACGCGGCACCCCTGTGGCTTCATCCGATACTGTTTACCTCAGCGTGGTGGATGGCGAGGGCAACGCCTGTTCCTTCATCAACAGCAACTATATGGGCTTCGGCACCGGGATCGTGCCCAAAGGTTGGGGTTTCTCTCTGCAAAACCGCGGCCACAACTTTAGTCTGGACCCGGAACACCCCAATGCACTGATGCCCGGCAAACGGCCGTATCATACGATTATTCCCTCGATGATTACCGTTCCCTCACCCCCAACCCATTTCCCTGAGGGAGAGGGGCAAAGGGGCGAGAGCCTTTTCGCCTCTTTCGGCGTGATGGGCGGCTTTATGCAGCCCCAGGGACATTTGCAGGTTGCCAGCGCCTTGATTGACGATCAGCTTGACCCGCAGGCGGCCCTCGACCGCCCGCGCTTTTGCATTGATGCTGCGACAGCCGGTGGCGCGCTCGATTTGGAAGAAGGCATCTTTCCCGCAGAGATTCAAAAACTGGCTGATATGGGGCATCCTGTTCGCATGGCCAGCGGGTATGGGCGGGCGGTATTCGGACGCGGGCAGGTAATTTGCCGCGATCCCGAAAGCGGAGCGCTCACCGGCGGCAGTGATCCCCGCGCCGACGGCTGCGCGATGAGTTTATAAGAATGCTAACAAAGGTTTAACACCCGTAATAAATTACAAATGCTATAATCGAATGACATTTAGATAGATAAAAAATTTCAAAAAAAATTAAGGAGACAAAAATGATTCTTAGCAAACAACTTGAAGATGCCATCAATGCCCAGGTGGGCGCAGAATTTGCAGCCAGTTTACAATATGTGAGCATCGCGGCTTATTTCGATGCCGATGACCTACCCCAACTGGCGGCATTTTTCTACCGTCAGGCCGAAGAGGAGAAAGAGCACGCTATGAAGTTTGCCCACTATGTTGTCGAGGCGGGCGGACAGGTGCGTATTCCAGCAATTGACAAAACAGAATACGATTTTGCATCTCCGAAACATTGCGCTCAACTGGCGCTGGATTGGGAGACTGAAGTCACCCGCATGATTAACGGACTGATGGATATTGCCGTAAACGATAAAGATTATATCTCTCAGGATTTCTTGCGCTGGTTTGTTGCCGAACAGCTTGAAGAGATTTCGACAATGGGCACGCTACTCAAAACAATTGAGCGCGCCAAAGATAATATTCTGTGGGTCGAAGATTTCCTGGCGCGCAACCCGATTGTTGAGCCAGAAGCAGCCGCTGATTAAATCTGTAATCCTTTCGAGCGTAGGTTTAACACGAAAACGGGCACCCACACCGGGCGCCCGTTTGTTTTTCCTGTTTCTTGGGTGGTTAGTCGTCCTCGTCAGAAACTTCTTCTTTGCGCAATCCCCAATAGAGCAAGCCCGCTCCGGCTCCCAGAGCAAAACCGCCCAATCCGGCTGCTGATGCGAGGCGCGCCAGCAGTGCAGCGAAGAATAATAATCCCAGGTAAATAGCGATTTGCAATTGCCAGCGCTCACCCGCCTGACGATAGGCTGTTAATGTAAACCAAGCTATAGCTACACCAAAGACCAACAGCCCCAATAAGCGCAGCGCGTATCCAGCCAGAGCGACAAAATCCATAAAACTCATTACGTATACTCCTTTTATTCTACGCCGATCACTTCAACATCGGGGAAAAATTGCTTGATCGTACCGGCTACCCACCCTTGCAGGGTAGCGGTGGAAAGCGGGCAGCCTATGCAGGCTCCACCCAAACGTACCTTGAGCAGATTGTCCTTGAACGAAATCATCTCAACCGAACCGCCATGGTATTGTTCAATATAGGCGCTCACTTGCGCGACCAGTCCTTTTAGCATTTCTTCTTTTGAATAGGCTTGCGCGTTTTGGTCTTGTCCAGTCATTTTACGCTCCCAAAGGTTTTACGCCATTTGTTAGTCCATATTCTAACATAGCAAGCACCTGACTGTGGGTGTGGGCGCGCTGTAACCGTTCGGCAATTACTTTTGCCAGGCGTTCAAGAATTAGCTTACCGGTATCAGGAAATTTAATGTGGAAGCGTTTCAGGGCTTCACCACTCACGCAAAGCAATGCGGCATCCGAAAGACAATATGCCCCTGAAGTGTAATAGCCACTCCCAAAGGCAGCTGACCAACCAAAAACACCCCCATCTTCAATTTGCGCGACTGTCAACATTTCGCCGTCGTCGGGTTTGAAACGAATCGCCACGCGGCCTTTTACAACCAGATACAGATAATTGGCAATATCCCCTTGTTTGAAAATTTCTTCATTTTCGGCGCACTCACTGAATGAAAACAGCGGCGTCAAGCGATTGAGTTCCGCCTCGGTAAACCCTTCAAAGAGGGGCATTTGTTTGAGTACTTTTGGTAACATCGTCCAGGGTCCACTTTCATTTATTCTTTGGGAGTGTGACCACCCCATTCATCTCCCAAATGTATAATAACCCCCTCTTTCTTCAAAGTGGCATATTTCCTGAATGCAAAGACATTTGTCCATATAGCCCCCACATAAAATTTCACTGCAACATGAACTATATCAGGGTCAGAAATTTTCGTGTGCGGTAGCGTGGGAACTAAAAACCTAATTCACGCAAATTTTGTTCAGCGTCAAATTTCTTTTTTCCGAGCAATTCATCCCAGAAGCGATCGTCATAGCGACGGGAGCGCACCGGCAACGGCATGGGGACTCCCCACCCGAGGAGCAGGACTTCCTCTTTCGGCTGGAGGCGGGCCAGCATTCCCCGAAGGGAATCTCGCCCCGAAAGGCCAGAGAGCACCGCGCGCAGATCATCTTCATCACCCAGCCAGCCCGAGATGCGCGTGCCCAATTGTGACATGACTTCGTCGTAAATCTGCGAGGGTCGCTGATCGATGATGAGCAGGGTGACGTAGTATTTGCGCAACTCGCGGGCGATGGTGCTAAAGGTGGTCTGGCGCGCCATTTCGCGGTTGAGCAATTTGTGGGCTTCTTCCACGGCGATAACCAGCGGACGCGGCTCATTTCTGCCAGAACTACGAAAGGCGTTGGCGCTGGCTTCCCAGCGATTGCGGATATGGCGAGTGAGCAGATTGCTGACCAAAAGATAATCGAGATCGCTCTCGTGGTCGCCAAAGGAAAGCACAATATGCTGCCCGGCTTCAAGCGATTTGACAATTTCGTTAATACCATCCGAAGATGGATTTTCGACAATATATTCGGTATTGAACAAGCGTCGCATTTTGTTGTGCAGGCCTTCTGCGGCAGCCACATTGACGCCTTCGGCGTTGGCCCAATAGGCCACGCTATCGGGCGCGGGCATTTTCTTGCCATCTTCGGTTTCGATCACCGAACCTACTTTGAGTTGGCGAAATTCGTTAAACCAATTTTGCGGGCCAAAGGTCTTTTGCAAGGCATCCAGGGTAGTGGGAGTAGTTTCGCGCAAATTGAGTTCGCGCGCCAGCAATTCCACATCGGCGGGGCGAATATCGCGCATGGCGATCTCTAAATTGAAATCGGCGGCCTGCCCGCGGATCAGAGCGCCTGCGCCCAGACCCACCACACGCACCTTTGAGCGGAATTTGGTTTTCAAGCCAACTACGCGTTCGCCAGTATCCGATGCGGTATCATCCAGGCCGTACTCGTTGTGCATATCAAAAATCAGCACGGAGGCCTTGTTGTACTGGATCAATCCGGCCAGCACCATACGGGTGAGGAAAGATTTTCCCGTGCCGGTTGCGCCGAAAATTCCGGAGGAACGCTGGACAAATTTCTCCATATTGATGCGCACAGGATGTCCCTGCTCGCGCGTGTAGCCGATAACAAAGTTGCCTTTTTCATCCTTGCCGAAAATTTCAGCAATATCGCCCTCGTGTGCCAAATAAACTTGGGAGTGATGCGGCGGTACGGTTTTTACCGGTACAGGCCGGGGGCGGTCACGCAAGCCGGAATCGATCGCCGAGAGCCAGCGCGCGTAGTCGGGCGATTCCATCTCGGGGCCAACATCCAACATCAGGGCCGGGAGAATTTCTAAGTTGGTGTAGAGGGTTTGTCCGTGGAGTAGTTTTGAGATTTCGGCAGGCAGACGCGTTTGGCTTTGTTCATCGGCAAAACGCGGGTCGGTGGCGCCGAGTTGAATATCGGTAACCAAGCCATAGAAATGCCAGGGTAGATTTTCAATGACCACGAAGGCGCCTTCCTGCACATCCTGAGAGGGTACTTGCAACCGGGCGCGGAAACTTTCCTTTAGACCGCCGCCAACGATATAGCCAATGGATTTTCGATTTTGCATAA
>JACNJM010000255.1:0-2270 GCA_014382605.1 Anaerolineae bacterium
ACACGCCGGGCAACGGAAGAAGCCCTCGGGGGCAGCCCCTGTAGAACTGTCACCCGTCTGGGAGCGGGTAAATACGCTGGGGGTCAATTGCCACCAATCGCCCGTCAGTTGTGCCATTGCATCGAGTGCAACTAGAATTTTCGTCGGAATCAATTTTTTAAGGATGCCAATCCGAAAATGTGAAAGTGTTAATTGCCGCTCAAGCTGAAAATCGGCCGCGTGGAGCCATTGGCGCACGGTGCGAGGGTGAAAATCGAAGTTGAGCGGCACAAATTCAACCGACTCTGGCGTAAAAGGACTCCAGCTTTGCAGGCGCAAAATATAGCGCAGAATGGCCTTAAGGTTGAGTTTACTGGCAAATTCCAGAATAAAGATCGCCCCTGGTTGCAGCACGCGGCGAATTTCAGCAAGTGCGCGCGGAGCTTCGGCGAGATGGTGCAACACGCGGATCATGGTGGCGGCATCGAAGAGACCATCCGCGAAGGGCAGGCGGTAGACATCCCCGGCGATGTAGGTGTAGCGCTCGCTCTTGCCGAGACGAGCCTGGGCCTGCTGCATTTGGGTGAGGGAGTAGTCGAGCAATACGACGCGCTCAAAGTTTTTGTAGCGCAGCGTGTTGCGTCCGGCGCCCGCGCCCAGTTCGAGCATGAGTTTGCCTTTGGGGGGCAGCAAGCGGCGCAGGGCTACGGCTTCGGCCTGATCTTCGTAGGCGCGCCCACCCTCTTCCCAAAATGTGGTTTGGTAGTCGGAGCCTTCGTAATTACAAATAGGAGGTTGGGGTTGAGTCATGTTTTTAATCCACGAAGGACACAAAAATTCACTAAAAAATAAATCGTGATTCTTCGTGCCCTTCGTGAGCTTTGTGGATAAATTATTTCTCCGCCGTATTTGCGCCGTTATAGCCGCGCCCGAGGCCGCGATAGATGAAGTTGAGTTCTTTCATTTCATCGGGGTCGTAAATATTACGGCCATCGAAAATAACCGGCTGTTTCATGCTTTCGCGCAGTTGGCGGCGGTTAAGCTGTTTGAACTCGTTCCACTCAGTGTTGACCATCAGCGCGTCACAGCCCGCAGCCATCGAGTAGGGATCAGTATACATTTCGACATCCGGCAAGAGCGGGGCGGCAACTTCCATTGAGACGGGATCGTAGCCGCGCACGGTTGCGCCTGCGGCGATGAGTTGCGTGGCAATATCAATCGAAGGGGCGTCGCGCATATCATCGGTATTCGGTTTGAAAGCCAGCCCCAACATGCCAATAGTTTTACCTTTGACATCACCACCGAGCATTTGGATCACGCGTTCAACCGCCATTGGTCTGCGGTCGGCGTTGATGTCCATGACAGCATGTAATAACTGCGGATGTTTGCCTTTTTCTTCGGCCATGTGCGCCAGGGCGAGTACATCTTTGGGGAAGCAGGAACCGCCATACCCCAGACCTGCGTTTAAGAAATGGTGCCCAATGCGCTCGTCGTAGCCCATACCGGTGGCAACTTCAGTCACGTCGGCGCCCAGGGCTTCGCAAATATTGGCGATTTCGTTGATGAAGGAAATCTTGGTTGCCAGGAAAGCGTTGGAGGCATATTTAATCATCTCGGCGGTGCGCAGATCGGTGATGACAATCGGCGCGCGCAGCGGCAGGTGCAGTTGCGCTACTTTATCGGCGGCATCGCGGTCGAGCGAGCCGAGTACAGTGCGGTGCGGATTCATGAAGTCGAAAATGGCGGAACCTTCGCGCAAAAACTCCGGGCAGGATACCACCGAAAAGGGAGTGGCTTCAGGTTGATTCCGTCTGACAATTCCGGCAACCCAATCGCCGGTGCCAACCGGCACGGTAGATTTATTGATAATCACCAACTCGCCGCTCATATTCCTGGCAACGTCACTGGCGGCCGCCTCAACATATTGCAGATCGGCTTCACCATCGACCCCTGAGGGGGTTCCGACAGCAATGAAGACAAACTCAGTGCCTTCATCGAGTCCTTCTTTATAAGATGTAGTGAATGTCAGGCGGCCTGATTTAACATTACGTTCGACAAGTTCTTCAAGGCCTGGTTCGTAAATGGGCATTTCACCATTTTTCAGGCCTTCAATTTTTTCTTTGCTAATGTCCAGCGCGATAACGCGATTGCCCAGATCGGCAAAACCAGCGGCTGTAATTAACCCTACATAGCCGACACCGACAACACAGATTTGTTTCATAGTGATTGATCCTCCAGAATACGAAGTGAAAGGGGGTTTACCTCCGCAGAATACTGCGAAATCTTACCAT
>JACNJM010000255.1:2497-5021 GCA_014382605.1 Anaerolineae bacterium
CAAGGTCATTGACATGCAATGACCTTAATCACTTGTAGATTGGATAAATATACTCTAAAATATAACCGATAAAGTTTATCCGTAAGACCAAATATAGGAAAATATCATATGCAAATCACTCGCCAGGCAGACTACGCAGTACGAGCCGTCTACTATCTTACAACGCTGGGACCCGGCAAACGAGCTGCGACCAGCAAAATAGCCGAAAAACAACATATTCCGGCCTCATTTTTAGCGAAAATCGTATCCCAATTATCCGTAGCCGGTTTATTGCACACCTCGCGCGGCGCCCGCGGCGGCGTTTCGCTGGCACGCGATCCCCAAGAAATTAGTTTGTTGGATATTGTCGAAGCGATTGATGGCCCAATTTTATTGAATGAATGTGTTGGCGACGAAGGGGTTTGCACATTTGATGAAACCTGCCCCATGCGCCCGATCTGGTGCGAAGCACAAAAGAACCTGATTGACCGCCTCAGCACAACGCATTTCGCTACATTTTCACCGAAAGAAGAAGCGCCGGAAGAATAAACCTCCATAAGCCCGGAGCGGAGCGCCGTCTGCGGGTGTGGAATCCTCCTCGGGGTTCTTTTGAATCTCCCTCCCCTCTTGGCGTATAATATCCCTGGAGGGGATTTTCTGTTAATTCATCATCAATCTACGGAGGTTATTATGTCCCAACCGCGCGTTGTGCATCCGCCACGCGGTAAACAACTGACCTGTAAGAACTGGCTCATCGAAGCAGCTTACCGCATGATCCAGCATAATCTCGACCCCGAGGTAGCCGAAATTCCCGAAAAGCTGATCGTCTATGGTGGGCGCGGCCAGGCGGCTCGCAACTGGGAATCGTTTGATGCCATTCTTGAATCGCTCAAAAATCTCGAAGAAGATGAAACCCTGCTCGTCCAGTCCGGGAAGCCGGTGGCCGTGTTCAAAAGCCACACCGATGCGCCGCGCGTGCTGATTGCTAACTCCAATCTCGTTCCCGCCTGGGCCAATTGGGAACATTTCGACGAACTCGCCGCCAAAGGCCTGATGATGTACGGGCAGATGACCGCCGGTTCGTGGATTTATATTGGCACACAGGGCATTTTGCAAGGCACCTATGAAACTTTTGGCGCGTTGGCGCGTCAGCGCGGCTGGGAATCACTCAAGGGCAAATTTGTGCTCACTGCCGGTTTGGGGGGAATGGGCGGCGCGCAACCCCTGTCCGTGACCATGAACGAAGGGGTTTGTCTATGCGTGGAGGTTGACCCGGCCCGCGCCCATCGCCGCCAGGAGATCGGTTACGTGGACGTGGTAGTGGATACTCTTGAGGAAGCGATGACCCTCGTCGATGAGGCGGTTGCCAACCAAGAGCCAAAATCTATTGGCCTGGTCGGCACCGCCGCCGATATTTTCCCCGAACTGGTCACCCGCGGCATCATCCCCGATGTCGTCACCGACCAAACCTCAGCCCATGAAGCCCTGATGTATGTACCCTCAAGTCTGAGTGTGACTGCTGCCGACGAGATGCGCGCCTCAGACCCCGATGGATACAAAGCCATGGCGCGCGCATCAATGGCAAAACATGTCGAGGCCATGCTGGCCTTCCAAAAAGCGGGCAGCGAAGTTTTTGATTACGGCAATAATTTGCGCCAGCAGGCCTATGATTATGGCGTTTCTAACGCCTTTGATTTCCCCGGTTTCGTTCCGGCCTATATTCGTCCATTATTCTGCGAGGGCAAAGGACCATTCCGCTGGGTGGCGCTCTCCGGCGATGTGGAAGACATTTACCGCACCGATGAAGCCATTTTAGAACTTTTCCCCGAGGATGAACATCTGGCGCGCTGGATTAAAATGGCGCAAGGGAAAGTGCCTGTGCAGGGCCTGCCCTCGCGCATCTGCTGGTTGGGCTATGGCGAGCGCGAAAAAGCCGGGCTGAAATTCAATGAGCTGGTCGCCAGTGGCATCGTCAGCGCGCCGATTGTGATTGGCCGCGATCATCTCGATTCCGGCTCGGTGGCTTCTCCCAACCGCGAAACCGAAGCTATGAAAGATGGCTCCGACGCGATCTCAGATTGGCCGATTCTGAACGCCCTGATCAACGCCGTGGGTGGGGCAACATGGGTTTCATTCCATCACGGCGGCGGCGTGGGGATGGGCTACTCGCAGCACGCCGGGCAGGTCATCGTGGCCGATGGCACGCCCGAAGCCGCCGCGCGGCTTGCGCGGGTGCTAACCACCGATCCGGGTATGGGCGTGGTGCGTCACGCCGACGCGGGCTATGAAATTGCAATCGATGCGGCCAAGCGGCATGGCATCAAAATGCCGATGTTGAAATAAACGAAAAATAAAAAGAGCGCCGCTAGCGGCGCTCTTTTTATTTTTCTACCTCATAGAAAACCCACGGCTCATCGGGGTAATAATGGATCACCGTCCGTTCCGGGAACTGGGCGATAATCTCGCTCGTAGAGCGCGGGCCACGGTGATAGACAAATACAAACGGCGCATCGAAAAAGGGGTTACTCAACTCGAGCAAAGCAGC
>JACNJM010000255.1:5563-10810 GCA_014382605.1 Anaerolineae bacterium
AACAGATCGCTCAGCCCGGCGTTCAGGCTGAATTGGGTGTTTGACCAGGCATATTTCAAGTTATGCCCACTCTCCGTCACGCCAAACCCCACCCCGAACCCCAGCTTGTCATACGGCCACCACAGGGTATAGGGATTGGTCAGCGCGTTGCCGGTGACAGCGTACTGCCAAAACAGATGCAGACTCCCGACGAACAGGGCGAAAGTGCCAATCGTCAGCACGCGGCGGCGGATGCCCTGATGGCCGCGCCACAACAAAATAATCCCGTGGATGGCGAATGGCAGGGCGATTCCAAGAGCCGTCAGCGGGCGGCTCAGGGCCAGGACCCCCAGGGTGAGTGCCGCGCTCAGGGTGGGCAGCCAGCCCCGAGCCGAGTCCGGCTCATCCAGCGCCTCGAGCCAGAAAAGTGCAAATCCTGCGCTGAGTACCAGCCCCCAGGCGTGGGAAAGCAGTGTGCTGGAATTCATCAAAAAGAAAGGGGAACTCAGTAACAGAGCCGCGGCCAGCAAACCGATGCGCTCATTGAGTAGTTTTTTCCCCAGCCGATACGTCAGCCAGATGCCCAGCCCGGCCAGCAGCGGGTTGACCCAGGCGCGCAGCCCCAGGCGTTCACCAAGCGAGAGCATTACCGGCCAGCCGAGGGGATATTTGCCAAAACGCTGCCCGTTGTGATCGACGACGAAGGGCACGAGAAAGCTTTTGGGGTTGTCGGAGGAGGGGGTGGTGAGTTCGCCGCGGGCAATAACCTGCGCTTGCCAGACGTAGGCAAACTCGTCTTCGAGATGTGGGATGCCTTTGAAGATGTTGAGCGCGATCCAGCCGGTGATGAGGATGGCGAGGGCGCTGAGAATCAGGGCGAGATGATCGGGACGACGTCCTGATGTCGGGACGTCTTGACGCCTTGGGGTCATAGCGTCTCTCGTAGCGCCTTCAGAGCGTGTTCATGCAGAAAGCCGTTGGTGGCGCAGATGCCGCGCGTGTTCGCCAGCGTGCGCCCGAGGCCAAAATTAAGTTCTTGCCCATGCAGATCGGTGACGCGGCCTCCGGCTTCTTCGGTGATGATCGAGCCTGCGGCCTGATCCCAGATTTTTTCGCGGTAATCGGGGCGGCTCTTGGAGAGCATCCGCAGGTAGATTTCGCCGCCGCCAGAGGCCAGCACAGCGTATTTGGCCTGACTGTCCATGCGCACGGCCTGGGCCTGCACGCCGAGGGCTTGCGCGAAAATATCCATTTTGCTGATGTTGGTATGCCCGGATTCAAACGAGCGCATCAGGCGCGCTTGCGTGGGATTGCTTTGCGGGGAAACGTAGATTTGGGTAAAGTCGATGTCGCTGCCGTTAAGCGGCGCCGCCCATGCCCCCTGGCCGCGGACGGCAATGTAGATGCTGCCGTTGTTCCCATCTCCCCATATGAGAGAGGCTGGGGGTGAGGGCAACTGCGGACAGCCTAGTGCTCCGACCAGAACTTTGTCGTTTTCGACCAGGGCCAGGGCCACGGCGTACTGATCGCCGCGTAGAAAACCTTTGGTGCCGTCGATGGGATCCAGCGTCCAGAAGCGCGGCGCCGATTCGGAAGAGCCGCGGTCAATCCAGGCGCAGACGCTTTCGGGGGTGGCCCCTTCGGTGAAGCGCCCCACAAAATCGGTGATGCGCTCTAAGGTTCGGCGCTCTTCTGGGGTTTGCAGTACTGAAGAATCTTCCTCACCAATCATTGAATCGTTGGGGAAATGTTGGTCGAGTAAAAAACCCACCAGGGCCTGTGCGGCGAAATCAGCTACAGTGACGGGGGAGCGGTCATCTTTGGTGAGGGCAGGGGAGATCATCTCCGTTTGAACCTGTTGCACCAGTATAGATGCCTGGCGCACGGCGTGAAGGGCGAATTGTATTTCAGGGGTGTTTGTGTTGAGCATAGGTTCTCTTTATTAACGCAAGGACGCAAGGAGGCAAAGCCGCAAAGTTCTTTTTAGTTTTTTCTTTGCGTTGAATGATTCATAAATTGTTGACGACGCGGTGTATGCCATTTTTGACAAATCGTTCACCGAAATTGATTACCATACCCAACTTGATGTTTGTCAATCGCAAGTAGGTGAACAATTGAGCCTCAAATATCTTGTTGTATTGTGACGTTGATTTTATCTCGACTATCACTAATCCGCCAACGAATAAATCAAGACGGAGCGGGTTTCCTTATTGTTCCCCTTTATAAACGATTGGAACTATTCTTTGTTGTTCGACAGCGATATCACGTTGCTGAAGTTCCCAAATCATCGCTTCTTCGTAAACGCTTTCCAGCAAACCTGGACCACCAAGTGTACGATGAACTTCAATCGCTGATTCGACAATTACGCGGCTAAGTTCGTTTTCATTCATCATGTCACCATCCCTTTTTAACGCAAGGCCACAAAGCCGCAAAGACATTTAAAATTCCTTTGCGGCCTTGCTTCTTCGCGCCTTTGCGTTATATTTCTTGTGCTGTGTCTAATATTCCTGTCAGATCATAGGGCATGGCACCGGTGATGCGCACGGGGGCCATTGCCCCGATGGGGAGATCATCTTCGACGATAACCATACCATCAATTTCGGGAGCATCGCGGTAGCTGCGTCCCAGAGAGATGCCGTCGCCCTGACCTTCGATAAGCACATCCAGGCTGGCGCCAACCAGACGCTGGTTGCGGGCCAGTGAAATCGCCTGCTGGCGCTCCATGAGCTGCTCCCAGCGGGCTTGTTTCACAGCCTCGGGAACAGGATCACCTAAATTCTCGCTCGCCGTTCCCGGCTCAAAGGAGAATTGGAACGCCCCAACGCGGTCAAACTTAATTTCCTCGATAAAATCCATCAAGGCTTTAAACTCGGCATCCGTCTCGCCGGGGTAGCCAACGATGAAGGTTGTCCGTAGAGCCAGATCGGGCATGGTGGCGCGCATTTTTTCCAGGGTACGGTAGACCCAGTTCATATTGGCTGGACGGCGCATCCGGCGCAGGGTATCGGGGTGAGCATGCTGCAGGGGCATATCGAGATAGGGCAGCACTTGCGGATTTTCAGCCATGACTTCGATAAGTTCATCTGTGACATAGCCAGGATAAGCGTAGAGCACCCGCAGCCAGGGCACATCGGGGACGGCGGCGCTCAACTCGTCGAGCAGGGTTGCCAGGCCGTTGCGCATGCTGAGATCATGACCGTAGTCGGTGGTGTCCTGGGCGATCAGGTTGATCTCGTAGACACCCATTTCTTGCAGCGCGCGCGCGTCGGCCAGAATCGCTTCTATGGGACGGCTGATGGCGGTTCCCTTGATGAGCGGAATGGCGCAAAAAGCGCACGGACGGCGGCAGCCATCGGCTATTTTCAAGTAGGCGCTGCCCCCTTGCACATTGACACGCTGCGTTCCGGCATCGTCGCGGCCTACATTGGCCACATCGGGCAAGTGATAGAGTGGTTCAGGGTGTGCCCCGCCGCGCAACTGGCTCACAACTGCGAGAATATCCATCCAGCGACGCGTGCCAAGGATGCCATCAATGCCGGGAACTTGTTCCACAACCTGCTGGCCGTAGCGCTGGGTCAGGCATCCGGCGGCGATCAAGACCTGACCGGTTTTTTTTTCAGCGGCTAAATCCTTGAGCGTCTGGATTGATTCGTCTTTTGCAGGGCCGATAAATCCACAGGTGTTAACAATTAAAACTTCGGCGTTTCGGCTTTCGTCGGTGGGGGCAAATTCAGCATTGATTAGCAACTGCGCCATCGAGTCGGAATCGACGGTGTTTTTGGCGCAGCCGAGGGAGATCAGGTGGAAGGTTTTGGTAGTAAGTGACATCATAAGTGTTGAAGTTGGTTCAATCTCAGTGTGAATAATGGCAAATGCAATTTGTGAAGATTGAACCAATTTATTGCATTCAGTTACGGACTTTGCGTTCCGCGCGGCGTGCGTGTAACCCGCGGGGTGCGCGTCGGGGTGGGCGAAATTGTTGGCGTGGGGGTAATCAGGCCATCGGGGGCAAGAATAAAATTGACAACTTCATTATCACCGCCCAGCACGCCCAATTCCACACCGTTATAGGATACTTGCAGGGCTGCGGCATCTCCGCTGAGAACTTCGATGCTCTTTTGCCCGGCGAACGTTTGAATGCTTCCGGGCGCGAGACGGGCATTGAAGGCGACTTCTCCATCCACAATCACGCGCACGAAAGCGCGCCGCCGGACTGAAACCTGCACTTGTACAGCACCTTCGATAATTTCATTCACCGGATCAGCCAAATTATTTGCCCCGGCATTGCTACCGACCACCGTTTCGGCGGCTACATCAATCAGGGATGGCACGGTGGCAGTTGCGCTAGGCTCAACCGAAGGCGTAATGGAGGGCAGCAGCACATCAGCAATCGAAGGTGCAGTGGGCTGGGGTGTTTCCGGGAGGTTGCGCGCGGCAGAAATTTTCAATCCGGCCCACAGTACAAAGGTGATCACTGTGAAAACAATCATCCCGCCAATCAACATTTCGCGCGAGAAAAAGCGCCGTACTGGTGTGAGCGGTTTCACCGGAGCGCGTTTGGGACGTTGTTCGGTGACATTATTTTGTTTTTGCTCTGCCTTGCGTGCGCCTAATTGTGCCTGTAATTTTTCGGCGTAGCGCAGCAGCATGGGTTCGGGGTCGAGGCTGAGAAACTCGGCATAGTTTTTCAACATCCCGGTACCTTGTACGGCAGATGGCAAATCATCCATGTCGCCGCGTTCCAGAGCTTGTAAATAGTGCAGCCTGAGATGTGTGTGCCGGGCGACGTCGTCGAGTGATAGCCCCAGGAGTTCACGCTGATTTTTCAGCATCTCGCCCACTTTTATGAAGTTAGTATCGACTTCTTGCATGGGTTTGCTTATAACAGGGGAATCGACTTTTTTAGATTCGTCTTCAGGGACATCAGCTTCAGGCGGCATTAACGCCATCAGGGCATCTTTCTCCAAAGCCTCGAAAAGCGGGATTGCATCCAGGTGTAAATAATCGGCATAGGTACGCAGAAAACCGCGCATCTGCACACGCGATGGCAGTGCGTCGAAATTTCCAGATTCCATGGCGCGCAAATAATGTAAACCAATATGGGTTTCTGCCGTCGCTTGTTCAAGCGTTAATTCCAGCGCTGCGCGCGCCAGGCGTAATTTGTTGCCAACCGCTGCACTCATGGGAAGTATTATATCGGAAATCTAGCCCTTTAGTGATTGTTGGAAAGTAGCTTTAATATGGCTTCCGCCGCGCCGTAAGAAATTG
>JACNJM010000279.1 GCA_014382605.1 Anaerolineae bacterium
TTGAAGGAATATCATCGCTTCTGGATATGGTAATCAGTCGTTTCATAGGTCAGGGAAAAAGTGGGTAGAAGATCGGCAAAGAGATCATGGTCACGATAAACAGAAAAACAGTCAGTAAAGCGCCCACGCGAGCATAATCGAAAAATTTATAGCCCCCAGGGCCAAAAACCAACACGTTTGCTTTGTGCCCAACTGGTGTCAGGAAACTGGTAGCAGCACCGATGACAACAGCCAGCGTAAAAGTGATGTGATTGGCGCCCAGGCTTGCGGCAGTGTCCAGTGCGATTGGGACAACCAACACCATTGCCGCGGCGTTTGACATGGGTTGGGTAATCAGGGCGGCCAGTAGATAGATTCCGGCGAGCGCGGCCATTGGCCCCATGCCGCCGATGGTATCTAGCATCAGGTCGGCAATATATCTGGCTGTACCGGTTGTTTCCATAGCGGCTCCCAGGGGCAACATACCGGCCACCAGAAAAACGGTACGCCAGTCTATGCTGGCATAGGCTTCGTCCATTGTCAGGCAGCGTGAAATGACCATCCCGACCGCGCCCATTACCATAGCAAGTGAGATATCGATGCCCGCAAACAGTACCAAACCAATCACGAGTACCATTAGCCCGATAGCGATAGGCATCCTGCGGCGTTGATCTTCCGGGATTTTGGGTGGCTCCAGTACCAGGAAGTCGTTCTTTTCTTCCAAAGCTGGTGTGCGAGATCGCGGCCCCTGGAGAATTAGATCATCGCCAAATTGTAATTTTTCACTTTGCAATTGACTGGTGATCACCTCGCCCTGGCGTCGAATCGCTAATACCGTAAAGCCATAACGCTCGCGAAAATTTAACGATCGCAGGCTGCGATTTATCATGGAAGAGCGCGGGGCCAGGGTTGCTTCGACAATGCCAATTTCTCTCTCGCTCAACCTGTCTAATTCGGCGTGGCGTTTGTTTTCGTTGGCAATTTCCAGCCCCATCTCATTTCTGGCACGCAAAAGATCATCGGTTGAACCTTCGATCAGTAGAATGTCATTCGGTTGGATCATCGTATCACGTTTTAATTTTGTAAGGGTAACGCTCCCTCTTACAATCGCGATAGCTGTCAAATCATAAGCGGATCCGAGCTTAGATTCCAGCAGCGTTCGCCCAGCCAGCTTTCCTGCTTCCAAAACACGTAATTCGCTGATATGTTTGCGTAAATCCCCTTTGACCTGGGCTTCTCCTGAGGGTTGCCGGACTGGAAGCAGATGCCGCCCGATAAAAATCATGTAGAGGATACCCGTGGCTAAAACGACCAATCCGATAGGCGTAAAATCGAAAAATCCAAAGGTAGGCAAACCGTTTTCAGCGACAATGCTGGTTGCCAGGATATTAGCCGGGGTACCGATCAGGGTAAGTTTGCCTCCTAACAGCGATGAAAACGAGAGCGGAATCAAGAGTTTTGAAACTGGAATTTTGGTCTGCTTTGCCACATTGATTACTGCCGGCAATAACATGGCAGTGGCCCCGACATTATTCATAAATGCCGACATCAGGCCACAAGTCAACATAATCACTAAAATCAGACGCACCTCACTATTCCCCGATAACCTGAGAATATATTTCCCCAAAACGTCGGCAACCCCGGTTTTAAACAAGCCTCCCGAGACGATATAAACCGCCCAGACGGTGATAACTGCTGAATTGGAGAAACCGGCAAAGACTTCCTTTGGGCCGACTAGGCCTGTCAGGCCAACGATTATCAGCACCAGCAGGGCGACAACATCCACACGTAGTTTTTCAGTGCCAAACACGATCAGGGCGCCAACGATGATGGATAAAGTGATGACAATTTCAGGGGTCATAGTTGTTTTCCTAAAAAGGCCAGAATACTGGCATAATGAGCAGCACTACCGCCAACACCACCAATGTGAGCGGAATGCCAACTTTGAGATAGTCCGAAAAACGATAGCCGCCTGGCCCCATGACAAGTACATTGGCCGAGTGCCCAACCGGGCTGAGAAAAGCTGCCGAGGCTGATACTGCCACGGTCATCATTAATATGTATGGGGAAATGTCCAGATCGCTGGCTGTACTCAAGGTAATCGGTGCCAGCAAAACGGCCACCGCCGGGTTGGGCATGAATTGGGATGTCAAGGCGGCCAGGATGAAAAAGCCGGCCATAACCGCCAACGGCCCTAACCCGCCAACCAACCCGACCATGCCATTAGCCAGTAACTGAGCTGCGCCAGTTTGTTCCATGGCAATGCCTAAAGGCAGCATCCCAGCTATTAGAAAAACAGCTTTCCAGTTGATTGCGCGGTAAGCCTCTTCCATCGTCAAACATTTGGTTAGAATCATGAGCGCTACGCCGATTATGGCAGAGATTGCGATGGGAAGCCAATCAAAGATAGCGGGGATCAGGACAACCGCCATGATCAATAAGGCCACCGGGATTTTTTCCTGGTTTGGTGTTTCTTGGGCTTCTTCGGTCAGTACCAAAAAGTCTGGTTCGCTGCCCAACATGCGCAAACGTTTGCGCGGGCCATATAACAAAAGCGCATCACCAAAACGCAGCGGGTTGTCGCGTAAGTTTGAGCGGTAGGAACGTCCTCCACGCCAGATTGCCAAAACACTCAAACCGTATTTGAAGCGAAAATTCAATTCGCGTAAAGTTTTCCCAACCAGGGTCGAATGGGGGGAGAGCACTGTTTCTACCAATCCCACTTCCTCTGACTCCAATTCCCCCAGGTCTGGCGGGGGTTGGTTTTCGATCTCCAGGCTTTGTAGCCCCTCCACCGACATTAAATCGCTTTGTTTTCCTTTTACCAGCAAAGTGTCATCAGCCAACAATACTTCATCTGCTGAGGGCATCAAATACGTCTCACCCGCTCGGATAATACCCAATACACCCAGCCCGTAAGAATCTCCCAGACGACTATCGACGAGGGATTTTCCAACCAGGGCAGAATCGACAGGGATGTGAACGACCATGAAGCGCTCTTCGAGTCGGTAGTCCCCCAACGAGGTGGGTGCGGTTACCGTCAAATCGGGGTCTTTGGTTAGTTCATCCAATTGATCTCGATGGCCTTGGATCAGCAGCACGTCATCCCCCAATAAAGGGATGGTTTCTAGATTGGTGCGAAAGGGTACGCCTTCGCGCAAGATCGCTAATACCACTACCGCGTAACTATGTCGAAAGCCAATTTGCAGCAATGTCTGCCCGACCAGGCTGGATCCGGGTGAAAGCCTGGCTTCAACCAACTCGACATCTGCCGATACTAACCGCTCTACCTTGAAACCTTCTTTTTCCAGCCTGAGATGGTTGGTACGATGCAATTCAGAAAGCTGCTCAAGGCGGCCTTCAACCATCAGGCGATCACCGGCTTGCAGCGCAAAAGCCGATTCGGGAGAAAGCTGCGTACGGCCATTGCGGATGACAGCCACCACATTCAGCCCCAACACAGACCCCAGGCGGCTCTCGGCCAGGGTTTTGCCATCCAAGATCGACCCTTCAGGTAGATGCAGCATCACCATGCGGTCGTGCAATTCGTACAGGGATTTGAAGTCCTTCTCTCGGGCCGTTGAAAACTCGCGGGCTGGGTCGCGGTTTGGTAGTAACCGGCGTCCTATCAATACCATATATGCCGTTCCTGCCAACAAAACAGAGATGCCCACCGGGGTGAAATCGAACATGCGAAATGGGCGCAGGCCAGCTTCCTTGAGCGCCTCGCTGATAAGGATATTGGGTGGTGTACCGATCAAGGTGTTCAATCCGCCTAATAACCCGGCAAAGGCCAACGGCATGAGCAATTTGGATGGCGGCTGTTTGGTACGCCGGGCAATATCAAGCACCACTGGCAAAAACAAAGAAACCACACCAATCGTGTTCATAAACCCAGAGAGAACTCCCACTGTCAGCATAATGATGACCAGCAAGCGGATTTCACCATCCCCGGCAAGTTGCAATAATTTTCGCCCCAGGAGGTTGGCTACACCTGTTCGAGCTAGCCCTCCACTGAGGATTAGGATGGCCCAAACTGTGATAACAGCCGGATTGCTGAACCCGGAAAGCGCTTCTGCTGGTGTGACCAGACCGGCAACAGCCAAACTACTTAGCACCAGCAACGCAACCACGTCCATGCGCACCCATTCGGTGATGAAGAGGACAATGGCGATAATCAGGATGGTCAGGACGATTGCAATTCCAAGGGTCATGGCACATTATCCGATTGGGTATTATTTAATCATTTGGCTGTAGTTTTTTAATATTTGAAGATTTGTAGCGCTTCAGTGGAACAAAGATACCAGATTTCTGCGTCAAAGGGAATGGTCACGGGTTTTTAGAACTCACAAGGTGCGCCGAACTCATTGTGAATTCGTGATAAAGGCAAAACCTGGATTATAATTATTGCTAACAATACAGCATACAGCAACTAAGAGGCATATTATGAAAATCGTAGAAACTGAGAATTTGACCCGTATTTATGGTAGTGGCGAAGCCCAGGTCAACGCATTGGATGGTGTATCCTTGCACGTGGATACAGGTGAATTTGTCGCAGTTATGGGTCCCAGCGGCTGTGGTAAATCCACACTTTTACATTTGGTCGGCGGGCTAGATCGCCCCAGCAAAGGGGTGGTCAAAATAGAAGGCCAAGACCTGAGCAACCTGAATGATGACGATCTAACTGACCTGCGCCGCGAACATATCGGGTTTATATTTCAGTTCTTCAACCTGATCCCCACGCTGAGCGCGCTGGATAATACGGCCTTGCCTCTGGTGTTGGGCGGCATGAAACCGGGTGATGCTCAGGCGAAAGCCGCCGAGTGGCTGGCGAAACTTGAAGTTGCCGATCGCAGCACCCACCGCCCTGAAGAACTTTCAGGTGGTCAGCGTC
Source organism: Anaerolineae bacterium (assembly GCA_014382605.1). Taxonomy (GTDB): domain Bacteria; phylum Chloroflexota; class Anaerolineae; order Anaerolineales; family UBA11858; genus NIOZ-UU35. The sequence continues at coordinate 4,874 of JACNJM010000279.1, forward strand.
AACGGGTGGCCATTGCCCGTTCTCTGGTTACAGACCCCACCTTGATCTTGGCTGATGAGCCGACCGGAAACCTCGATTCAAAGGCTGCCCAAGAATTTGCCGCTCTGCTGAGGGAAATTGTGGATCGCTGGGAGCGTAGTATTTTACTTGTTACCCACGATCCACGCATCTCGTCGTATGCCGACCGCATTCTTCAAATGAAGGACGGGCGCATCACAGAACAGACTGAGAATAAAAGAAAAGGTGGTAACCATGCGTGAGCTTCCGCTTGCCTTTAGTTATCTCAAAGGTCGCCCTATCCGCACTATCATGACGATCCTGTCGATCATGATTGGTGTGATGATGATGTTCGGCCTGAATGGAATCGCTCCGGCCTTTCAGGATATGTTTATCTCCAGCACCCAATCGATGGCGCTATCCAATGTTGACCTTTACGTTACCCGCCGCGACGGTGGTTTCTTCCGCCAGGAATATGTGGGTAGCGTGGCTGCGGTTGATGGTGTTGAGTCGACGGCCAGTATGATTGCCCGCAGCGTAGCCCTGCCGCCCGACCATTACACAACCGCGGATGGCCGACCCATCAATACCATCCAGGTTTATGGCGTGGATACCACCAATACGGATGATGCCTTCAATATTGTCACCGCCGGAGGCCGTCGGCTGACGGAGGGCCGTCTCTTACAGGTTGGGGATGCCCAGGTTGTGCTGATTTCCGAACAACTTGCCGCGGGTCTGGGAATCGGTCTTGGCGAACTGGTCAGGCTTCCCGGTGCAGGGGGCTGGCTCAACCTGGAAGTTGTTGGCCTGCTCGACGACCCGGGGTTGATGCTCGGTAGTCAGCAGGTTTTTATGCCCATTTCTACTGCTCAAGATTTGCTCAACACACCCAACCGTATCAATACCATTTTGGGCCGCTATGCTGAAGGCAGCGATGCTCGGGTTGTTGATGCCGCAGTTGCTTCAATCTTTGGCCGGGGCTATGAATTAAGCCCGCTGGAAGGTGGGGCGGATATTTGGGCTGCGCTGATGGAATATATGGGCGTGATCTTTACTATGTTTGGGCTGCTCTCTCTGGCGTTGGCCGGTATGATTATGTTTAACACCTTCCGTACCAGCGTTGCCGAACGGAAACGGGATATCGGGATGCTACGGGCGGTAGGAGCCAAGCGCAAATTTGTGATGCGCGCCATCCTGTACGAGGGTTTGATCCTGGCCGTGCTGGGCACCGGCTTGGGCATGTTGCTTGGGTTTGGTTTTGCCCATGCCGCCGAAGCAGGGCTGTCTTCTGTCTTCCAAAGCCTATTGGGGAGACCGCTGGGCGACCCCCGATTCACCTTGTTTACTTATGTTGTGTCGATTGCCTTCGGGTTGGGAATTCCGCTCGCCAGCGTTCTGTTGCCCGCCCGCGGCGCTAGCGATATCACCCCCTTAGAAGCTATGCGACCGGCTAGCATCGGGCAGGAGGCAGCCCTCAAACGCAGCCGCCTGATCGTTGGTTTTATCAGTCTGGTGTTAGGTCTGGCTGGCCTGTTCAGTGGTATCTTTCAATTAATGGCGCCGGGAATGCTGATCTTCTTATTGGCGCTGGGATTACTCGGCCCGATGCTGATCAGCCCTGTCACGGCTGTTTTCAGCCGGGTGCTGAACCTGCTCTTTGGGCAGGAAGGTGGCATCGCGGCCGGGAATATCGCTCGACAACCGCGCCGCGCTGCCATAACAGCCTCCTCGCTGATGGTCAGCCTAGCGATCCTGATCGGGCTGGGCGGCATGTTAGCCTCCATCTATGGTGGTGCATTGCGCTTTTTAGATGCTACCTTCCGTTCGGACTATATCATGATGCCTTCGTTGGTGGTTACCAATGACACCGTCGGCGCTGGCCCCGACCTGGCTGAAACAGTCAAGCGTATTCGGGGCGTGGCAGAGTTAACCACATTGCGCCAGGTTGATGTTTTGGATGCCGACGGAATCGGCATTCGACTGGTGGGCATTGATCCGCTCAACTATGCGCGCATCTCAGGGCTTTCCTTTGTCGAGGGGGATGAATCTGCCTTTGGTGGGATGCAAACAGGTGATGATGTTATCATCAACGGACGCTTTGCCTCCCAGTTTGGAGTTGGCATTGGCGATACAGTTACCCTGGAGGGCGATCATGGCCCGTTAGCTGTTCAGGTAACCGCCATCGGCTTAGATTATATTAACATGAAACTTCCCACGGTTTATATGGAACAAACTGCCCTTACCCGGGAGTATGGCATCCGCAATGATGTATTCCTTCTGGTTAATGCTGAAACAGGCGCAGATTTGGAACAGTTGGAGGAAGACCTGCAGACAGCCGCACAGTCGTATCCTGGTTTTGGCATTATCTCGCGTGAAGCGCTGCGTACCAGCCAGGAGCAAGTTACCCGCGGCGGCACGATTGGGATGAATATCATGCTATCTTTGCTGGCGACCCCGGCCCTGTTGGGATTGGCGAATGCCTTGGGCATTAATGTGATCGAGCGCACTCGTGAGATTGGAATGATGCGAGCTGTCGGCGCCAAACGTCGCCAGATTCGCCGCATGATTATCGCCGAGAGTTTGCTGCTCTCCCTCATGGGCGTTGCCCTGGGTGTGATCAGCGGTGTCATGTTAAGCTTTTTAATGACCGCCGTTCTGGATTTCGCCGGGTTAAGTATCCCTTATAGTTTCCCCGGGGCAGGCGTGGCCACCGCCATTGCCGCTGGTTTGATCTGTGGTATCCTGGCAGCCCTGATCCCGGCCCGGCGCGCATCGGACCTGCAAATTGTGGCCGCGTTGGCTTACGAATAACAATTTGTCGGCTTTAATATATCAACAAAAAAGCGCCCTATCAGGCGCTTTTTTGTATTTCATGCCGGGCATTAGAAGTATGAAAATTGAATTTGTGTGATGAATCCATGAAGCCAGGAAATTCCCCTCCGGCCTTCCTGGATCCCTGATTTTGCACAGCGCTTTTTATGATATGCTAATGGCAGTTGTAGTCTGTAGTGAATCGCGATCGCGAATTGATGAAAGCAGGGAGAATAAATTGCGAGTTTCCATGAAAAATAAATTCATGAAAATCGGATTGATTTTCATTTTGTCGACAGTCCTTATGGGTTGTAGTGTGGAACCAATTACTATCCTGGAACCGAAATATGAAACTGGCAATATAACCAGAGTAGAAGATGTTTATGGGACATTTTTTGTCTATGTTCCAATCTCTAATCTGGCCGAAGGTGATATTTTGGTATTGGTACACGGCACTCCCGCCAAGAACGAGGCCGAAGAAGATACAGCCCGCTATTATATTGAGCATTGGCTTGGATACGCTGAAAAATACGGAATTGTGCTTGTCGCGCCAACATTCGATCAGGAGAACTTCAGCAGCCGCAAGGGTGAAATTGAAGATATGATGACCGGATACCGCGGTTTATTTGGCCGGGAAATCGGCGCCGATGAATGGGTGCTGCGCATCGTCAAGGCCTATCAGATACAATTATTCGGACAAGAAGGTAAATTTTCGTTGTACGGACATTCCGCCGGTGGGCAATTTGTGGGGAGATTTTTAGTGACACATCCGGAAGAAGTGGAGCAGGCTGTTATTACCTCGGCGGCTACATACCCCCAGCCGAATCCTGAAATTGCGTGGCCGTTTGGCATGGGGGAACTTCATGTTGAGATTGAGTGGGATGAGAAGGCGGTTCGGCAAGAAGATGTCTTTCCAGATGAGCAGAATTGGTTGGCTGCGACACAAATTCCACTGACAGTGCTGGTCGGGATGAATGATTCAGCCAATTCGCCGGTGCGTCCGGGGCAAAAGGGGCGAAATCGAATTAATATCGCCAGAAACTGGGTGCAAGATATGGCGTTGTTTGCCGAGGAAAACGGTTTGGAATGTCGATATCACTATGAACTTATCCCTGGCAAAGGGCATAGCATGAGCGGGCTTTTAGAATATAGTCAACAAGCGCTGGCTTCAAAGTAAATATTGTATCCGCAAGTGAAAAATTCTATGAAATCAATCAATGTATTTGTCGAAACCGGAAAAAAGAAAGTGTTTATGGGCGCGGTCGATTGGCCCGGATGGAGTCGAAGTGGCAGAGACGAACAAGCTGCGCTTATCAGTTTGAAGGAGTATGGGTTGCGATATGCGCAAATTTTGGATCAAGCGGAGATAGTGTTCCACGGTTTGACGGATGAAACCGAATTCAAAATTACTGAGCGACATATGGGAAATGCCACGACAGATTTTGGCGCTCCTTCGATTCTCTTGGATGCTGATCGCGAGCCAATAGGCGAGCCTGAATATCAGCGTTTGCGAAAAATTATGTTATCAAGTTGGCTGAAATTTGATAAAGTTGTGGAGGGGGCGCAAGGTAGAGAATTGCGCACAGGCCCACGCGGCGGCGGACGAGATTTGGTGAAAATGCTGAATCATGTTAACGAGGCTGAGCAGATGTACCTAAAGCGGCTTGCCTGGAAAGGCAAAAAATATACCGTCGATGAAATGGATAAAACTCGACATGCTATTTTGAGAGCTTTTGAAGTTGCAATTCATGAAGGGCTTCCCGAAAAAGGGCCGCGCGGCGGCGCAATCTGGAAGCCGCGCTACTTTGTGCGGCGAGTAGTCTGGCATATTCTCGATCATACCTGGGAAATCGAAGATCGAATCTTATAAAAATTGCCCAACCCCGAAAGGAAATTATTATGAAACTATCCCGAAAAGAATTTATTCAGTCGGGGGTTCTGTTTGGAGGTGGCGCTATGCTGTCTGTATTTACCGCCGGTGCTACGTCTCGCGCCAACAATCAATGGTATATGCCTGATGAAGGATTCGACCACAAACGCACTTGGATGGCCTTTATCGCTAGCTACGACATCTGGGGTACAAGGCAGGTGCCTGAGGTGCAGCGTAATTTAGCCAGCATAGCCAAAACCATTGCCAAATATGAACCTGTATCCATGCTCGTGGGAAGGCAAGATTACGAGATTGCAGTTGAGCTAATTGGCGGGTTAAATGCACATAATTACCCAATTGAATTGATTGAGTTCACGATGAATGATCTTTGGATGCGCGATACTGGCCCGGTATTTGTGGTTAATGAAGAGGGAGAAAAAGCTGCGATCAATTTTAATTTCAATGGTTGGGGGGAAGATCAAGACTATCAGCACGATGCCAAAGTTGCCCACTTTGTGGCGCGGGAAGCTGGCGTAGATAGTATTTCTTCTAGCCTGGTTCTCGAGGGGGGTTGTTTTGAGGTAGATGGCGAAGGAACTGCAATTATGACGGAGAGTTGCATTCTCAACGACAACCGAAACCCAGGCCTGGGCAAGGCAGAAGTTGAGGCTGAGCTTAAAGAGCTGCTAGGGCTTGATAAGATTATTTGGTTAAAAGGCATTAAGGGTAAAGATATTACGGACGGGCATACCGATTTTTACGCCCGTTTTGCAAAGCCTGGAACGGTGGTGCTGAGCCGCGATATTGATGAATCTTCGTATGATTACCCAATCACGCGCGAGAATATCGACGTTTTGGAATCGGCTACAGATGCCCAGGGACGCCGCCTAAAAACTGTTATTCTGGATACCCCCTGGGATATAAATACGAAATACGGCATAAACGAATTTGCCGCGGGTTATGTTGGTTATTATGTGTGCAACGGCGCGCTCATTCTGCAAAAATTTGGCGATACACAAGCTGATGGTGAGGCGAAAGAAAAATTGGTCGACGAATTTCCCGATCATGAGATTGAACAAATCGCCGTTGATGGGATTGCCAGTGGTGGTGGTAGTATCCACTGTACCACTCAGCAAGAGCCAATGATTTAAACCGGGCTTTCAAAATAGTTAGATAAGTGAT